>NZ_SOGD01000029.1:0-340917 GCF_004402345.1 Cryobacterium sp. TMT2-15-1 | reverse complement strand
CGGCGTGCCCGGCCCCCGCGGCACCCTCGTCCCCGGCGGCACCCTCGGCCCCGGCGGCACCCTCGGCCCCGGCGGCACCCGCGGCCCCGGGCGTGTGCGAATTCGACGGAGATTCTGCTCCCAGAGGGACCATACGCGCCGAATTCGGGCTGTTTGGGGCAAAATCTCCGTCGAATTCGTCAGGGCGCAGCGGGGCGGAAGCTGGCGATGCAGGGGATGCGACGGGGGTGACGAGAGTGACAGGGGCGTCGAGCCAGGCGGGAGTGACAGGGGTGACGAGAGTGACAGGGGCGTCGAGCCAGGCGGCCAGACGCTCGAAGGCATCCTGGTCGGCGTGGTACTCCCAGTTCCCGAGCAGCTGGGCGACGCCGCCGGGGGTGAGATGTTCGGCAGCGCCGCGCACGACCGCCTCGACGAGCGCGTCGCCGACCAGGCCGCCGTCGCGGTATTCGTAGGCCGGCACTCCCGGCACACGCGGGGTGATCACGAACGGAGGGTTGGAGATGATGTGGTCGAAGCGCTCCCCCGCAACCGGTTCGAACAGGCTCCCGAGGCGAAACTCGATATTCCCGATCTCGTTCAGCTCCGCGTTGAGCGCGGCAAGCTCCAGGGCTCGCACCGAGATGTCGGTGGCTACCACCCGGTCGGCGTGCCGGGACGCGTGCATGGCCTGGATTCCGCACCCGGTGCCCAGGTCGAGGGCGCTGGCCACCGGGGTCGGGATCAGCAGCCCGGTCAACGTGAGGGATGCCCCACCCACCCCGAGCACATGGCTTTCACCGAGCGGGTGGCCGAGTGCGAGCTCTCCCAGGTCGGACACGATCCACCAGCTCCCGGCGCCATGCGCGTCGACGAAGCTGTAGGGCCGCAGTTCGAGGAGCGGGCGGAGGGTGCCGGCCGCGACGGATGCACCGGAACCAACAGGGCCGACACTCGGAAGGACATCGGCGGCGACACCGGCGTCGACGGATACCACGAGGCCGAGCTCCTCGGCCCCGGCGGCACCCAGCGCGGGGAGGGCGGCATCGAGATCCGCACGGTCGACGGGCAGGCCGAGCACGAACAGGCGAGCCAGTGTGGCGCAGGGTTCGGCGTGCCCGAGCCTCTCCCGGAGACCGTCCAGCCCCCGCAGCGCCGGGACCCGCTGGTTGCGGCGCAACGCGGCATCCGCTTCGATCCCCCACAGGCCGGTGAGGGCCGAGACCGAGAAGTTGGCGGCGGCAAGGTCGGCGCGAAGCCGGTCGATCAGTGCAGAAGTCACCCGTCTATTCAACTGCACGGGCTGCTGCACCGGCTGCCGCACCGGCTGACGGACCGGTGCCGCTACCGGCGCTCCTCCGCCACGCTGTTACCGCCGTCGACGACGATCGTCTGGCCGGTGACGTATGACGCGCCGGGCGAGGCCAGCCAGGCGATCACGGAGGCCACCTCGGCAGCCGTGCCGCTGCGCCCGACGGGCACGAGCGCGCCCTCGACTGCCTCGCTCTCCAGCTGAGACCCGGTCTCGATCCAGCCCGGTGCGACCGCGTTGGCGGTGATGCCGAGCCAGGCCTCATCCACGGCGAGCGCCCGGGTGAGCCCGGCCAGACCGGCCTTCGCGGCCGCATACGTCAGGTCCCCGCGCGACGCCATCACCGGCCCTGACACGCTGGACACTGTGACGATGCGCCCCCAGGCCGCCGCGTGCATGAAGCCGATCACGGTGCGCGTGGCGTGGAAGGCGGTCGATAGGTTGATCGCGAGGCCGCGGTCCCACTCGTCCGGCAACGTGGTGCTCACGTCGCCGTGCAGCATCTCGGCGTCGCCGACCGCGACCATGCCCGCGTTGTTCACCAGAATCGTGGGCGCCAGCCCAGCGGTCGCAAGGGAGTCGGCGAGCACCAGTGCGCCGGCCTCGGTGTGCAGGGTGCAGACGATGCCGGATGCCGCGATGCCCCGTTCCGTCAGCTCGGCCGCTCGCTCGTGCACGCGTTCGGTCGTGGCGGTGAGCACGACGTGTGCACCGAGCTCACCCAGCATCCGTGCCGCGGCGAATCCGATCCCGGAGGCGCTGCCGGCCCCGGTGACCAGGGCCGTATGACCGGCGAGGTTCCACGCGTCGGGCAGGGCGAACGCGAGAGGGACTGGGACTGGGACAGAAACAGGGAGTCCGACAACCTCGGGGAGCGTCATGGCGCCATGCTAGCGGCTACCGCGGCACGTCCATCGGGATGGCGGCGAACTCGCGCACGACCAGCCGGGGCGTGACCATCCGGTGCCGGGGTTCGGCCGACTCGGGGGCTCCGTGCACCTTGCCGCCGAACTCTCCTGTGAGCAGTTCGAGCACTCCGGCGGCCACCTCGTCCACTGCTTGGTCGACGCTGGAAAGCCCGATCGCGGCGGCGATGGGGGTGTTGTCGTAGCCGATGACCGGCACACGCTCGGGGTTCGCGATCATCGCCCCGAGGGCGAGCGAGTCGCTCGCGCAGAGCACGGCATCGATCTGGCCGGCGTTCTGCCGCAACTGCTGCATGGCCGCGGTGCCCTGGCTGACGCCGTCAGTGGTGACGATCTCCAGCTCGGCCAAGTCCCGCTCCGAGACGTCGCCGCGTTCGATCATCGCGTCGTACCAGCCTCGTCGGCGATCGTCGCCGGTGCCCGACGGGCTGGGCCAGCCGATGTAGGCGATGCGCCGGGCTCCGGTCTCCTGCTGCGTGCGCGTGGCGGCGTGCAGGCCGGACCAGCCATCCACATCCACCCACAGGTGCTGCGGGTCGTTCATATCGTCGACTCCCCACGGCCGCCCGAAGGTGACGAAGGAGATGCCGTTCTCGATCAGCCATCGGGTGCGTGGGTCGCCGGCGAACGTCGACGTGAGCACGAAACCATCGACATCCGCTCCGTCGTTCAGGCGCCGGAACTGGATGATCTCGTCTTCGGGGCTCGTGGCCGTGAACAGCAGCACCCGCAGCCCCTGCGCGTCGGCCTGCTCGGTCACGGCGTGCAGAAACCGGTCGAGCACCGAACCGGAGATGCCGTCGATCATCGGATCCAGCCGGATGCCGATGGTCGAGCTGCGCCGCGTGCGCAGCCGGCGGGCGGAGGCGTGCGGCCGGTACCCGAGCTCGGCGATGGCAGCCTCGACCCGCTGGCGGGTGTCGGTGCGCACGATGCCGGGCGAATTCATCACATTCGAGACGGTCTGCCGGGAGACGCCGGCCGCGAGCGCGACATCCGTCACCGTGGGGAACCCACCCATCGCCGCTCCTGCCCCACGCCTTTGCCGGACGCGCCTGCCCCCGTGAATTGAACGATCAAATATTGTTCTGCACAGAATACCGCGTCTCGAGGGATCGTGGAAACACGGTGATTAGATCGATCAAAAAAAAGTTTGATCGATCAAATAAATTCAGCTATCGTGACCTTTACACAAGCAAACGCGCATCGATGCGCGACTCAAGGAGAAACAAGATGCAACGACGCAACTCCCGCTGGCTGATCGGAACCGGGCTCGCCGTGGCCGGCGCCCTCACCCTCAGCGCGTGCGGTTCCGGATCCGGCTTCGGCGGCGACACCGCCGATTCGGGCGGAGAACTCACGAGCGATTCCACCCAGGGGCTCAACATTCTGATCGGTTCCAGCGGCGACGCCGAGACCGCCTCCGTCAACGCCGCCGTGGCCGCCTGGTCCGAGACCTCTGGCACCGACGCCAAGGTCAGCGTCGCCAGCGACCTCAACCAGCAGCTCGCCCAGGGCTTCGCGGCCCAGAAGCCCGCCGACGTCTTCTACCTGTCGACGGATGCACTCGCCGGCTATGCCTCGAACGGCTCGCTCCTGGCCTACGGCGACGATCTGGCCAACAAGGACGACTTCTACCCGAGCCTGGTCAGTTCCTTCACGTACGAGGGCGACTTCTACTGCGCGCCGAAGGACTTCTCGACCCTGGGTCTGATCATCAACGACGACCTCTGGGCCCAGGCCGGGCTGACGGATGCCGACATCCCCACCACCTGGGACGAGCTCGCGGCCGTCAGCAAGACGCTCACGACCGACAGCCAGGTCGGCCTCGCCCTCGGCGGCGAATACGCCCGTCTGGGCGCGTTCATGGCCCAGGCCGGCGGCAGCCTGATGAGCGAAGACAACACCGAGGTCACCGCGAACAGCGCGGAGAACGTCGCGGGCCTCGAATACGCGCAGACCCTCCTGAACGACGGAGTGATGAGCTACGCCAGCGAAATCGGTGCCGGCTGGGGTGGCGAGGCGTTCGGCAAGCAGCTCTCGGCCATGACCATCGAGGGCAACTGGATCACAGGCGCGATGAAGAGCGACTTCCCCGACGTCAACTACACGGTCGCGGAGCTGCCTGCAGGCCCGGAGGGCCAGGGTACCCTGCAGTTCACCAACTGCTGGGGCATCGCCGCCGACAGCCCCAACCAGGCCGGCGCGCTCGAGCTCGTCGAACAGCTCACCAGCAAGGACGCCCAGCTCACCTTCTCGGAAGAATTCGGCCCGATGCCTTCTATCAAGTCGGCCGCCGAAGACTGGAAGAGCGCCAACCCCACCCTGGTGGCCTTCCTCGACAGCGCTGACTACGCCACGGGCGTGCCCAATGTGAAGGGCGCCGCTGACGTCACGAGCGACCTGAACGCCCAGCTCGAGTCGCTGAAGACCGGGGACGCGCAGGCGATTCTCGATTCCGTGCAGAACAACCTCGAAGCACTGCTGAAGTAGTCCACCATGTCGACGCCTGCACGCACGGCTCGCCGCTCCGGTATCCGGGGCGGCGAGACCGCCTCGGGGTGGCTCTTCACCGCCCCGATGATCATCCTGCTGGGCTTGTTCCTGGTCATCCCGGTGCTGATGGCCCTCTGGGTCAGCTTCTCCGACTGGAACGGCCGCGGCAGCCCCTTCAGCGGCACAGTGTCGTTCGTGGGCCTCGACAACTACTCCGCCCTGGTCGGCGGCGGCGGCCTGGCCGAACAGGACTTCGGCACGGCGCTGCGTAACAACGCCTGGTACGTCCTCCTGGTCGTGCCGGCCCAGACCATGCTGTCGCTGCTGCTGGCCGTGCTGGTCAACCGGCAGATCCTGCGCGGCCGCGGCTTCTTCCGCACCGCGTTCTACTTCCCGTCGGTGACCAGCTCGGTGGCCATCACGGTGCTGTGGCTGTTCCTGTTCAGCGCCAGCGGCGCCGTCAACAAACTGCTGGCGTTCATCGGCGTCAACGGACCGAACTGGTTCAACGACCCCAGCGGAGTGCTGCACAACATCCTCGGAGCGTTCGGCGTCGAGACCGGCCCGGCCGCGCTCACCGGCAACACGTTCCTCGGGATCTCTTTCTGGGAGTGGCTCGCCGGGCCATCCGTGGCCATGAGCGCCTTCATCCTGATGGCCGTGTTCACCACCAGCGGCACGTTCATGCTGCTGTTCATCGCCGCGTTGCAGAACCTCAGCGGCGACGTCGTCGAGGCCGCCATGATGGACGGCGCCAACGGCTGGCAGCGGTTCTGGCGGGTCACCCTCCCCCAGCTGCGGCCGACCCTCTTCACCGTGCTCACCCTCGGCCTGATCGGTGCCTGGCAGGTCTTCGACCAGATCTACACCGGCACGCAGGGTGGACCAGGCAAGACCACGCTCACTCCGGCCTATCTCTCCTATCAGGCCGCCTTCACCAACCAGGCCTGGGGCCAGGGCGCCGCGATCGCTTTCATCCTGTTCGTCATCATCGTGGCCTTTACCCTGTTCCAGCGCGCTCTGCTGGCCGAACGCAAGGTCTCCGCCCGGCGGATGCGTCCGTATCTGCCGATTCCGACATCCGGAGGTTCGAAATGAGCACCACGGTGAGAACCCGCGAGCGCACCGTCTCTCCCTCCCAACGCCTGCGCGCCCTGGGCCGGGAACAGTTGCCGACCCGCGCGATCGCCGGCCGGTCGCTGCTGTACGCGATCCTGATCGTGCTCGCGATGATCTACATCGCACCGTTCCTGATTCAGGTCGCCACCTCCTTCAAAACGGATGGCGATGCCGCCAGCAATCCCATGTCACTGCTGCCGCAAACCTGGTCCACGGCCGCGTACGAGAGGTTGTTCCTCAACTCGGACTTCCCGGTCTGGTTCCAGAACTCCGCCATCGTCACCGTCTTCGTCACCCTCGGCCGCGTCTTCTTCAATTCCCTGGCCGGTTACGCCCTCGCGCGGCTGCACTTCCGGGGCCGCACCGTGATCTTCGCGCTGCTCATCGCCGTGATGAGCGTGCCCGGGGTCGTGCTCCTGATCCCGAAGTTCCTGGTGATCAACCAGCTCGGCATCTACGACACCTACGTTGCGATGATCGTGCCGTTGCTCACGGATGCCGCGGGCGTCTTCATCATGAAGAACTTCTTCGAGTCGATTCCGGCGAGTGTGGAGGAGCAGGCCCGCATCGACGGGGCCGGCACCTTCCGGGTGTTCTGGTCGATCGTTCTGCCGATGGCCCGGCCAGCCCTGGTGACCATCATCATCCTGTCGTTCCAAGGGTCCTGGAACGAGCTGTCCCACTTCATCGTGGCCACGCAGTCCCCCGAGCTGACGACGCTGACCAAGGGCGTGGCGTCACTGGCCTCCGGGCAGCTCAGCCAGGGCACGCAATACCCGCTCAAGCTGGCCGCGGCGGCGATCATGACCATCCCGGTCGCGGTGATGTTCTTCATCTTCCAGAAACGCATCATGAACACCACCGATGGGGCGGTGAAGGAGTAGTCCTCCTCTCCACCCTTTTCCTCCCGTTCCTTCACTACTTCCATTCCTCCCGTTCCTTCTGTTCCTTCCGCAGATCCGCACCACAACCCCTCTGGAGTCGTACCTCGCTCATGTTCTCTCACCCCGTCCAGCCTCTGCTCCATGACTCCGCCATCGTTCTGGCGGCCCCGACCCAGGCGTGGTCGCGGTCCGACGGGCAGACTGACAAACCCATCCACGGCTTGTACCACGCGGACACCCGGATCCTCTCCGGCTGGTCCCTGCTGATCGGCGGCCGAACCGGCGAAGCGATCGGACACGCCCAGCGCGGCGCGGGAGAGGTCACCTTCACGTCGCTGCTCCGCCACCTCGACGACCGCACCGCCGACCCCCGACTGCGGCTCGAAGTCACCCGCACGGTCACCGCGGGCCGCCTGACCGAACGGATCGAAATCATTTCGGGACTCGAACAGGCTCTCGACACGACAGTGTCCGTGCGCCTGACGCCCGATTTCGCCGATATGCAGACCGTGAAGGCCGGCCTCGCGGGGGCCGCCGAGCGCGACGCTTTCGGGGGCGTGGACCTGCCCGCGGCACCGGATGTCGTTGTGACGGAGGCGAGCGGGGGCATCCGTCTGTCGACCGACACCGTGGCGGCGCTGGTGGGGGTGAGCGTCGACGGGGTGCTGACCGGCTCGACCGCCGAGGCTGACACCGAGGTCACCGGCACCTGGTCGGTCACCGTGCCCGCGAAAAGCAGCGTCACCGTGGAGTGGACCGTCGAGATCGCGCACGCGGCCACCGTGGTGCAGGCCGCATCGGGGCTGCCTGAGTGGTCCGGGGTGTCGGTGCGCTCCGGCGATGCACGCCTCGGACGCTGGGTGGCACGTGCGCTCGACGACCTGACCGGTCTGCGGATGGCCACCACGACGAGTCCGGCCGAGCCGTTCCTGGCCGCCGGCGCCCCCTGGTTCTTCACCCTGTTCGGCCGGGATTCCCTGTGGGCGGCGCGCTTCCTGCTGCCGCTCGGCACCGAGATCGCGGGCTCCACGCTGCGCCTGCTCGCGCAGCTGCAGGGCACCAAGAGCGACACCGAGACCGCGGAACAGCCCGGCAAGATCATGCACGAACTGCGCCCCGATGTGTACTCGATGCCCGGCGAGAGCCTGTCGCTTCCGCCGCTGTACTACGGCACCGTCGACGCCACCCCGCTCTGGATCTGCCTGCTGCGCGACGCCTACCGTTGGGGTTTGGCCACCGAAGAGGTCGAGGCTCTGCTGCCTGCCCTCGAAGCGGCCCTCGGCTGGATGCGCGACTTCGGCGACAGCGACGGCGACGGCTTCCTCGAATACGTCGACATCACCGGCCACGGCCTCGCGAACCAGGGCTGGAAGGACTCCGGCGACTCGATCCAGTGGCGCGACGGCAGCCTCGCCGATGGACCGATCGCCCTCTGCGAGGTGCAGGCCTACGCCTACGAGGCCTATATCGGCGGCGCCGAACTGCTCGACGCCTTCGGCAGGGCCGGCGGCGACGCCTGGCGCGCCCGGGCGGCCGCGCTCCAGACCCGGTTCCGGGACTCGTTCTGGATCGACGCGCCCGCCGGCCGCTACCCGGCCGTCGCCCTCGACGCCTTCAAGCGCCCGGTCGACACCGTGACCAGCAACATCGGCCACCTGCTCGGAACCGGGCTGCTCTCCGCGGAGGAGTCCGCCCTCGTGGCCGCCCGGCTCGTGTCCCCGGAGTTGAACTCCGGCTACGGTCTCCGCACGATGTCGACGGACTCCGTCGGCTACTGGCCGCTGAGCTACCACGGCGGCTCGGTGTGGACCCACGACACCGCGATCGCGATCGCCGGTCTGGGGCGCGCCGGTTTCGGCGCCGAGGCCGGCATCCTGATCGAGGGGCTGCTCGCGGCGGCCGAATCATTCGACTACCGCATGCCGGAACTGCACTCGGGCGACGCGTCCTCCCTGGTTGCCGCCGCGGTTCCCTACCCGGCCGCCTGCCGCCCGCAGGCCTGGTCGGCGGCGGCGGCGGTCTCCGTGCTCGGCACCGTGCTCGGCCTGGAACCCGATCCGGTCACCGGCCAGGTCACCTCCACCCCGATCATCCCCGCGATCGTCGGCGACGTTGCAGTGCGCGGCCTCCGGACCCCACCGGCCAGCGTCGGCTAGCCGCGGCCCGGCCCGGTCGGCCCGGCCGGTGCGGCCCGTCGCGGCCCGGCCTGTGCGGCCCGGCTCTGCGCAGACCCAGCTGAGCCTTCCATTCCGTGGCTAACTCAGGAGATTCCACGAGCAGCGGTTCCAGCTCCGCAAAGTTCCGCATGAATCTGCGGGCAGGCCGCGCCGTGCGCTCGTTTCTCCTGAGTTAGCCCCAACGACCTGCCCGACCGGGCCAGCCCCGCCCGGCCCGCACCACCCGGCCGGCCTGGGTCATCCGTCGCCCCGGTGCATAACTCCTACAAATTCTGGTGCGTGCCCGGAACCTCCCAGGCGTTCCGGGCATCCGTACCGCAGCTCCGCCGAATTGGCGGAGTTGTGCACGTACCGACCTGCACCCCGAATCGGGCAGCAGCATCAGCATCCGCGCACACGTTGTGGCCAACCTAGGAAACTCCGGCGAGCGGCGGCCACGCCCGCGCAGATTTCCGAATGTTTGCGCGAAGGGAGGCCCTCGATCGGGGTGAAGCGTCGCCCTGTTCCATCCAGTCGGAACCTGCAGCGGCCAGAGTTGTGTGGGTTGTGCGTGTCCCCCTACGACGACGGGCGTCCCCGACAGGATCGCGATTGGGCCATCAGGGGGGGTGTTCGAGAAGAAAATGGCAAGAATTGAGTATTATGGGCGGCAGTGCCCGGCTGAGTCGGCCACGTCCCGCTGAGAGGTGGAGAGATCTTCACAAGCGGTTCGCCACCCTTGTAATCGAGCGCGTGACAATCATGCACGGAAAACGAATGCGCGGGCACGATCTTCCCCGAGAACCGACAGGAACATGACACTCAGCCCAACCCTCTAGCCCAGGTCCGTCGCCGTCCGTATGCTTCAAGAATGACAGACTTCAGCACAGGCGACCGGGTGAGTTGGGCAACGTCTCAGGGGCGAACTCAGGGGGAGGTAATCGAGAAGAAGACGAGCGATTTCGACTTCGCGGGCAAAGCGTTCCACGCCTCGAAAGATGACCCTGCGTTTGTCGTGAAATCTGAGAAGACGGATGCCGAAGCTGCGCATAAAGCCAGTGCCCTTCGCAAGCTGTCGCCACGTTAGGGGCAACTGAGCGCGCGACCGCCACCAGGTGAAAACGGAGCCGGAGTGTCCCTGGAATGTTGAAGAAATCGTCGGCCCTGGAAAACTCAGGCTTGGCCCGTGGCGAATCTAGATACGGTTTTGAACAACTGAACAAGGGACCAGCGATACCGATTCACGCGGCGGCGCCGGGGTAGGCCTGCACGGTCAAACTCGGCTCAATGTCTCTGACAGCCTGCCAAGCGCTGCGAGCGTCGCGTCACCTCAAGCGGTCGAACTCTGGTGTGAGGTCCGGACTATCTCGAGTCGTGGGTTGGTCTTCAGGCAGCGTCAGGCCTGCACATCTCCGCGCCATCCACCATCATCGGTTCCCTTCGCCTCGATGAACTCCTTAAAGTTCGTGAGGTCTTTCTTAATGGCGTGATTGTCGATACCGAGAGCGGCCCCAGCTTTCTCAAGCAGCCCTGTCGCCTCCCAGTCAAGTTGTACCGTCACCCGTGTCTCGTTCGCGGCCAACTTATGGAACGTGACAACTCCCGCGTGGTCAACCTGGCCGCCGGTGCTGTTCCAGGCAACACGCTCATCAGGGTGCTGCTCAGTTATCCGAGCCTCAAACACGCGCTCCACGCCGCCGACTTTAACCTTCCACTCGGTGAGAGTGTCGGTCACCTGCGTCACGGATTCAACAAAACTGAGAAACTTTGGAAACTCCTCGAATTTTGTCCACTGGTTGTACGCGACGGTAACGGGAACGTTGACGTCGACAGTCTCGATGGCGTTGGGCATGATGACCTCCTAATGCGAATTCGACGGATGAAATAGTTTCTGCAATCCCATTCACAGTACCGAAGGTTAATCTAAGGGCAACCCCGGGTAAGGAACATCGCCTCCCAGCGTGTACTCGTCAAAGCAGGGTCCCTCGAAACTTCCCGGTCAAGTCAGGCCATCTCTTACCGACGACATCGAGCACCTGCGTGTCCATCTCGGCCTTGATCGCGTCGTTCTGATGGCTCACTCAGCGGGAACAAGATTGGCCCTTGCCTGCGCGGCGCAGTTCACACTCAGTGTTGCCAGGTTGGTGCTGATCACTCCTCCGGCGGCATATCTCGTCGATGAGCCGTCCGATGCTCACACGCTCATTGGGAAGCGGCGCGGAGATCTGCTTTTCGAGGCCGCTTTCGCAGCTTTGGAAGCGGGGCGCCAGACGGTTGACGATGACGGCTTCAACGCCTGGCGACAGGAGTCGGCGCCGGCCGGATACGCAACCTGGGGTCGCAACAGAACGATCCCACGGCGTCAGTCAGCGGAGGACGGGCGCGGGCAATGAGTTGTTTTCCTGCGATGGTCACCAGAAACGATCGCGATAAGGGCACCGATCACCAAGATTATGATCAGCGCCGCATGCGGGCCCAATCGACTGCTGACCCAGCGGGTAGCCCGCGCGAGGCGACGGCCAGACCAGGTCCGCCTGATGGGGACGGTACCGCCGTGCTGCACCAGGGGGGACGATGTCTTTACCGGGCTGATCAGCAGGACTCGAACACTTTCGTGCAACAAACACACGCCATTCATCGCCGGCTCGAAGAGTCGCCGCGCGAATGTATGGCGGGCCGATCACCTGCGCGTTTTTGACTGAGCGTCGGGGAGATCGTCTCCGCCGGCCATGTTTGAGGGACCTCTCCCCGTCGTCGGGCAGGGGCTGCCCTCGATTCCGGCCGAGGTCGTAATCCGGGCGTCTGCGGCGGATTGGGCAGGGCAAAAACAACGAGAACTGGGAGCAGCGAACGCGGTCCGTGTGGTTGGGTCCCCTGATAGAGTCAGCCGACGTATGGGCGTTTGCTCATCATGCAGGCAAACCCGGCGCGAGCCGGGGACGCAAAGCCACGGGGGACACACGCTGTCAGCCGGGCTACCGAACAGCAAAGGCCACGCGCATGCTCATGGAAGCTGGGCCGCCCTCGTCCGAGGAGGCGACTGTTGCCGTTGAAGAGCTCTCGGCTATCTCGCGGCGCAACAATGTAACGGTGAGTGGTAACCCGAACGGACGTGCGATCGTGTTCGCACACGGCTTCGGGTGTGACCAAAGCGCATGGCGACTGGTCACCCCGGCCTTTCTCGCGGACTACAAGGTCATCGTGTTCGACCACGTTGGAGCAGGCAGTTCCGATGCATCTGCCTACAGTCTCTGGAAATACGACTCGTTGCTCGGGTACGCGGACGACCTGCTCGAGATCCTTGATGAGCTGGACGTGACCGACGTGGTGTACGTCGGTCACTCTGTCGGCGGGATGATTGGTGTGCTCGCCGCGAACCGTGACCCGTCCCGCTTCGGCGCTCTCGTCCTGATCACCCCATCCCCTCGATACATCAATGCGCCGGGCTACGAGGGAGGATTCGAGGTCGAGGACATCAACTCAATGTTGGATGATCTGGATTCGAACTATTTCGGCTGGTCGTCGGTCATGGCACCACTGATGATGGGCAACCCGGACCGACCGGAGCTAGGGGATGAGCTGACGGAGAACTTCTGCAGTACCGACCCGACGATCGCCCGCCATTTCGCTCGTGTCACGTTCCTTTCCGACAATCGGGAGGACCTTCCCCTGGTCTCCACGCCGACTTTGATCCTGGAATGCTCCGCCGACATCGTCGCTCCCGCCGCCGTGGGGCGCTACGTTCATCAACAGATAGCAGGGAGCACCCTGGTCACTCTCGCTGCCACCGGCCACATCCCTAACCTGTCGGCACCCGACGCTCTAGCGGATGCCATCCTTGCCTACCTGAAATGACTGACGGTGGCGAACGTGGGGTCGAGGGCATATTCGAGGACCTCTACGAGCACGCGCCGTGCGGGCACCTCTCCACAACGATCGACGGCATTATCATCCGAGTCAACAAGACTCTGCTGAAGTGGACGGGGTATCAGCGCGAAGAGCTCGTCGGCCAGCCGTTCGTCTCGTTCCTCCGACCCGGCAGCCAGTTGATGTTCGAGACTCGATATCTCCCGGTGCTCCACCTGCGAGGTGAAGTGAAAGAGGTGGCGGTGTCGTTCCGGCACGCGAACGGCACCGCGCTGCCAATGATGGTCAACAGCACTGTGACCACCGATGAAAATGGGGAACCCGTCACCATCCGGACGGCCGTCTTCGATGCCAGCGAACGCCAGGAATACGAGCGAGAGCTCCTCGCCTCCCAACGCAAGGCGGAGGCGTCGGAAACTCGGATCAGGGTGCTGCAGAACGCATCGAGAGTGTTGACCGGAGCCACTACCGACACCGCGCTGGCGTATCAGCTGACGAAGATCATCCGTGAGGCATTCGCTGCGTCTAACGTCTCGATGTACCTCCTGAGCGCTGAGGGGAAGCTGGACCTGACATCGGGAAATCCGGCGCTGGGACTGCTCGATCTGTCCGGCGACGGGCCAGCCACGGTACTGGCCCGCACCGAGGGCACGATGATTCTTTCGCGCGCTGATCCCATGGCCAAGTCATCAGGGCTCGCCGAAGTGATGCGAAGCGCCCAGGTGGAGACACTCGTGTCCGTGCCGTTGTCGGAAGAAGCATCTCCGCTCGGTGTCCTGATCAGTTCCTTCGCACGTTCAAGAAGTTTCGAAGCGGACGACATCGGGCTGTACGAAGCACTCGCACGTCAGTCCGCCCAGGTGCTGACGCGCATCCATCTCCACCAACGACTCGAACGACTAACACTCATCGACCAGCTCACGGGCCTTGCCTCCCGTCGCCTCATTCAACAACGCCTCAGCGACGCGGTGACCCTCTCACGACTCAACCGCCGTTCGATAGCACTTCTCCTCATCGATCTCGACGGTTTCAAACTCATCAACGATGAACTGGGACATGCCACCGGTGACAGCGTGCTCAGCGAGATCGGCGCCAGACTGTCGTCGGTCGTCCGTCACGGCGACCTCGTAGGCCGACTCGGCGGGGACGAGTTCGTGGTCCTTTGCGAGGACGTGAAACCCGAAGAGGTGGACCGTGTCGTCGAACGACTCCATGCCGCCCTCCGCGAGCCGCTCACCGGGCGCGCGAGCCAGAAACGGGTCACCGGGAGTATCGGCACCATCCTGTATCTCGGCGGAGTCCCGGATCACATCCCTCCCGACCTGATACTCGAACAAGCCGATGAGGCGATGTACCGGTCCAAGCGCGCGGGGAAGAACCAGGACACCACCGTCATAGTCGGAGACACCTCGCCCGCGGAGAACCACCCGATCCTCTAGTCGGCGACACAGTGTGCTCATCTGAGCTCGATCCCGTCACCCGGGCCTGTCCCGCCCTCGTCCACCCCTGTCGGTGTCAGGGCACCTCCAAGAGCCATGCCAGCGAGTGTCAAGGAATGAAGAAACCGACGATATCTGACGTCAGTTCTAGACTCCGACCTGACGTCCAGCTGGGGTGCACTCCAACGAGGCGTGTTCATCGGGCGCCCCCCTGATCACCACCATCTCGACCTGAGTACTTCAATATTAACGTTTACATGCGATTGATGAAGCATGAAATCTCGTGACGTGCTTCGTACCGCGCAGGATCTTACCTCCTCACAGTGACGTTTGGTGACCACACCGCAGGCCCGTCGTCTTGGTGCTACTGCCGCTCAGCTGGCCAGGTTCTCGGAGCACGGCGCCCCTGGTGCGGCTGCAGCATGGCCTGTATGTGGTTGCCGGTGTCCCCGCAGCCCGAGGAATCGATTTGCCCCGCGCCATGCACCTGCCATCCCCGTCCTGGACCACCGGTTATAAAGCAGAAATGCGACAATTCTCAGCAATCCCCCAGGCCTGTCACGACTTCGACGCCGCACTCGAATTCACTGCAGCATGCCTGAACCCGCTCCTGAACGGCGAGATCATCTCCGGTTCATGGGACGCCCAAACAAGACTGTGGCGGGACTCCACACCAACATCCCCCTAGCCGGTATCTCTCGGTGCGGCTGACCAGAGACCGGGCCGCCCGGCGGCGGCGAGCTACAGCCAGCGCATGGTGAAGGCGCGGGCGAGCATGGCGCTGGCGGGCGGCGCCGCGAGGGCGCGCACGAGGCCGTTCCGCGCGCGCAGGCGAAGCCCCTGCACGGGTCCGCCCATCGCCATGTTGAAGTCGGCCTGCCGGGCGGCCATCCGAGCGCTGCGCCGGCGGCGGCGGTCGTAATCCCCGAGCACGCCTGAAGCGGCCTCCGGATCCCGCAGCGCCCGTTCCAGCGCCGGGGCCAGCTGCAACGCGTCGAGCCAGCCGAGGTTCATGCCCTGCCCGCCGATCGGGCTGATCTGGTGCGCCGCGTCGCCGATGAGCACGACCCGTCCCGCTACAAGACTCGTGGCGAGGCGCTGCTGCACCGAGAAGGCGCTGGCCGCCGCGGTCGTCGGAGGCAGCTGCGTGCCGGTGCGGGCACGGATGAGCGCAGCCAGGTCGTCGGACGTCGCATCCGTCTGCAGGGTCGGGGTCATGGCCACCCAGCGGCGCCGGCCTCCCGGCAACGGGAACGACTCGACCACACCACCCCGCTCGAAGAAGAGCACGGCCTCCCCGGGATGCTCCCCCGTGTCGGGGTAGTCGCTCATCAGGTACGTCTCGCCGCCGGTGCGCGCGGTGCAGCGGATGCCGAGTAGGTCGCGCACGAGACTGCGGGCGCCATCGGCGGCGACCACGTAGCGAGCCTCGAGAATCTCGCCGCCCGTCCCGACCGTCCCGACCCCCTCGACCGTCCCACCCGTCCCGCCTGGCTTCGCCGTCTCGACTGTCGTAGCCGTCTCGACCGCGACCCGATCACCGCGCTCGGACACCCCGGTCACCGTTACGCCGCCGCGCAGCCGGCCGGGCGCGAGTTCGGCGAAGCGCGCGCGCAGTACGGCCTCGGTCTCGAACTGCGGCAGAGAGATCACGCTTTGCATCCGGTCGACGGTTTCGGTGAACGCCAGCCGGCCCAGCGTGCGCCCGTCCGAGCGCACCACGCCGCCGCGGATGCGCACCGCCCGGGCCAGCACCTCCTCCGCCACACCCAGTTGATCCAGTGCCCGCAACGACGGCGGGTGGATGCCGATGGCCCGGGATCGCAGCGACGGCTTGCCGCGCTGCTCGATCACCTCCACGTCGACACCGCGCACCGCCAGCAGTCCGGCGAGCAGGATGCCCACCGGTCCCCCGCCGACCACGATCACATCCCGAACCCGTGCCTCGCTGTCGTTCGCCTGCCCCCGCTCGTGCACGTGCGCGCCTTCCGGTTCCCCCGATCGAGAGCGCCCGTTGCGCCGGTCCCTCCTGACCGGAAAGGACACGCTCGCCGACGCCGTGTCAGCAAGAACCGACCCAGACGCCGACACGGCCGACGCGAGCCCGGCAGACGCCGGTCCGGCCGGCACCTCCCGGCGCAGCACGAGGCGCGACGGATGCTCCCGCGTCACCTGCCACCCGGGCGGCACCACCTCGCACAGCTCGGCCGCCGTAAAACTGCGGCGAATGGAGGTGAGCCCGTCGTCGCGGATGAACGACCGGCGAAAGAGCGGCCAGGTGCCGAGCCCGAAGCCGAGGTACGCGAACCGGCTTCGTTCGATGTCGGCGTGCAGCACCCGGTGCGCGGCGAGCCGTTCCGAATCGGCGAGCAGTCCGCCGAGCTGTTCGCCGGTGAGGTGGTGCAGCACATGGTTGGAGACGACGACGTCGAACCGGCGTCTTTCTGCGACGAGATCGGAACTGAGCGCCCGCCGAAACGTCAGTCCGGGCAGAGGGGGCAGGCTCGTCGCGTAGGCGTGCGCGCGGGCATCCGGGTCAACGGCCGTGATGCGCAGGCGCAGGCCGTCCCGGGCGGCCCAGCGGGCCAGCGCCCGCGCCACGTCGCCGCCGCCGCAGCCGACGTCGAGCAGGGTGTTCTCCCGGGTTTTCGACAGCAATGGCCGGATGTCGCGCCGGTACATCCCGCGCCACCCCGACACCACGGTGTTCACAAACCGGAAGTTCGCGTAGGTGCTGGCAAGTTTGTCGGGGTCGCAGTCGGGGTCGTCCATGAGCTCGACGGCGTCACTCGCGCGCCGGCGCAGCGACGGAACGCGCAACGACGAGACGCCCAGGAAGGGTCGACTCCGCGACGATCGGCGCGCCGAAGCGAAATGCATCGACGGGATGCCCACTTCCGCTACCCGGCGGTGACGGTCATCAGCCCGGATTCGACCGTGAGCCCCGGGCCGAACGCCATCGCGCAGACCCGCTCGCCGTCATCCGTGGCCGGGGAGTCGAGGATGGCCTTGAGCACGAACAGGATCGTCGCGCTGCTCATGTTGCCGAAGCTGCGGAGAGTCTCCCGCGAGGGCACGAGCTGCGCCTCGCTGAGCCCGAGTTTCGCCTCGGTCTTGTCCAGGATGCTGCGCCCGCCCGGGTGGATCGCCCAGTGCGCTATCGCGGTGGCCGGTGTGGTGACCGGGACGACGTCAACCGGGGCGACCAGGGTTGCGACCGACCCGGCCGAGACACCCTCCGACACTCCGGCAGGCAGGAGCGGCGGCACCCTGGAAGGCACCAGCGCCGGCGCCAACACTGCGCTGAGCGCGACGTCCCGCGCGAAGAGGGGCGCCAGCGCCCCCTCGATGTGCTGGTCGATGATGTGCGGCACGTAGGTGCTGAGGATCATCTCGAACCCTTCGTCGCCGATCTTCCAGGCCATGTCCCCCTCGCCGATAGGCGTGATCACCGTCTCGAACAGGTCGAGGTTGAGGGCCTTCTCACCCGCAGCGGGGGCGCGGGAGCTGACGATCCCGGCCGCAGCTCCATCCGAGAACAGCGAGGAGGCGACGATCGTGTCCGGGTCGTCCGAGGTGCGCAGGTGCAGCGAACACAGCTCGGCGCTGACGACGAGCACGACGGCGTTCGGATCGGCGTCGACGAACTGCTTCGCCGTGCGTAGGGCGGGCATCGACGCGTAGCAGCCCATGAAGCCGAGGTGGTAGCGCTGGGTCGCGGGGTTCAGGCCCAGCTCGCGCACGAGCATATAGTCGGGTCCCGGAGCGTAGAACCCGGTGCACGACACGGTCACCACATGCGTGATGTCCGAGGCCTCGATGCCGGGGCACGCCTCGAGGGCCCGCCGCCCGGCCTCGACGAACAGCTTCGTCGCCTCCACGATGTAGAGCTCGTTGCGCACCCGGGTGCTCGGCTTGAGCAGCTGCTGCGTGGCGGCGTCGAAGAACTGGGGATCGGACGACGCCCCGTCGAGGGTGAGCTCGTCGATGACGGTGTGCCGGGTGTCGATCCCGGACAGGTTGAACGACGCGGTCACCAGGCGCTGAGCCAGGCGACTGAGTCCCGGCTGGGCGGCGAAGACGTCGCGCACCTGATCCTGGATCAGTACTGTCGGGGGGACCACGGTCTGGAGCGCTCTAAGAGTGACGGACATAGCCCCAGTGTTACACGTGGGCACGGCCCGGCACACCCCCGTAAATGCCGTCAGATCAGGGCAGCGGGGCGAACAGACGGATGCCCGTGAGCCCGATCCCGAGCCCCGCGGCAACGATCGCGGTGACGCCGCCGATGTACGCGACGAGGGTTCCCGGGGTATCGCCGAACGCGCGGAAGTACGTGACCAGGAACGCGGCGACCGCGACCGCGGCGAAGGGGATCAGGATGCGTCGCTGCAGGCGGTCGACTCTGGGCGGGCGGGCGTTCTTCCCGCCGCGCGGCGCAGCGCCCATCGACCGCGGGCCGCGGGTCAGCACCAGGCCGGCCACGCAACCCCAGACCGCCACGACGAGCAGGGCCGCGATGACATCGCTGGGCCGGTGCCAACCGTTTGCCAGCGTGGCGACCCCGGCCAGGATGGCGAAGCCGGAACCGCCGAGGGCGGCGAGGCCGCGCGTGCGGGGACTCGCGACCAGGAAAACGGCGAGCGCGGATGCCGCCGCCACCGTTGTGTGTCCCGAGGGGAACGAATTGCCGTCGTAGCCCTCCACCCCGAGGTCCGGCCGGGTCAGGAGCATAATCTTCAGCAGCTGAGTGCTCAGCACGGCGGCCAACGCTACCCCGCCGGCCACGATCAGGGTCCTGACGTTGCGACGAACGACGGTCACCACCCCGGTGAGCAGAAGTCCCGCGATGACGGAGACCAGCGGAACGGCATCCAGCAGCTCCTGCGCGAGCGGGGTGACGCTGCGGCGTCCGAACTCCGCGCCGTCGAAGGCAAGCTGGTCCATGGCCTGGCCGGAAAGGGTGCGCACGAAGTAGAGGTAGAGCCCGGCGAACAGGATGATTGCAACGAACGCCCCCACCAGGTAGCGAACGGGGCTGATCGACGAAGAGGTGCGCACGCTCTAGCTTCGCACGCGGCGGCGCGGTTGACTCCGTTCGGTATCGGCGTAGCTTCTGAAAGATGGTCGGGAAAAAGCTGGGGCAGGCACGGGCCGCCCGAAATTCGCGCAGAAAGAGCGAAGCACAGATCGGCGGTTTCACGGGTCTGGAGGGAGACTTCGAGGCGGAACGGCGTCGCGCCACGGAGGCCGCCCACGAGAACACCGGGCCCCACGAGGACGACAGCTTCGACAAGTCGGTCTTCCCCGATTCGACCTCGGGTCTGACCCATCCCTAGGTGAGCCACCTCGGCCGAGCAGCCGTTGCCGGTGCACGAGGGCACGAAGAAGACCACGTCCTGATCTAGCGGTGACGACGGGCCCGGAAGCGAAACCTCCGGGCTCGTCAGTGTGTTCGCGTTCCATTCACCTAAGGTTCAGCCCATGCTGCTTAAATAATCAGAGTAGAGTCGGCGAACTCAACGAAGAGTCCTTAGCCCCAACGAATGGATGCTCCGTGAACATTCGAACGGCCGAATACCCCAGGCCGGATCATTTTCTGCTCCACCTCAGCGACACCCACCTGCTTGCGAACGGCGGTCGCCTGTACGATCAGGTCGACAGCACCGCCCATCTCGCGCAGCTGTTCGCGGAGGTCGAAGCCTCCTCCGGTCGACCCGACGCCATCATCATCACGGGCGACCTGGCCGACAAGGGCGAACCGGATGCCTACCGGGCCGCTCAACGGATCGTCGAGCCGGCCGCGGCGCGGCTCGGTGCCCGCGTCTTCTGGGTGATGGGCAACCACGACGATCGGGCGGCATTCCGCACCACGCTGCTGAACGAGCCGGCGACCACAGAGCCGATCGACCATGTCGACTACATCGGCGGCCTGCGCCTGATCACGCTCGACACCTCCGTTCCCGGCCACCACCACGGCGCCGTGACCGACGACCAACTGCGCTGGCTGGCCGGTCAGCTGAGCGTTCCAGCGCCGGACGGCACCATTCTGGCCATGCACCACCCGCCCGTGCCGAGCGTGCTCGACCTGGCCGTGTCGGTCGAGTTGCGCGGCCAGGCCCGTCTGGCACAGGTGTTGCGCGGCTCGGATGTGCGCAGCATCCTCGCCGGGCACCTGCACTACTCCTCGACCGCGACGTTCGCGGGCATTCCGGTGTCGGTGGCGTCAGCCACCTGCTACACCCAGGATCTGAATGTGCCGGTCGGCGGCACGCGCGGCCGCGACGGGGCACGCACCTTCAACCTCGTGCACGTGTTCGCGGACACGGTGCTGCACTCGGTCGTTCCGCTGGGCGACTACCCGGCGCTGGACTACATCGACGCGACGGAGAGCGCGCGCCGGCTCGCCGGCGACGGCATCCGGATCATGCCCGCGGGTACTCTGCCAGCGTTCCGCGAACCCCCGATGACCACACCGATCCCGGTTCTGCACTAGACGGCGGCGTGTGCCCGGCCTGGCCGGGAACGAGCTGGTTCTCGCGTTCCCAGGGGGCGACGATCGGGAAATAACGTTCGAGGAAGTCGGTCACGGCAGCGCGGCGAACCTCGTCGGAGATCTCCGGGTTGCTGCCGTCGTTGAGGCAGAACATGTCCTGGTCGCGGCGCTTGCGCAGGGCGTTCATCTGACGCAGCGCCAGCTTGAGCGTGGTTTCGATGTACAGCGAGCGCGCCTGGGTCTGCTCGACCGCCCGCCCCGTCATCAGCGCGTAGTAGTGGTACAGCGAGTTCGTGACCGAGATATCGGTCGCGGAGCGGAACTGGCTGGCCGCGGTGCGGGCGAAATCGTCGGGGAACTCCGCTTCGAGTTCCTGCATCACAGTCCTGCGGAGCGGCGCCGCCGTGTGCTCGAGGTGCCGCGTGGTGACCTTGCCGAAGCGATCACGCAGCAGGGCGCGGTTGACCCGGGCGCCGTTCTCGAACCCACTGCGGCTGGTGTTGTTCTCGCCGAGGCCGATCCGGGTGGATGCCTCGATGAACTTGGTCACGCCGCCCGGCGAGAAGAACAGCTCCGGTCCGACCGGGCGGCCGAAAAACATGTCGTCGTTGGAATAGAGGAAATGCTCGGCCAGTCCGGGGATGCGGTGCAGCTGACTCTCCACGGCGTGCGAGTTGTGCGTGGGCAGAACACTCAGGTCGGGGAAGAAATCCTCGCTGCGCATGATGGTGACGCGCGGGTGCTCAGCCAGCCACACCGGGGCCGGCGAATCCGTGGCGATGAAGATGCGGCGCACCCAGGGCGCGAACATGTAGACGCTGCGGAGGGCGTACTTGAGCTCGTCGATCTGGCGGAAACGGGCATCCGAATCGTCGCCGTCACCGACGACATAGGCCTGCATGCGCTTGGCCCGTTCACGCTGGAAATCACTGGACGAGCCGTCGACCCAGGAGAAGACCATGTCGATGTCGAAACTGACGTCGCTGGCGAGGTCGTCGAACATGTGTTGCAGGGTGCGCCAGGTGCGCCCGAAGAGGTCGATCGTGGTCTCGCGGGCCTCCGCACGCGGCAGACGTGCCCGCATCAGCGAGTTCTCGACGGGCGCGACGATCTCATCGTCGCCGAAGTGCCAGAGCTCGAACTGGAAGGCCGTCTCGGCGCCGTAGCGCAGGCGGCCGATCGGCTCGATGCGCGGTCGGTAGACCCGGAAGACGGATGACTCACGCAGCGTCGTCAGGGCGCCGTCCGCCAGGAGCAGGGCCGGGGTCAGATTCCCGTCGAGGGGCTTGGCGTAGAAGGGTTCGTTCGCGAAAGCCTCCGCAAGGATGCGGGTGAGGTTCTTGCGGCGTTTGCGGTCGACCGCGATCACCGGGCGGTCCCCGTCGCCGCGCACGAGCAGGAAGTCGATGCCGGCCCGTTCGAGCGCGTCGCGGACCGCGAGGAGGTCCTTGACCATCGACTCGTGGGGGGTGAAGTGACCGTTGATCAGGTTGATCTCGCCCTTGCGCACGACCACGTCATCACGGTCGAAACGGCGGGTGCGCGGGTCGGGTGAGAGCAGCACGAGCTCGGGTTCCTGACTCAGCGTCAGCACGGGCAGGTTGTCTGCCGGTTCGTTCGAGGAGCGACGCTCGGTTTCCGGGCGATCGAACGTGGCCATGGTCCTCCTCGAGAAGAATTGGGAACGCTCATTCACGAGGCAACCACACGCAGTGCCGGGGAGAGTGCGTCCGTTGATGCCGGACAGCAACGACCGGTTCAGAGACCGGAGCGAAGCAGCCGGCGGAACGCGGTGGCGCCGCTCCTATTCTACGTCTTCTGCGTCCCCCGCTCGCCGCGGTGACGGGACCGCCCGGTGATCGCGGTCGAGCTTGTGCGCAGGCTCTCCTCGTCGTGGCCGACGGCTGTCAGCCAGGAGGTACCGAACGCCAGGCGGGAGTACCCGATCGCGCCGACGACCATGCTGGACGCGGTCGCCAGGAGTCCGGCCCCGATGGTGATTTCGGGGACCATCGCCGGAGTCCGTCCGGTCGTCCGCGCCGACCGGTGAGGTCGGCTGGTATGAGGTCACCGGCTTGAGGATACCGGCTTGAAGTCACCGGCTTGAGGTCGCTGCGGAGGCCGGACGGCCGGCGCGATTTCCGCTCAGGTGCCGGGTCAGGCCTTGTCGATCAGATAGTCGGCCAGGATCCGGGCGTGGTTCACCATCGGGTCCCGAGCACCGTAGAGCAGCGTGGTTGTCGTTCGCGTCTCCTCGTCGCGGGCGATGAGCGTGCGGAGTTCCTGCACGGCCGCCGTCGTCTCGGGCGCGGTGTCGAGTTCGGCCCGGTAGCGCACCGCGAACTCGTCCAGCCGGGCCCGGTCGTGGTTCCACCACCGGCGCAGGTCCGGGCTGGGCGCGATCTGCTTGAGCCAGGCGTCGAGCCGGGCTCCCTTCTTCGAGACGCCGCGCGGCCACAGCCGGTCGACCAGAACCCGGGTCCCGTCGGTCGCGGAAAGTTCGTCGTAGACCCGCTTGATCTGTATACCCATCTGTCCATTCTGTTCCCGGCGCGGCCACCGGCCGACCAGTCTCCGTCCGGTCAGGCCATCGGCAGGTCGGCCGGATCGGTGATGGGCAGGCGGCAGACGAAGTCACGGCAGAGGTAGGCCGTCGGCAGACCCTGGTGTGCGACCCGGTCGCGGAACAGTTCGAAGCCGGCGTCGGCGAAGGCCTGCGCCTGGACCTCGGTGACGGATGCGACGAGCCCGCTCCCGCGTCGGCGCACCGCGTCGAGCAGTGCGGCGGGTTGCTCGGGGGCGGCCGCGTCCGGCCCTGCCCCCGGCCCGACCACGTCCGCCCCGACCACCACGAGTTGTTCCACGGGGCCGGTCAGAATGCCGGACAGTCGCAGGGCCGCCCCGAAGGCGAGCGGGCGTTCGAGCGCGCGCTCGGCCAGGGCCGCCATCGCGGCAACGGCGGCCGCGCGGTAGCGGTCGTCGCCGGTCAGCAGGTAGAGCAGGTTCGCCGCCTCTGCGGTCGCCGTGATCCCGGACGGATAGGCCCCCTCCGACGGGTCGACGTCCAGGGCGAGTCCCTGCGCGGCAAGCACCGGGTCGGGCCCGTCGGGAGCGCGAAACGGCATCCCGCCGGCGTTAGTGCCGGGAGTGACAGTGCCGGCGGTGGCGGCGTCGGTGGGAGCACTGGTGCCGGGAGTGCCGGTGCCAGGGATGTCGGTGCCAGGGATGTCGGCGGCGGGCGGTACCGTTTTGGCATCCGTTCCCCCCAGCGTGCCGTCGATGAGCCGGCGCGCGGCCGCGGCATAGCGCACCTCGCCCGTGGCCAGAGCAAGCTCGAGGAGACCCTGTGCACACATCCCGAAGTCCTCCAGGGTGGCCTGAGCGGCAGACGTGCGCCCCGCGATGGAGGCCCGCACGAGGCTTCCGTCCCGGCGCAGGTGACGCGTGAGCAGGTAGTCGGCGGCCCTCGCGGCCGCCGTCGTGAGGTCAGGATCAGCGAGGGCGAACCCGGCGCGGGCCAGGGCTCTGATGGCAAGGCCGTTCCAGCCGGTGAGCACCTTTTCATCGAGCGCGGGAGGCTCCTCCTGCAGCCGGGCGTCCTCGTCCAGGGTGTAGTAGACGCCTTCGACGCGGCGACCGGCAACGGTGCTCTCGGAGTCCTGCGCGCTGGCGAACCCGCCGCCGGGCAGGCGCAGCACGGTCGTGAGGAACCCGGCGACACCCTCGGCGACCGTCTGCGCCCATTTCTCGCCGGTGAGCTGCCAGGCCTGGGTGTAGAGGTCGAGCAGCTGCGCGTTGTCGTAGAGCATCCGCTCGTAGTGCGGGTCGCTCCAGTCCCGGTTCACGGCGTAGCGGAAGAAACCGCCCTCCACCGGGTCGCGCAGGGGCGAGGCACCCATGCGCTTCAGGGTGCGCAGGGCGAGGGCCTGCGCTTCCGGAGCCTGGCCCACGGCGCCCGGCCGGCCGAGCAGAAACCCCAGCACCGGCGCTACGGGAAACTTGGGCGCGCCACCGAATCCGCCGAAGCGGGGGTCTTCCAGGCCCACGAGTTCGACCTGGACCCGGTCGAGCGCGGCGGAGCTCGGTAGCGCTCCGCCGTCACCCCGCTGCACGGCGGCGGCCGCGAGCGCCTCGGCGACGAGGGACGCGCTTGCGGTGACCTCGGCGCGGCGGTTCGTCCAGGCATCCGTCACCGCTTCGAGCACCTGCCGGAACGACGGATGCCCCGGCAACGGCAGCGGCGGAAAGTAGGTGCCGGCGTAGAAGGCCTGCCCGTCGGGGGTTACGAACACGTTGAGCGGCCAGCCGAGCCCGCCCACGAAGGCGCTGGCCGCGGCGAGGTAGCTGGCGTCGACCTCGGGATGCTCCTCCCGGTCGACCTTGATGCTCACGAAGTGCCCGTTCAGGTAATCGGCGAGTTCCGGGTCGCTAAAGCTCTCCCGGGCCATGACGTGGCACCAGTGGCAGGTCGAGTAGCCGATCGAGACGAGCACGGGCAGATCGCGCAGCCGAGCCTCCACGAAGGCCTCCGAACCCCAGCCGTACCAGGCAACGGGATTGTCGGCGTGCGAGCGCAGATAGGGGCTGATTGCGTCGACGAGGTGGTTGGACATGCCTCCATTGTGCCGCTGTCCCCGGCCGGACGCTCCCTGCATCTTTCTTCAACGAACCTGAGCGGAGCAGGTCAGGGCAGGTCAGAGCCGGGCGGCCGCCAGGTCGACGGCGAGGGTTCTGCGGGCGCGGCGCTGCACGCGCATCCAGACGAAGAAGCCGGCGAGGGTGAACGCGCCGTAGAAGATGTAGAGGATGGCCGAGGCGTAGTAGCCGGCGCTGAGCAGCAACGGCACCCCGACGATGTCGACCACCACCCAGATCAGCCAGAACTCGGTCCAGCCCTTCGCCATGCCGTACGTGGCCAGCAACGAGCCGGTGAAGATCCAGGCATCGGCCCAGACGGGCTCGAACGAGCCGAGCGCACGGAAGACCGGCGTGAGCACCAGGGTGCCCGCGACGAGCCCGAGTCCGAGCAGGATGCGCGCGCGAGCACCGGCCCAGTGCGGGGCCACGGCAGCCTGCGCGCTCCCCCGACGATGGGTGGACCACTGGACCCAGCCGAAGATCGACACGACGATGAACATGATCTGCCGCCCGGCCTGGCCGAGCAGATTGATCGGGTTGGGCGTGCCGAACACGGCGCCGAGGAACACCGTGAACAGCAGCACGTTGCCCGCGATTCCGATCGGCCAGGCCCACACCTTACGGCGCATCCCGCCGACGGCGCTCAGGATGCCGAAGGCGTTGCCGATGATCTCGCGCCAGAGAATGGTCTGGGTTCCGATCTGCAGCTGTGCGTCGAAAAGCCACTCGATCGGGTTCATCCGTCATCTTCCTCGCCGGGCGGTTCCCGCCCTCCCCAACTTAACCCTCCTCCCGGGCCGTTATTCCCAGTGGCGGCAGGGCAAAGCGAGACGGCGCGAGGCGGAGCGCGTCAGTTCACGTCGTCGGGCTGCGAGCTCACTCGGCCGGCGGACTCGGCTCGGCCCACTCTCTTCCGAGGTGCAAATGGCACAGCTCGGGACCCACGAACGGGCGCAGCCCGACCTGGTCCGGGTCGTGGCCGAGCTCGCGGGCGACCCCGCGCACGAGGCCCAGGTGCACCGAGCAGATGACGTCGGGGGCGTCCCGCGCATCGGCGCGAAACGGGCAGGCCAGCAGGGTGATCAGCGGGGCGGAAACGTCGGCGACACCGTCGGAGGCACCGTCGGAGGCACCGTCGGAGGCACCGGCGTCCGCCGCGGACTCGGCTTCCGCAACCGGAACCGGCTCCACCGCCGAAACCAGCTCCGGATCGAAGCCGAGCCGGTCGAGGATACTCAGCAGCGGCGCGATGCCCTCTGCGGCGCTCCCCCGCAGCTCGTCGGCGTAGCTCTCGGCCCAGGTCTCACCGGCGCGGATCGCCCGGGCCCGCCCGCTGTCGGCGTCCTCGGCGAGCGCGGTGGCCAGCACCCGGCTCAGATCGTGCTGGGCACCGCCTTCCCGGGCGGCGGGTCCAGCGGTGAAGAGGATTCGCGGGCGGCCACGCGTTCCCGCGCGCCCGACGGCGCGCCGGATCAGGTCGGCGTTCTCGAGCTGATCGAGATGGAATCGGGCGGTCGTCACGTGCAGCCCGATGCGCGCCGCGACCGCGGCGGCGTCGAGCGGGGTGGCCGATCCCATCAGGAGGTCGAGCACCTGGCGGCGCGCGTCGGAGGCAAGGGCGGCGTGCCGGTCCCCCGTCCCTTCGTCGTTGATCATTCTTTGATGCTAACATCATGCGGTTAAAAACGCGCCGATACAACCACAGCCGTCGGGCCGATCACCAGGCGAACCCGGGCAGCATCCGTCGTTCACCGCGAGGTCATACGATGGAAGGCTCATGATCCCCGTCGAAGTCACCTTCCCGCCCGAGCTTCCGGTCAGCCAGCGCCGGGAGGACATCGCGCGCGCCATCCGTGACAACCAGGTGGTCATCGTCGCCGGCGCGACGGGTTCCGGCAAGACCACCCAGCTGCCGAAGATCTGCCTCGAGCTGGGCCGGGAGAACATCGGCCACACGCAGCCCCGCCGTCTCGCCGCGCGCACGATCGCTGAACGCATCGCCGAGGAGCTCGGACAGGAGGTCGGCCAGACGGTCGGCTACCAGGTGCGGTTCACCGACCAAGTCGGCCCGGACACCCGCATCAAGCTGATGACCGACGGCATCCTGCTCAACGAGATGCATCGCGACCGTCTGCTGCGAAAGTACGACACGATCATCATCGACGAGGCGCACGAGCGCAGCCTCAACATTGACTTCCTGCTCGGCTACCTGCGGCAGCTGCTGCCGCAGCGCCCCGACCTCAAGCTCATCATCACGTCCGCGACGATCGACCCGCAGAGCTTCGCCGAGCATTTCGCCACGCCCGACGGCACGCCGGCCCCGATCATCGAGGTCTCCGGGCGAACCTACCCGGTGGAGATCCGCTACCGGCCGTTGGTCGCCGAGGCGATGGACGGGGACGACGACGACACGACGGATGCCGCGCCCACGGTGGACAGGGACTACATCGAGGGAATCTCCGCCGCGCTCGATGAACTCGAACGGGAGTCCAGCGGCGACGTTCTGGTCTTCCTCAGCGGTGAGACCGAGATTCGGGACGCCGCGGACGCCCTGCAGGGCAAGTACGCCTCCTCGGGGCGCACCAGCCCCACCGAGATCCTGCCGCTGTACGGGCGGCTCTCCTCCGCCGACCAGCACAAGGTGTTCCAGCCGTCGAAGGTCGCCGGCGTGCGACGCCGCATCGTGCTGGCGACAAACGTGGCCGAGACCAGCCTGACCGTGCCGGGCATCCGCTACGTCATCGACGCCGGGACCGCCCGGATCAGCCGGTACAGCGTGCGCTCGAAGGTGCAGCGGCTGCCGATCGAGGCCATCTCGCAGGCCTCCGCGAACCAGCGCTCGGGCCGAAGCGGCCGCACCAGCGACGGTATCGCCATTCGCCTCTATTCGGAGGAGGACTTCACCCGCCGGCCCGAGTACACCGAGCCGGAGGTACTGCGCACGAACCTGGCCGCGGTCATCCTGCAGATGATCTCGCTGGGCCTCGGCGACATCGCCGCGTTCCCGTTCCTCACCCCGCCCGACTCGCGCGGCATCAAGGACGGCCTCGACCTGCTCGCCGAGCTCGGCGCGGTGGCTGCTGTCACCGCCGGCCACAAATCCGGCATCTCCAAGCCCGGTATCTCCAAGCCCGGCATCTCCACACTGACCCGCATCGGCCAACAGCTCGCAAAGCTGCCCATCGATCCTCGGTTCGGACGAATGGTGATCGAGTCGAAGACGCAGGCGGTGAGCCGCGAGGTGATGGTGATCGTCTCCGGGCTCACCATCCAGGACCCGCGCGAACGGCCCCTCGAGCGCCGCGCGCAGGCCGACCAGCAGCACGCCCGGTTCACCGACCCGACGAGCGACTTCCTGAGCCTGCTGAACCTCTGGAACTACCTCGAAACGCAGCAGAAGGAGCTCGGTTCCAGCGCCTTCCGACGCCTCTGCAAGAACGAGTTCCTCAACTATCTGCGCGTGCGCGAATGGCAGGACGTGTACAAGCAGTTGCGCCAGATGGCCAAGCCGCTCGGTCTGCACATCGGGGACCCCAGCGTGAATCCCGATGGGATCCACCGTTCGCTCCTCGCCGGTCTGCTTTCCCACATCGGTCTCAAGGACACCGCCAAGAAGGACTACATCGGCGCGCGCCAGCAGCGTTTCGTGATCTTCCCGGGCTCGGCGCTGGCGAAGAAGCAACCGAACGCCGTGATGAGCGCGGAACTGGTCGAGACCAGCCGCCTGTTCGCCCGGATGAACGCGGTCGTCGACCCCGCGTGGGCCGAGCCGCTCGCCGGCGACCTCTGCAAGCGCAGCTACTCCGAGCCGCACTGGGAGAAGAAGCAGGGCGCGGTCGTCGCCTACGAGCGGGTCACCCTGTACGGGGTGCCGATCGTGCCGCGCCGCCGGATCCAGTTTTCCCGGGTCGACCCGGCGTACGCTCGCGACCTCTTCATCCGGCACGCGCTCGTCGAGGGCGAATGGGACCTTGACCGAATCGACCAGCGCGTCACGGCCTTCGACCGGGCGAACACGAGCCTGCGCAAGGAACTCGCCGAACTCGAGGAGCGCACGCGGCGCCGCGACATCCTGTTCGACGACGAGGCCGTGTTCGAGTTCTACCAGAAACGCATCCCGGCCGACGTATGCTCGTCGCGCACGTTCGAAACCTGGTGGCGCCAGGCGCGCACCCAAACGCCCGATCTGCTCACGATGACCGCCGAGGCACTGGTGCCCGAGGACGCGCCGGAGATCGACGAGGCCGTGTTCCCGCCGATCTGGCGCCAGGGCGACCAGAAGTTCGCGCTCGGCTACCGGTTCGAGCCCGGCGCGGACGACGACGGCGTGACCGTGCAGATCCCGCTGGCCCTGCTCGCGAGGCTCTCTCCCACCGGCTTCGACTGGCAGGTACCGGGCCTGCGCGCCGACCTGGTGACCGCACTGATCAAGTCGCTGCCGAAGAGCATCCGTCGCAACGTGGTGCCGGCGGGGGACTGGGCCAAGCGACTGCTGAACGAGTTGCCGCCGGCGCCGGGCGAGGTCTCGGTCGGGGTGTCGGGCCTGGGCGAAGCCACCCGCGGGTCCATGTTCGACCGCGACGATGTCCCCTTCACCGAGACGCTCGCCGCCCTGATCCAGAAGCTCACCTACGTGTCCGTGAAGGCGAACGACTTCGAGCTGGTCCGGGTTCCGGCCCACCTCCGCATGACGTTCCGCGTGGTCGATGAACGCGGTCGCCCGATCGCCTCCGGAAAGGACCTCCTCGAGCTGCAGCGCCGGCTCGGCACCCAAGCCCGCGAGAGCGTGGCCGCGGCATCCGCTGCCACCCCCACCAACGCGATCGAGCGCTCCGGCCTCACCACCTGGGACTTCCCCGAGCTGCCCAGGTTCCTCGACACCAAACAGGGCGACAACACCATCCGCGGTTACCCGACCCTCGTCGACGAGGGCACCTCGGTGGCGATCCGCATGATGAGCACGGAGGCCGAACAGGCCCGCACCCTGCCCGGCGGGGTGCGCCGACTGCTGCTACTCGCCACGCCCTCCCCGGTGGCCTACGTGCAGCAGCACCTCACGGGGGCCGAGAAGCTCAGCCTGGCCACCAGCCCGTACCGCAGCACCCAGGCGCTGTTTGACGACTGCCTCGCGGCGAGCGTCGACGACGTGCTGTTCCGGGTGAAGCCGGGCGGTCAGGTGTTCATGCGCGCCGAGTTCGACACCATCCGCGACCGGGTGTCCGGCGTGGTGATGGACTCCATGTTCGACACGGTGGGCCTCGTCGCCCGCATCCTCGCCGCCGCGCGCGTCGCCGACAAGGCGCTCAAAGCCTCCACCAGCATGGCCCTGCTGCCGGCCCTGACGGATGCCCGCGCGCAGCTGGCCGGGCTCGTCTACCCCGGTTTCGTGAGCGCCACCGGCCTCGTGCAGCTGCGGCACCTGCCACGCTACTTGGCCGGCATCACCGCCCGCATCGTGAAGCTCGGCGACAATCCCAGCCGCGACCGGGTCTGGATGAACGAGAGCCAGGCAGCCACCGGACGGTTCGAGGATGCCGGCGGCAGGATCCCCTTGCAGGCGAACGCGGCCGCCAATCTGGTGCGCGGGCGCTGGCTGATCGAGGAGCTGCGGATCAGCCTCTTCGCCCAGGAGCTCAAGGCCGCCGAGCCCGTGTCCCTGCAGCGGATCCACAAGGCCCTGACCGGCTGAGGTCTCCGTCGTTCTCGGTATCCGGCACCACTGCGCTGGATCAGCGGTAGCCCACCTGCCCGAAGTCAGCGTTGAGATGGTCCTCCAAACGATCCCTCATCGATACGGTTCCGGGCGGGGCTCCTAGCGGGGCTCCATTAGGAGGCGTATATAACTACGATATATCTCTAGTTTTTTCTAGGCTAGCATGGTTTATTTGTTCACAATGAGGTAAACTCGGGTTTGTGACCAACCTCCTGGAACACCCCGAAGCGGATGCCGCGCACGGCCTGTCCGCGGCGGCTCGGGCGGTCGCGGAGCTGCATGCTCTCGCGGCGGGGCTCGGGGAATCCCTGCGGTGCTCGGCGGTGCGCGGCTTCGACGACGACGGCCTCCTGCAGGTGACCACGGCGGTCGAGGTCCTCGGCCGGCAGGTCGACTCGCTGCGGGTGGCGGTGGCGGGCGAGGTCACGGACCGGTGCCGGCCCGAGCTCGGCACCGGGCAGCTCTCGGCGAAGCGGGACTGCCGCACCGCCGGAGAACTACTCGAACGTCTGACGCTCGTCTCCGGGCCGACCGCGGGGCGACGGATGCGGTTGGGCAGGCAGCTGCGCACCGGCCGTTCCCTGGGTGGCGAACCGCTGCCGCCCACCTTCCCCGCCACGGCCATCGGCCTGGCCACCGGGGCGATCGGCGTCGACACGGCCGACGCGATCCTCACCGCGTTGACGCCGACGCTGCGGTGCACCGACCTGGAATCGGTACAGGCCACCGAGAGCGAGCTGGTCGCCTCGGCCACCGGCACCAGCTCCGAAACCCCGGTGCCGGCGTCGGCGGATGAGATCCGGTTGCAGGGTGCGGTCTGGAGGGCCGTGCTCGCACCCGACGAGTCCCGGCCCGACGACCACGCCCTGATGGTGCGCGGGATCCGGCTCGGCCGCGAACGCGACGGCATCGTGCCGGTCTCGGGGGCGTTGATGCCCGAGATCGCGGGCAAGCTCCGCCGCCTCTTCGACGCGTACCTGTCGCCGAAGAGCGCCCCGGTCGCCTTCCACCAGGAAGAAGCAGCCGACCGAGAGGCAGAACGGGAGCAGGCGCCGCACGAGCGGGACGACCGCACGCCCGACCAGCGGCGCCACGACGTGCTCGCCGTGCTCGCCGTGCTCGCCGTGATCCTCGACGTCGCCTCCCGGGCCCGGGAGGCCCCGACCATCGGCGGCGCCCCGGCCACGGTCCTGGTCAGTGTGCGGGAACAGGACCTGAACGCGGACTTCAGTCAGGGCCGCGGCGTCGGCTGGATCGACGGCGTCGACACCCCGATCTCGATCAGCGCCGTCACAGACCTGATCAGCACCGGCGGACAACAGAAAGTCGTCATCACCGACGAGGGCCGCATCATCGCCCTCGGCTCACCCGAACGGTGCTTCACCGCCGCGCAACGCCGGACGATCCAACTCCGCGACGGCACCAGCATCATCCCCGGCTGCAAAATCCCGGCCGGGATGACCGAGATCCACCACGCGATCCCGCACTCCGAGGGCGGACCGACGCACACCGACAACGGCGTCTGTCTCTGCTGGTGGCACCACCGCTACCTCGCCGCCTCCGGCTGGAACATCCGCATGCTGCACGGCGCCGCGCAGATCATGGCACCACCCTGGCTCGAGACCGGGGCCCGCAAATGGCGGAACGTGACCAAGTCCCGCACCCGGATGCCGGACGCGGTCGAACGGAAGAACAGATAGGGGGTCCCTGGCCCCCGGTCCCTGGTCTCGACATGCTCGATATGCTCGACAGGCTCGACAGGCTCGACATGCTCGACAGGCTCGACCAGCGTCGGGGGAACCTTGGCCAGGGCGGGTCGCCAGGGGCTCGACAGACATCCGCTTAGGCTGTAGGCATGGAATTCCGCTATCTCGGTTCATCAGGCCTGAAAATCTCCGAAATCACCTACGGCAACTGGCTCACCCACGGTTCGCAGGTCGAGAACGACATCGCCACGCAGTGCGTGCATGCCGCGCTCGACGTGGGGATCACCAGCTTCGACACCGCCGACGTCTACGCCAACACGAAGGCGGAGTCCGTTCTCGGCGACGCTCTCAAGGGCCACCGCCGCGAAAGCCTCGAGATCTTCACCAAGGTCTATTGGCCGACCGGCCCGCGCGGCCACAACGACGTCGGGCTGTCCCGCAAGCACATCATGGAGTCGATCAACGGTTCTCTGACCCGGCTGCAGACCGACTACGTCGACCTTTATCAGGCCCATCGCTTCGACACCGAGACCCCACTGGAGGAGACGATGCAGGCCTTCGCCGACATCGTTCGGCAGGGCAAGGCGCTCTATATCGGCGTCAGCGAGTGGACCGCCGCGCAGCTGCGAGCCGGCCACGCCCTCTCCCAGGAGTTGGGCTTCAGCCTGATCTCGAGCCAGCCGCAGTACTCGATGCTGTGGCGCGTCATCGAAGACGAGGTCGTGCCGACTTCGCGCGAGCTCGGCGTCGGCCAGATCGTCTGGTCCCCCGTGGCCCAGGGTGTGCTCACCGGCAAGTACAAGGCAGGCCAGGCCCCGCCGGCCGGCTCGCGCGCCACCGACCTCAAGGGCGGCGCCGACATGATCAGCCGCTTCATGAACGACGACGTGCTCACCCGGGTGCAGAAGCTTGAGCCGATCGCCGCCGACCTCAACCTGTCGATGGCGCAACTGGCTGTGGCCTGGGTGTTGCAGAACGACAACGTCTCGGCAGCCCTCGTCGGAGCTTCCCGCCCCGAGCAGGTGCGCGAGAACGTCGAGGCCGCGGGAGTGAAGATCCCGGCCGAGAGCATGAGGCAGATCGACGAGGTACTCGGCGACGTCGTGGAGCACGATTCCGCGATGACCGCGGCTACCGCACCGCAGAGCCGCCCGGCGTAGGGCAGACTCGGCGTCACACTGATCGGCCCGAACGAGAATCGCCGTTCGTACCGAGAGTCGCCGCCACGGCGGGGACTCTCGGTACAAACGGCGACGGTCGCTGCGGTGTTCCTAGAGCAACATTCCTAGAGCACCGTTTCTAGAGCACCGTTTCTAGAGCACCGTTTCTAGAGCACCTTCGACAGAAACGCCTGCGTGCGGCGGTGCTGCGGGTTCGTCAGGATCTCGTCCGGGTCGCCCGCTTCGACGACCACACCGCCGTCCATGAAGACGAGCGAGTCGGCGACCTCCTTGGCGAAGCCCATCTCGTGGGTGACCACGATCATGGTCATGCCCGATTTGGCCAGACCCTTCATCACGTCGAGCACCTCGCCCACGAGCTCAGGGTCGAGCGCGCTGGTCGGCTCGTCGAAGAGCATGAGCTTGGGTTCCATCGCGAGTGCGCGGGCGATCGCCACCCGCTGCTGCTGCCCACCCGACAGGTGCGCCGGGTAGTAGTCGGCGCGTTCGGCCAGACCCACCCTGGCCAGCAGATCGAGAGCGCTCCGCTCCACCTGGGCCTTCGGCAGCCCCTTCACCCGGATCGGCGCCTCCATCACATTCTGTAGCGCCGTCATGTGCGGAAACAGGTTGAACCGCTGGAACACCATGCCAATGTCCCGTCGCTGACGGGACGCTTCCTTAGGCGCCATCTCGTAGAGCTTGCCGTTGGTCTCCCGGTAGCCGATCAGCTCGCCGTCGACGCTGAGCCGACCGGCGGAGAGCACCTCGAGGTGGTTGATGCAGCGCAGGAACGTGGACTTGCCCGACCCACTGGGCCCGACCAGGCACATCACCTCGCCACGCTTCACCTCGAGGGAGATGCTCTTGAGCACCTCGTTCGAGCCGAAGCTCTTCGATACCTGCTCGGCCAGAACCATGGGGGGAATCGTGACGGATGCCCCGGCCTGCGTGTTCACGTCGGTCATTTCACGCCTCCGGGGTTGGCTGGTGGATCGTTCTCGCGCGGCGGTGCGATCACCGACGGCTGCCCGGAACCGATGACGGGGACGACCCCGGTGAGGGTTCCCGTTCCGGTGCCGACGGCATCCTTGCGATCCGGCTGCCGGTCGCCCACGCCGCGGGCGAACCGCTTTTCGAGGAAGTACTGGCCGACCATCAGGATGGACGTGAAGAACAGATACCAGATCGAGGCCACGATCAAAAGCGGGATCGGGTTGAACGTCTCCGCGGAAATATCCCGCGACCGGGTGAACAGCTCGAAGCTGAACGGCACGGCGGTGACGAGCGACGTGGTCTTCAGCATCGAAATGACCTCGTTGCCCGTCGGCGGGATGATCACGCGCATCGATTGCGGCAGGATCACCCGCGTCATGGTCTGCGACCAGCTCATTCCGAGCGCCGTCGCAGCCTCCTCCTGGCCGCTGTCCACGGCCAGGAGGCCGGCGCGCACGATTTCAGCCATGTAGGCCGCTTCGTTCAGGGCCAGCCCGATGATGGCGATGGTGAACGTGCTCAGTGCCGCGTTGGTCGAGAAGGACACCCACGGGTCCATGAACGGGATACCGATGTCGATGCTCGAGTAGATCAGCGAGATCAGACCCCAGATCGTCAGCTGCACGTAGACCGGGGTGCCACGGAAGATCCACAGGTAGAACCAGGCCAGGCTCTTCACCACGGGGTTGGGCGAGAGCCGCATGACGGCCAGGATCACCCCGAGGACGATCGCGATGACCATGGAGTACACGGTCAGCTGCAGGGTCACGACGGCCGCCTGCGAGATGCGGCGGTCGAAGAGGTACTTGCCGACGGCGGGCCAGTCGTAGGCCGGCCGGAGCGCGGCGTCGACGACGATGGAGACGAAGACCACCACGAGCAGAATGGCGAACACCATCCTCCACGGATGCCGCAGCTTGATGGCCTTGATCGGCACTGATGGGGCCGGTTCCGCGGGCGGGCGGGTTGCCCCGCCCGCTTTCGGTGGAGTCGTGGTGCTCATACGTTATCCGTTCGACGCGGCGTTGATCGTGATCGTCTCGATCGCACCATCCGCGACGCCCCACTCGTCGAGGATGTCACCGTAGGTGCCGTCGTCGACCATGGACTGCAGCGCAGCCTGCACGGCCTTGGTCAGCTCGGAGTCCTTGGCGACCACGATGCCATAGGGCGCCACGTCGAAGGTCTCTCCGGCCGGCTGCAGCTTGCCCTCGGTCTGGGCGATCGCGTAGAGAGTGACGGGCGAGTCGGCGCTGAGCGCGTCGGCCTGCCCCAGCACGACCGCGTTGGTGGCCTGGTCCTGGGTGTCGTACTTCAGCTTGTCGATCGCCGGCTTGCCGGCCGCGACGCAGGCGTCACTCTTGGCCGGCACTTCGTCGGTGTCCTCATACGTGGTGGCCTGCACGGCGACCTTCAGCCCGCAGGCGTTGTCCGGGTCGACGTCGTTGCCGACGGCCGAAGCCCACTGGATACCGGCGACGAAATAGTTGACGAAGTCGACCTGCTTCTCCCGCTCGACGTTGTCGGTGAAGGAGGACACGCCGATATCGGCCTTGCCGCCGGTCACGCTCGGAATGATGTTGTCGAATTTCGCGACCTGGAATTCCGGCTCCAAGCCGAGCTTGGCTGCGACGGCCTCAGCGATCTCGATGCCCCAGCCGATCGGCTCACCGGCTTCGTTCTTGAACTCGTTGGGAGCGTAGGTCGGGTCGGTCCCGATGACGAGCGTGCCGGAGTCGGCGACCTCGGAGGGAAGCATCGCGGCGGCGGCGTCGTCCACGGCGATCTCGCTGGCGGAGGAGTCGGCCGTCGCTCCGCCCGTGGTGTCCGTGGAGTTGTCCACGCAGCCGGTGAGCAGGAGTGCCGTGACGGCGGCGAGAGCCGGGAGCAGGTATTGAGCGCGCATTGCGTAACCTTTTTCGTGGTTGTCGGATGTGTCTGGTTCGTCTTTGAGGTCCGTTAACGGAATTCGACAAAAGCGAGCATATAACAGCACGCTCACGCGGATTCCGTGCGCAGATAACGTTTTGGGCCAGCCCTACTGAGCGTGGACAGGCTTCCCCGTGTCTCAGTATGACCGGAAGCGTGTTTCGCGCGGATTTCGCGCCCGCGGGTCGCCCGTCGCGACCGGGCGGCCCGGCAGGTTGGACCATTGCGACCACGAGCCGGGGTAGAGCGCCGGTGAGAACCCGGCGATGGCCAGAGCGGCCGCCTCGTGCGCGGCGGTGACGCCGGAGCCGCAGTAGACGCCCACCGTGCCGCCCGCCGTGACTCCGAGCGCCTCGAACCGGGCGCGCAGTTCGGCGGCCGGGAGGAAACGCCCGTCGAGGGTGAGGTTGTCGGCCGTGGGCGCGCTGATCGCGCCGGGGATGTGGCCGGCACGAGGATCGACCGGCTCCGTGTCACCGCAGTAGCGCTCCGCAGCGCGGGCGTCGAGGAGCGCGCCGGTCTGCGCGAGCGCGGCGGCGGCATCCGTGTCGAGCACAGGCAGCACCCCGTCGGAGAGGGTGATCGTGCCCGGACGGACCGTTTCCGCGCTCAGCTCTGTTGCGGCCAGTCCGCCGGCCGCGAGCGGCAGGCCGGCAGTGCGCCAGGCGGCGAGCGACCCGTCGAGAAGCAGCACGTCGCGCACCCCGGCGTGACGCAGCAGCCACCAGGCACGGGCTGCCGTCATCCCGCCCAGGTCGTCGTAGACCACGACCGTGTCGCCGTCACGAAGCCCCCAGCGGCGCGCGGCTGCCTGCAGGGTCGCACGGGTGGGCAACGGATGCCGCCCGTCGGCCGGTTCGCCGGGCCGGGCCAACTCGGTCTCCAGGTCGACGTACACGGCGCCGGGGATGTGGCCGGCCCGGTATTCGTCCGGCCCGGGCGGGCCACCCAGCTTCCAGCGCACGTCCAGCACCCGAACGTCGCTTCGGCACTCGAGCATGGCTGCCAATTCGTCGGCCGTGATCAGTATTCGCACGCGCTCACGCTACCTCGGCGGACGTAGACTTGAGTAAGTGAGCAGCTATTGGACCCTTCTGAAGACTCCGGGCGTTGCTCGCGTCATCGCGGCACAGCTGACCGCTCGGTTCCCCTTCGGGATGCTGTCGCTCGCGTTCCTGATCCACATCGAGCAGGTCTTCGACTCCTACGGCGCCGCCGGCCTCGTGCTGGGCGCCATGAGCATCGGCCAGGCCGTCGCCGGGCCACTCACCAGCCGCCTGATGGGCCGCTGGGGCATGCGTCCGGTGATCACGGCCACCCTCGTCGTCTGCGCGACCTCCATCGTGACAATGGCTCTGGTCAGCATGCCCATTTACGTTCTGATGGCCGTGGGGCTCATCGCCGGGTTGTCCACACCGCCGATTCAGCCGGCCGTGCGCACCATTTACCCGAAGATCGTCAACTCCCGCCAGCTCACGCCGCTGTTCTCGCTCGACGCGTCGGCCCAGGAGATCATCTGGGTGCTGGGCCCGGTAATTGCCACGTTCGTGGCCATCCAGGTCAGCCCGGTCGCCGGCATCCTGCTCGCCGCCATCTTCCTCATCGGCGGCGGCGTCTGGTTTCTGGTGCTGCCCGAGGTCGGCCGGGTGCGCATCCCCCGTAGCCGCCGCAAACTCGGCGTCGTTCTCAGACGCCCGGCGGTCATGCTCAGCACCATCGTCGGCTTCATGCTGGTAGCCGCCTGCGCCTCCGTCGAGGCGGGTGTGGTGGCCGCGTTCGGGCACGGCAGCGCGGACTCGGGCTGGGTGCTCGGCATCTTCGCTCTCGGCTCGCTGATCGGCGGGCTCGCCCTCGGCCACGCCCCGATCGGCCCTTGGGCGTTGGCCGCACGGATGCTCATCGTCACCGTCGGCCTCGGTCTCGCCACCCTTGGGCTCAGCTTCTGGTGGCTGGCAGCCACCCTGCTGCTGGCGGGAATCGGAATCGCGCCGGCCTTCGCCGTCCTCTTCGGCATCGTGTCCGCGAGCGTCAAGTTCAGTGACACCGCGGAGGCCTACGGCTGGGTGGGCACCGGCCAGCTGATGGGCGCCGCCCTGGGTTCCGCCATCGCCGGTTTCATGATCGACCAGAGCGGCGCCACGGCGGCCATCGCGGTCGCGGCCGGCTTCGCGGGCCTCGGCACGATCATCCCCGCGCTCGGCCGGCGTTGGCACCCCGACCTCCGCGGCCGCGATGCGAGCCCGCTCCCCGACACCGCACCGATCCAGGTGCAGGTCTCCTAGCCGCCATCGCTCATCGCGCGGTGAACCGTCACCATCGCGGGGTTGAGCGTCGCGCGCACCCCTATATCGTGTCGGTTCACGCCTCGGCGCAGGAGGACGAGGTTAGATGGGAGGATGACGCTTTCACCGGTACTTCCCCTGCATGACGGACACGGTATCCCCCAGCTCGGGCTCGGCGTGTACAAGATCGCGGATGCCGCGGCGGCCGACGCTGTTCAGGTCGCCCTGGAGGCCGGTTACCGCCACATCGACACCGCGGCGCTCTACGACAACGAGACCGGCGTCGGCCAGGGCGTCGCCCGCTCCGGCCTGCCCCGTGAGGACGTGTTCGTCACCACGAAGGTCTGGAACGACCAGCACGGCTACGACACGACCCTGCGCGCCTTCGACGTGAGCCTCGGCAAACTCGGCTTCGACTACGTCGACCTCTATCTGATCCACTGGCCCGCACCCCGCCAGAACCGCTTCGTCGACACCTGGCGCGCCCTCGAGACGCTGCGCGCCTCTGGCCGCGCCCGGTCGATCGGGGTGTCCAATTTCCAGCCGCACCACCTGGACCGCCTGCTGGCCGAAACGGATGTCGTTCCGGTCATCAACCAGGTGGAGCTGCACCCGTGGCTGCAGCAGTCCACCGTGCGCGAGTACGACGCGGCCCACGGCATCCTCACCGAGGCCTGGTCGCCGTTGGCCCGCGGCCGCGCGATCGGCAACGAGACCCTCGACGCCATCGGCGCCCGGCACGGCAAGACGGCCGCACAGGTGGTCATCCGCTGGCACCTCGAGCTGGGCAATGTGGTGATTCCGAAGTCGGTGACACCGGTGCGCATCCGGGAAAACTTCGACGTCTTCGACTTCACACTCACCGCCGGCGACCATGCCGCGATCGCCGCCATCGACGCCGGCCAGCGCACCGGCAAAGATCCCGACGACCTGGACTGAATCTCAGCTCGACCCGGATCGGTGCCCGCGGGTCGCGCTCAGGACCCTGCGTCCCTCTCCCGCGCCCCTCTCCCGCGCCTCTGACGAATTCGACGGAGATTTTGGCTGAATCCCGCCCAAACGACACGAAAACCGGCTTCAACCCAAAAATCTCCGTCGAATTGGTTCGCCGGAGCCGCAGTGCCTTGCGACAATGCCGCCTCCACAGGTCCGCGCGAGAGTCCCCGTTCCGGTCGAGAGCGACCCGCGGAACGGGCACTCCCGACCGGACAGGTGCTACCAGCGGCGGTGGATCTGGTCGCGCAGCATCCGGTCGTAGATATCCTGCACGCCCTCATTGAACCCGACGCTGAGCGGGGCGACCGAACCGGCAGCGGCGTTGCCGCGAGCCTGCTGCACCGATCGGGCCCCGGGGATGACCGAGCTGATGCCGTCAATCTGGGCGACCCAGGCCAGCGCGGCCTGCGCGGGCGTGAGCTCCTCGGTCAGGGAACCCACGAGCGCCGCGAACTCCGCGGCGGCTGCCAGACCGGTCTCATAGTCCACACCGGAGAAGGTCTCGCCGACGTCGAAGGCGCTGCCGTCGCGGTTGTAGTTGCGGTGGTCGTTCGCAGCGAAGGTTGTCTCCCGGGTGTATTTTCCGGTCAGCAGGCCGCTCGCCAACGGAACGCGGGCGATGATGCCCACACCGGCGGCGCGCGCGGCCGGCACGACGGCCTCGAGCGGCTTCAGCCTGAACGCATTCAAGATTATCTGCACGCTGGCCAGGCCGGGCCGTTGGATGGCTGCGAGAGCCTGGTCGCAGGTCTCGACGCTCACCCCGTAGCCGGCGATGGCGCCCTCGGCGACGAGTGTGTCAAGCGCGTCGTAGACCTCGTCGGATTCGATCACGTCGCTCGGCGGGCAGTGCAGCTGCACGAGGTGCAGGGTGTCCATGCCGAGGTTCGTGCGGGACCGGTCGGTCCAAGCCCGGAAGTTGGCGAGCGTATAGTTCTCGGCGAGCTGGTCGACCCGTCGGCCCATCTTGGTGGCCACGGTGATGCCGGCGGCGGCGCTGCCGGCCAGGAATCGACCGATGATCTGCTCGCTGCGGCCGTCGCCGTAGACGTCGGCGGTGTCGAAGAAGGTGACGCCGGCGTCGACGGATGCCGCGAGCACCGCGGTCGCGTCGGCCTCCGACACGTCACCCCAGTCCGCTCCCAGCTGCCAAGTGCCCAGCCCGATCACGGAGACGGTTCGGCCGGTTTTTCCGAGGGTTCGTGTGTCCATTTCTCCAGCCTAGCCACGGAAGCTATAGCGGAAGCAGCGACCGACGGGGCAGCATCCCCGGACAAGGCCCCAGCCCCGACATTGTCGTCCGCGTCGATGACCCGGGCCAGTGCCCGGGCGAGCCGCGGACGGATGAGATGGTCGTTCGCTTCGACGCGGTGCATGGTGACGTGGCGCATCCGTTCGATCACCGTCATGGAGCCGGTCGCGATGAAGGCGTCCAGCACACCGTAGACCACGTCGACCGGCACCTGCACGGCCGCGATGTCGCTGACCACGGTCTGCGATTCGATGCAGTGCTCCAGCGATTTCACGAACGGGGTCCAGTTGCGCTCCGTCAGCTCGAAGATGCCCTTCGGCAGCAGTCGTGCGATGATGGCCGCGTTCGCGAGAGTGAACTCCTTGTTCAGCCGCAGGAAGTCGTAGGCGCGCAGGTAGGCGTTCACCCGGGCCCGCACCCAACGGTCACCGATGTCGGTCGGCGACAGGTAGACCGGCGGCCCCACGAGCACCACCCGGGACACCTGGGTTCGACGGGACGCGCGGGTGCGGGGCATCGCCGTCATCCGCGCCGCGATCAGGCTGCCGAGGGAGTGGCCCACCAGGATGAACGGCTCGCGGAGCTTCAGCGACCGGATCGTGGTGGCCAGGGCCTCGACGTGGTCCTCGAGCCGGTACTCGCACCCCTCGGGGATCGGCGATTCGCCGAAACCCAGGATGTCGACGGCGATGACCCGGTGCCTGGGCACAAGCAGTGGCACCAGTTCCCGGAACGTTTCCGAGGAGGAGGCGATGCCGTGCACGAGGATCACGACCGGACCGGTTCCCTCATCGATCGCGATATGCAGCAGCGGCGGGCGTGACCAGCCGAACCGTTCGCAGAGGGTCGCCCACCAGGTCATGGTTCCAGTATCGCCGTGAACGGCGTTCCCGATCCATTCGGCGACCGGTGTAGGCGGCACATGCACGCGACGCGCGCACCGCATGCCGAGACTCGATTGTGATCCAGAGCGGGCGACAGCGGTCGTACAGTGGGGCCATGAAGCGTTTACCCGCGATCGCCGCGGTACTCCTCAGTACACTGCTGCTGGCCGGATGCTCCGTGCCCGGCGTTTCCACCGACTCCGGCGGCTCCGCCACGTCCCCGGGCCTCGCCGAACCGGGCGTCGTCAATCCGGGGACCGTCACACCCGGCGCCGAACCCGGCGCCCCAGGCGAGTCTCTCGACTCGCGCACCTTCCCGGACGGCAGCACGGGCGAAATCGCCTCCAGCCAGCGCGACGTGATCACCACAGGGATGGTGTCGATCACCGTGAAGGACCCGATCGCATCCGTGCAGGATGCCGTCACCATCACCGAGCAGGCCGGTGGTCGGATCGACAGCCGCACCGAGAACCCCGCCACCGGCAACCAGCCGGCGAGCGCGAACCTCACCCTGCGCATCCCCTCGGATGAGCTCGACCGCACGCTGGCGGAGCTGAAGCAGCTCGGCACCGTCAACTTCGTGTCGCTCAACGCCTCGGACATCACTCAGCAGACCCAGGACCTCGATGCCCGGATCACCTCGCTGCAAACCTCGGTCGACCGGTTACTTGCCCTGATGACGAGCGCCACGAACACGACCGACCTGATCGCCGTCGAGAACGCGCTGGCCGAGCGGCAGAGCGAGCTCGAGGGGTTGCAGGCGCAGCGGGACTACCTGTCCGACCAGGTCGATTTCTCGACCATCACGCTCGACCTGTACTCGACCGGCACAGTGGATCCCGGCACCCCGGACGACTTCTGGGATGCCATCGCGGCCGGCTGGAACGCCCTCCTGACAGCCCTCGGTACCGCGATCGTGGCCATCGGCTTCGCGCTGCCCTGGCTGCTCGCTCTCGGACTGGTCGCAGCAATCGTCTACCTGGTGATCCGGTTGGCACGCAAGCGGCGCACGCCTGCGTAAACTTATTTGGTGTACACGACCGCCGAACTCTCCCCGCTCGGTGACGAGCTTCTCGAACGTATCCGTTCTCGTGCCGCGACGCATGACCGGGACAATACGTTCCCCGCCGACGATCTGGCCGACCTGATCGCCTCCGGTTACCTCCGCTCGCTCGTGCCCGTCTCCCATGGTGGCCTCGGGCGCAGCGTGCAGCAGGTCGCCGACGACCAGATCCGGCTCGCCGCCCACGCCCCGGCCACGGCCCTCGCCGTCAACATGCACCTCGTCTGGACGGGCGTGGCTCTCACCCTGCATCAGCGCGGCGACGACAGCCTCGCTTGCGTGCTGCACGGCGCCGCCGCGGGCGAGATCTTCGGCTTCGGCGTGAGCGAGCCGGGCAACGACCTCGTGCTCTCCGATTCGATCACGACGGCCGCCCCGCAGCCAGACGGCGGCTACCGGTTCACCGGCACCAAGATTTTCACCACGCTCTCCCCGGCGTGGACCCGGCTCGGCACCATGGGCATCGACCGGGACTCCGTTGACGGCCCGAAAATCGTCTGGGCGTTCATCGACCGGGGCGACCCGGGCGTCAGTCAGCAGGATGACTGGGACACCCTGGGCATGCGGGCCAGCCAGAGCCGCAGCACCGTGCTCACCGGCGCATCCGCCCGCCCGGAGCAGGTCTTCCGGCGGCTGGATCCCGGGCCGAACCCTGACCCGCTGATCTTCGCGATCTTCGCCAATTTCGAGATCCTGCTGGCGGCCGTGTACACCGGCATCGGCCGGCGCGCGGTCGAGCTGGCCGTGCTGGCGGCGAAGCGGCGCACGTCGCTCAAGCACGACGGCCGAACCCTGGCGCAGGACCCGGACATCCGTTGGCGCGTCGCGGAGGCCGCGATGATGATGGATGGCCTGTACCCCCAGCTCGACGCCCTCGCCCACGATCTCGCCACTCAGGCCGACCACGGCCCGCAGTGGTTCCCGCTCCTGTCGGGCCTGAAGTATCGCGCCACCGAGACCGCGCGCCTGGTCGTCGACCAGGCGCTGCGGGTCAGCGGCGGCTCGTCGTACTTCGCCGGGAACGAGCTCGGGCGACTGTACCGCGACGTTCTGGCCGGGCTCTTCCATCCGTCCGACGCCGAATCGGCGCACGCCACCGTGGCTGCCGCCTGGCTGGGTCCGCTCGATGTCTGATGTCACCCGCGCGATCAACGTCTTCGACAGCGCCGCCTACACCCGCTCGGTCCTCGACCTCACCATGCGGCTCGCGGAGGTCATCTTCGCGGCCGGTGCCGGGGCCGAAGACGCCACGGCCGCCATGGAGGCCATCACCCGCGCCTACGGGCTGAGGGGAACCGAGGCCAACGTCACGCACACGATCATCGCGCTCACCCACGAGGACCCGGCCACGCACGAGTCCATCACCCGGAGCCGCAACGTCAAGTACCGCTCGCTCAACTACAGCAAGCTCGCAGCCACCTCCGAGCTGATCGCCGAGATCCTCGACTCGCCGCCGGACGTCGCCGATGCCCGCAAACGCCTGGCCACCATCGTCAGCGCCAAGCCGCAGGTACCGGCCCTGTACCGCCGGCTGGGCTGGAGCCTCGTCGGAGCCGGGGCCGCCGTGCTCATCGGCGGCGGGCTGGTCGTCTGCGTCGCCGCCTTCGTCGCCACCTTCTTCATCGACCTGATCACGACCTCGCTCGACCGCCGGCAGGTTCCCGTGTTCTACCAAAACGTGGTGGGCGGGGCGATCGGGCCGCTTGTCGCCGCGATCGTCGCACTCATCGACACCTCCGCGAATCCGTCCCTGGTCGTCATCGCGACCATCATCATGCTCCTGGCCGGCGTCACCACCTTCGGCGCGGTCCACGACACACTGTCGGGCTTCTACCTGACCGGCACGGCACGGATGATGGAGGCCCTGTTGATCACGGGCGGCCTGGTCACCGGCGTGGCCGGGGCGTCACTACTGGTGGCCCGCTTCGGGTTCCAGTTGCGCGTCGATGCCAACCTCACGCCGACCCTGGCCGACGTGCCCGTGATGCTCGCCGCCGCCATGGTCATCGTCGCCGGTTTCGGCCTCGCCGTGCAGGTGCCGTGGCGGGCGTTCTGGGTGGTCTGCCTGCTCGGCGCCGTCGCAGAGCTGCTCTATCTGGGTGGGGCGAGCGCCGGCTTCGGCCTGGTCTGGTCGTCTGCTCTCAGCGCCATGGGTGTCGGTCTGCTGGCCGCGATCGCGGCCCGGATCGTGCGCACTCCCCCGCTGGTGATCGTCGTTTCCGCGCTCGTCCCCCTCGTTCCGGGGCTGATCCTGTTCCGCGGCCTGCTGCAGCTGTCCGACGGCAACATCGACGGCCTACTCAGCATGCTGACCGCCGGTGCCGTGGCCGCCGCGCTGGCGGCGGGCGCCATCCTCGCCCAGTACGTGGTGCAGTTCGTCTGGGGTCCGGCGCGCAGGCTACAGCGCCGCTTCGTGGGGCCGCTGATGGCTTTGCCCATTCGGCTTGGCCGCGGCCCCGGCACCCGGATCTGACCCGGTGGACGAATCAAGCGGATCCGGCTAGTTGGGAATATCCGCTTCGCCCTGCAGGTCTTCGGTCTCCTCCTCAACGAAGCGGTAAGGGATCGGTTCCTCTGTTTCGTGGCCGATCCGGAAACTGCGGCGCACGGTTGAGCCGTCTTCCGTCTCCTCAAGCACGACCTCCTGCTGATACTCGCCGTTCACGTACTCGAGTTTCCGTGGCGTGCCGGCGGCGATCACGTTGGGTCCGTAGAAAATGGCCTCGTAGGTGGTCATGTCGCTCATATTTGGATCCCTTTCTCCGGGTGGAGACGTCTGCCTCCCTGGCGGGGCGCGTCGGTCTCAGCCTACGGCCGGGCGCGCAAGTTGCACAGGGCCGGGTGCCGGTGCGAGCGGGAAGGTGCCGTTTCGCGGCAACCCGCGTAGGGTCGAAGTCACGGTGCCGCTGGGGCTCGGTTCGAAGGAGTACACATGGCTGACAAATCACCCAAGAAGGACGCATCCAAAAAGGTTGCCGGCAAGTCCTTGAAAGAAAAGCGTGCCGACAAGCACGCGAAGGCGAACGAGACGACCGAGAAGGCCCGCAAGGCCTAGCGCCTGCTCCACGAATAAACTCAGGGTGTTGCCGCGCTAGCCGCGGCAACACCCTTTTATAGTCCGAAAGGACCTGCCGATGACCCTTCCCGTTATGGACACCCAAGTGAGCTACCCGGCCGGGCAGACCGAGGGCACCGCAACGGTGCTGCACGTCGAGCCGCTTCCGACCGGACTGCTTGCCGTGCTCCTCGACACCACCCCCGTGCACCCGGTCGACGCAGGCTGGCCCGACCAGGGTCCCGACCGGGCCGTGCTGCGCGCCCAGGGAATCGAGCTGCCGGTGCTGGACTGCGTCGTTGGAGCAACGGACGGGTCGGCGCTGCACCTCGGCCGGGACATCCCGGTGCCGAAGGGAACACCCGGCTGGGCGTTCGTCGTGGCTCACATCGTGCAGCCCCATGCCGCGCTGATCGAGGGGCAGCCGGTCGACGCCGTCGTCGACACCGGCTACCGGCGGCGAATGTCCGCGGGCCACACCGCGTGCCACCTCGCCTCCCTCGCCCTCAACCTGGCTCTCGCAAACCGGTGGAAGAAGGACGTGCGCACCGACGCCCTCGGCAGCCCCGACTTCGACGGCACCGCGATCGACGTGTCCCTCATCGGCGAGAACGGATCCGTGGACGCCTACCGGCTCGGCAAATCCCTGCGCCGCAAGGGCTTCGTCACCGAGGAACTGGCCGACCAACTGGCCGAGATCGAATCGATGCTGAACACCGCTCTCGCCGGGTGGGTGGCTACGGACGCAAGCGTGCGCATCGACCGGGACGGCCCACTGCTGACCGACCGCCGGTACTGGGTCTGTGAGCTGCCGGTACACGACGTGCGCATCCCCTGCGGCGGCACCCACGTTTCCTCCCTGACCGAGCTCGGTGCTGTGCGCGTGGCGCTGTCGACAACCGACGTGGAGGGCACGACCGTGCTCACCATGGAGACGTTCGTCGGCCGATCGGCGCTCGGCCGCTGAGGCCGGTGCAGGTCGGCACGTCAACTCGGCCTGGATCAGAAACTTTCATTTCGGAGATTTTTGCGACACGCCGTTCACCCCGGCGCAACACGCCGCATGAACCGAAACGTCCGCGTTTGGCGACGGAGCGGCTCGTCGGCCTGAAGACGAGAACAGAAAGACGAAGACAGAAAGACCGTGACAAAGAAGAAGGCCCCCGGTTTCCCAGGGGCCTGCGACTGACGATTATCACTATCTCGGTGGAGCTAAGGAGATTCGAACTCCTGACCTTCTCATTGCGAACGAGACGCGCTACCAACTGCGCCATAGCCCCCAACCGCTTATGCAGAATATCACGCGCGGCGACCGAGTTTCGCCGAACCGCCCGCTAGAGCCCGAATCCGCCCGGGTTCGGTCAGCCGACGGCGCGGCGACGGCGCAGTACGTCGTCGAGGTCGCTCATGCCGGGGGCGGTGTCTCCGACGACGCCCATCGACGCGAACCGGCTCGCTGCGGGCACGACCGGAGCGTTCTCGCGACCGGGCACCGCACGCGTGAGCGGGGTGACGGCCACCTCGAGGGCCGCGGCCCGGCGGGCGAGTTCAGCCTCTGCGGCTACCTTCCGCAGCTCGGCGGCGGCATCCACGGATGCCATCGCCGCCTGGGCGACGGATCCGCGCGACAGGTGCATCGGCCGAGGCAGCGGCAGCGGCGTCCAGCTCGGGGCGACGACCGGCGTCTCCTCGAGGTGCACGGACTCGAAGGCCTGCCCGACGCGGGCGGAGGGGGAGCTGACCTCTGAGCCATTCGCGGCGGCGGCGTGCTGGTGGGCGCGGCGAGATGTGCGGGCGAGGCGCGACAGCGCCCCGACAGCGAGCGCGACCGTAGCCAGGCCGCCGAGGACAGCGGTCCAGGCTCCGCCCGCTGCGACCGCGACAACCCCGGAGACGAAGAAAAGGATGCCCCCGAGCAGGATCAGGGAGGTCAACGCTCGCACCCGGCGCAGACGCAGAGCGCGAGCGCGACCCGGCGAGCCGGCCACAACCGCGGCACCGGCGGCGCCGGCACGCACGGCGGAAGCCTGGGCAGCGACCTCTCGGGCGGCAGCGGCACGATTTGTGGCGGCCAGGGCCGCGGCGGAGCGCCGGGCGGACGCAACGGCATCCGTCACCGCCTTCGCCTCGGCTCGGGCATCGTCTTCGGCCTGGGCCAGCAGCTTGCGTTGGTTCAGGACGGTTCGGGCGTTCGCTTCGAGCCGCACCTGCTGGGGCACCTCCGACGTTTCCGCCAGAATGCGCAAGGTCTGCTGCAAGCGAACGGCGTTGCGCTCGGTGGTGAGGTACTGGCGTCGGCGCGCCCAGGTCGGCATGAGGTAGGTCACCCACAGGGCAGCCGCGACCGCAATCATCACTCCCCCGCCCAGGACCTCGCTACTCATAGTCTCTAAGGTAGGAGGGCCGTAGCCATGCGGTGATGATTATCGAGGGTGTGTCACGGGCAATTCCCGCACTCATCGGTCACTCACCGTCAACGGATGCGCGGCCGCGGCCCGATCGACGTCCGTCACCCGGGCGGCGTCGGCCGGCACCTGGCCGAACTGCCAGCGATGCAGCACGCCCTGGCGCACCTCTTCGGCCACCAGCCCGAAGCAAAAATGGTCGCGCCAGTCGCCGTTGATGTGAATGTACCGGCGGCGCAGACCCTCGTAGCGGAAGCCGAGTTTCTCCACGACCCGCAGCGAGGGCACGTTCTCGGGTCGGATGCAGATCTCCATGCGGTGCAGCCCGAGCTGGCCGAAGCAGTAGTCGGTGGCCAGGGCTACGGCTGTGGGCGTGATCGCCTTCCCCGCGAATTCCTCGCCCACCCAATAGCCGATGGTGGCCGACGACAGGGAGCCCCAGGTGATCGACGACACGTTGAGCTGGCCGGCCAGCTCGCCCTGGTGTTCAATCAGGAACGGCAGCCCGCTGCCGACACGTGAGTGCGCAAGCAGGCTGCGGATGCTGGCGCGGGTGTCGAAGGACATCGGCGCATAGGGACTGGTGGCCTCCCAGGTGCGCAGCCAGCCCCGGTTCTCCATCAGGGAACGGTCGAGGTTGCGGTCGTCGCGCAATCGAATCGGTCGCAGTGTGACGGGACCCTCATGAAGCGTCGGTATTGCGATCGCCACAGTGTGCCCGTCTACTCAGTGCCGAAATGGTGTTTCCTTAATCTACCGCGCGTGTTCTAGTCGAGAGTGGCGACGAACTCGTGCAGCCAGGGCCGCAGGTCCGGTCCGAGGTCCTCGCGGTCGACGGCAAGTTGCACAATGGCCTTGATGTAGTCGAGGCGGTCGCCGGTGTCGTAGCGGCGGCCGCGGAAAATGACCCCGTACACGCCGCCGCTGGTGGCCGGGTTCAGCGCCATCTCCTGCAGCGCGTCGGTGAGCTGGATCTCGTTACCCTTGCCCGGCTGGGTGCGCTCGAGCACCTCGAAGACCTCGGGGCGTAGCACATAGCGGCCGATGATGGCCAGGTTCGACGGGGCATCCTCGGTGCTGGGCTTCTCGACCAGCCCGGTGACCCGCACCACGTCGGGATCGTCGGTGGCCTCGACCGCGGCCGCTCCGTAGAGGTGGATCTGGGAGGGCTCCACCTCCATCAGGGCGATGATGCTGGTATTGCGCGTGCCCTGCTCGGCGAGCATTTTCGCCAACAGCGGGTCGCGCTCGTCGATGATGTCGTCACCGAGCAGCACCGCGAACGGTTCGTTGCCAACATGCATCTTGGCCCGCAGCACCGCGTGGCCGAGGCCCAGCGGGTCACCCTGGCGTACGTAGTGGATGTCGGCCAGGTCGGTGGCGTGGTTGACCTTCTCCAGTCGGCTGTGGTCGCCCTTTTTCTTCAGGATCGCCTCGAGTTCGGTCATGCGGTCGAAGTGGTTTTCCAGCGCGTCCTTGTTGCGCCCGGTGACCATCAGCACGTCGGTCAGGCCCGCGGCCACGGCCTCCTCCACCACGTACTGGATCGCTGGTTTGTCGACGACCGGCAGCATCTCCTTCGGCATGGCCTTGGTGGCCGGAAGAAAACGAGTGCCCAGTCCTGCAGCAGGAATGACGGCTTTGGTAATTGATGTCCCCATGGTCCCTACGATATCGGCATCTAGGATGAGATATATGGATTCCGATATCGGTCACCGAAAGCGCGCGCTTCGCGCCGAGCTGCGGGAGCGCCGCCAGAACCTGACCTCGGTCGAGCGGGATGCCGCCACGGCCGGATTCACCCAGAATCTGCAGAGCATCACCCTGGATCTGTCGGCCCGGTCCATCTCCTGCTATCTGTCCTCCCGCAACGAACCGGACACCCGCCCGTTCGTGAACTGGGCGGAGGCCCAGGGCATCCGGGTGCTGTTTCCGGTATCCCGCGATGACGGACTCCTCGACTGGACCGTCGGCGAGGACCAGACCGAATTCGAGGGTCTCTCGGGCGCCCCCGAGGCAGGCGGCAGCCTGTTGGGCCCGATCGCGATCAATGACGTTGACCTCATCATCGTGCCGGCCGCCGCCGTCGATGCAACCGGCCTGCGCATGGGCTGGGGTCGCGGCTACTACGACAAGACCCTAGGCTCGATGGAGAAGTGCCCGCCGGTGTATGCCGTCGTCTTCGAGAACGAATACGTCGACGAGGTGCCCCGCGAGGTTCACGACCAGCCGGTCGACGGCTTGGTCACCCCGACGCGCATCATCGCGTTCTGATCGGCCCGCCCCCTACTTCCTGTTCAACGAAAGCCATTTCATAATCGGAGATTCCGGCCCGTGGGCCGGTCCCCCATCGGAGTTCCAGTGCCTACCTATTCCTACCGCTGCACCGAGTGCGACACCGCGTTCGACATCCAGCAAGCATTCACCGACAACTCGCTCACCACCTGCCCGACCTGTGCCGGCAAGCTGCGCAAGGTCTTCTCGTCCATCGGCGTGACCTTCAGCGGTTCCGGCTTCTACAGCAACGACGCCCGGTCGGATGCGAAGCGCTCGCTCGAGCGCTCGTCGAAGACCCCAGACAAAAAGTCAGACAAGAGCTCAGACGCGAAGTCGGGCGATTCCGGCACCGGTTCCGGCTCCTCCAGCGAGAAGTCCGCGGCCCCCGCGAAAGACAGTTCCGGCCCGAGGAAAGTCGCAAGCACCAGCACCAGTAACACGCCCGCGCCCGCCGCGAAGGCCTCCTAGCCCCAGCACCTCAGCACGTCAGCACACCAGCACACCAGCACACCAGCACACCACTCGCCTGTCCCGGCGTCGAGACCTCACCGGAGTATCACCATGATCCAGGGCTTCAAAGAATTCATTATGCGCGGCAACGTCATCGAGCTTGCTGTTGCCGTGGTCATCGGCGCGGCGTTCACCGGGGTGGTCAGCGCGATCGTCACGGGCATCTTCAACCCGCTGATCGCCGCGATCTTCGACTCGGAGAGCCTGGCGGAGGCGATGGTCATCGGCCTTCCCGGCGGGGGCGGTCTGTCGTTCGGACTCGTGCTCGCCGCGGCCATCAACTTCCTGCTGGTCGCGGCCGTCGTCTATTTCGTCTTCGTGATGCCGCTCAACCACCTCAAGCACGCGCAGGAGCGTCGCCGTGCAGCCGGGATTCCCTCCACCGCCGATGCCGCCGCCCCCACAACGGAACTTGACCTCCTGACCGAGATCCGCGACCTGCTGGCCGCCGGCGCGACGCTCGACCAGGGCTCGAAGCACACGCTCTAGCTGACTGAGGCCTCATCGCCTGGTTACCGCTCTCGGCAAACCAAATCTGACCGGCCCCGGTTGACGCTGCTCAGTACAGGCGGAAGGCCGCGTCCGGAGCGTGTGGCGGATACCGAACGGCACAAGCGCTGCTGCACAGCGGGCAGGGGTCGTGGCCAACTCAGGAGATCCGTCCGGCCGGGTCGGGCATCCGCGCCGGTTCCGCACTGCTCCGCGGCGGCTGGTGAATGCGGCCGGCGGATGTCCTGAGTTAGCCACACACACACACACACACACACGGGCTCGGGCTCGGGCTCGGCGGGTCCATCGCCCACGGCGATGAGGCCTCACTCATCCACGGCAGTCACCAACTCCGTCCCTTCGGCTACCAGTGCGGCGGGCGGTCCTGACGGAGCCGTTCGTCGTTGACGCCGCGGGTTCCCGGTCCGGTGGGATCGGCGGGCACGATGCCGCCCTCCTCGCGCAGAACCGGTGGGTGCGGATCGGGGTCGGTGTCGGGCGCGGGCGTCAGCCGAGCACGCCGGGACGTGCCGGCCGATTTGACGACGGATTGCCGGGGAACGACGGATGCGTCCAGGTGGCCGACCTTGTCCCGGTGGTCGAAATCGTCGAGACCATCCCGCTCGGGTACGCCGCGCTCAGGCACCAGGTCGGCGCACCGGACCGGACGAACCACGCCCCGTCGAACCTGGCCCCGTCGAACCATGCCCCGTCGAACCATGCGCGGCCGAGCCATGCGCGGAGGATCCGGCAGCCGCCGACGGCACCGACAGGCCGACGAGTGCCGCCACGCGGGCGGCCACCGCGTCCGGGTTGCTGAAGAGTTCGAAGCTGTGCACCCGCAGGTAGTGCCAGCCGAGGCGGCGCAGCACTTCGGGGCGCAGCCTCAGGGACTCGCGCAGGCTCGACCGGCCGACGACGGCATCCGTTTCGACGACGACGGCACGGCCCGCGTGCGAGCCGGCGAGGGCCAGCTTGCCGCGGTGGCCGAGCGACACGGTGAGGCCAAGCCGTTCCAGGCGGCGGGCCAGGTCGACCAGCATTGCCTCGCTCACGTCGGGAACCTGTGCCTCATTGCGGCGCGCCTCGGTCTCACTGAGTACCTGCGAGAGCGCGAGGATGCCGTGGCGCTGGCGATCCTCGTCGATGTCGGAGGGGCGGAAGCAGGAGACGATGTCCATGGCCCGGCGGGCGCGGGTCATGCCGATGGCCAGCAGCCGCTCGCCGCCCGGTTCACCGAGCGAACCGAAGTTCGTCAGGAGACGGCCGTGCGGGGTGCGGCCGTAGCCGATGGAGAAGATCACCCGGTCGCGGCTCTGCGCCACGGCCTGCTCGAGGGTGAGCACAGTGAATGGCTCGGCCCGGTCTTTCAGGATGAAGTCGGAGAGGTCGGTGCGCTTGGAGAAGGCGGACAGCACGGCCTGGTGCACACGCACGGAGTGCCGCGCGCTGGCCGTGATGACCATGAGTGATTCCTTCGGGCGCTTGACGGCGTGGTCCATGACGAGTTCGACGACCTTGGCCACCTCGGCGTCGACGCTTTCCACGGCCCCGGAGTCGGCGTCGGGCATGCCGTGCCCGCCGGCCACGTAGTTGATGGTGAGGCTGCCGTGCCCGAGGTAGCTGCCCGCCCAGGGCAGTGAGTCGATGCGTCCGCCGTAGAAGCGGTGGTTGACGAGTTCCGCGAGGTCTTCGCCGCCGGCGCGGTAGCTGCGGGTCAGGGTCAGGGTCGGCAGCAGCTCGCCGAGGCGGGCCAGGGCCGAGTCGGCGTGCAGGGCGTCGACGTTGGTCTCCTGCTCGACGCGGTCGTCGGCGGCGGCCGTGATGCCGGTCTCGAACGACGACGGTGTCTGCGTGACCGGGTCGCCGAACGCGACGATCTGCCGGCCGCGACGGATGGCGCCGACGTTCTCGGCCAGGGTGGTGGCGCCGGCGTCGACGAGCAGTACGGTGTCGAAGCTCATCTGGTCGTCGAGTGCCGCCACCTCGTAGGGCGAGGCCAGCCAGACCGGGGCGAGCACGCGGCCCAGGTGTGGGGCGGCCTTGTGCAGGCGGGTGGGGGTGGCCCGGTCGGCGCGCAGCAGGCGCCTGAGGTTGTCGGCCTCCTCGGGCCAGTCGACGACGCCGATCTTCCAGGTCTCGGCGAGCAGCCAGGCGAGGAGCTGCCCGGTGGTCGAGGCGTGCGCCTCGTCGACCAGGCGGAAGTCGGCTTCGAGCCGGTCGAGAACCTGCGTGTTGGCGTTCAGGAGGGCCTTGTCGCCGCTGAGCATGCTCTCGAGCACGGACTGCCACCAGGCGAGTTCGAGCTCGTCGGCGACGTCTCTCTCGGACACGTGTCGCTGGGACAGGTCGGTCATCAGCGGGTCGAGATTGTGCGCGCGCAGAGTAGCGAGCAGCGCGGTGCGCTCATGCAGGTTCGCCAGTACCTCGCTCTCGGCGGCCAGGCCGGAGATCACGTAAATGAGCTCCTTCACCGGGCGGTTCGACAGCTGACGGGTGGTTCCGGCCGCTCCGAGCGGAATGTCGAGGCTCGCGAGGTCTTCCGAGACGCGCTGGTAGGCCACGTGCACATCCGAGATACCCACGGGCACCTCGGGGGTGACGCCGGCGACTACGAAGCGCTGCCACAGGGTGCGCTGCTGCTGGATGCGGCGCAGGCTCTCGTTCATGTCGCTCACGTGCACGCCGGGGCGCAGGTATTCCACAGCGAGCTTGCGCAGACGGCGACGGTTCGCGCCGGTCATCTCGGGCGACTCCCGGCGAGACGCGGTCGCGGAGATCAGTTCGGTCAGGGACCGGTCGAAGACGGCCGGCTGGAACTTGTCGAGCGTCTCCCGGATGTCGAGCAGCAGCCGCAGGTAGACGCCGAGCTCGGCGATGGTCTCGAACGGTCGCAGTCGGGTCTGGCCGACGAGTCCGGCGGCACGCTCGAGTAGGCGCGGGAGTTCGATCTGGTTGACCCGTTTGGCCAGCTGGTGCGCCGCCGAGGCGTCCGCGGTGGAGGTGAAGGAGGCTCCGTACCAGGGCGAGTCGCCGGGTCCGTAGCGGAATTCACCGAGTGCAGCCGCCTTGATCAGGGTGGCGGCGGCGGTCGGCCGACCCTGCGCCAGGCGTTCGAGCGCGCGTCGGTCGAGCCTGGCCGTGGTCGAGGGAGGTGAGGGCAGCTGCGCGAGGCGTGCCAGTTCACCGAGGGCGTCGAGAACGGACACCCCGAGCGCCGGGTCGCGGCGGGTGAGCGCCGACCGGTAGTCGAGCAGCACCTTGCGCAGGCGCACGAGCGCGTCGTCGACGTCGCCGACCATGGGCTGGGTGGCCTTCTCGTTGCGGGTGATCGACTGGATCAGGTCCCGGCGCAGGGTGCGGGGGGTCACGGCGACCCCGGGCAGCCCGACCTGCACTAGGCGGTGCGCGATACCGTCGAGGCTGGAGCGGCGGGCGCTGACAACGAGCACGCGCTTGTGCTGAGCGATGAGCGAGCCGATCGCGTTCACAATCGTCTGCGTGCCTCCGGTGCCGGGAAGGGTCTTCACGACGAGCGAGTTGCCGGCCGCGATCTGCGCGACGACGTTCTCCTGCTCGGAGTCGGCGTCAAGCAGAAGGATGTCGGTGGCCGGTGGCCGGGAGTCCTGACCGATCGGGACGACCGGGTTGTACGCGGTCTCGATGGCACGCCGGGCGTTGGTGTTGCCACCGATCGCGTCGAGCAGCGGATGGTCCAGGCTGGCCGCATCGGTGGCGAGAGCGCGGCCGACGTCGGCGAACACGGAGGCCACGAGGCGCGGTACCACGTTGAACCAGGGCAGGTGCGAGGTGAGGCCGCGCAACCGGTCGATCACGGGCTGCGGTTTGAAGGCGCCGTTGGTGACGGCCAGCGCCACGAACGCATCGGCATCCAGAACGATCTCGAACTGGTCCTTCAGCGCGCGGGCCAGTTCCGGGTTGAGGAACGGCTGGCCCTTGAGCTTGAGTTCGAAATCGCGGCCGTAGCGGCGGATGGCGAGGGGGCGCAGTAGTACGGGTGCGCTGTAATTGACATCGTTGTGGCACCACTCGGCGAGGCCGATGGCCAGGTGCACCGATTCGATGCCGCGCATGGAGCGCAGTTCGATGCCCTTCTGGGTGATCTCGCCGGCCGCCAGACGCGCGTTGCGCAGGGCCAGCTCGTCGCGGATCAGGTTGGAGAGCAGAGCCGTCTTGCCGGTGATGAACTGGGGCAGACCGCCCGGATGGGTGGCGCTCAGTTCGATCCGCGTGCGGGGTCCGTCGCTGAAGTGCAGCAGCGGGGAACGCCCTCCCACTTCGGCGAGTTCGTCGCGCCAGCGCTGCCAGACCGGGTCGGCCACATTGCCCACGGTGAGGGACGGATCGCCCAAGCTGACCGCGTGCGGAGCCGCGGAATCGTGCGGGTCGGCGGGCGGAGCATCCTGAATCTCCGTCAGGATGCCGTCGTCATCTAGTTTCTTATCGAGGCGCCACACACTCGACACCATAAGCCAAATCCCTCCGATTCCCCGGCAGGCGGCCCGGAATTGCACGGATTCAGCCCCGAATTGTCTTAAAGCGGGGCTTCCGGATCCGCGTGCGACCGTCAGCGATTCGGCTCGCCTCGGCGAGAATGGTGCAATGAAACTCCCCCTCGTCGAACTCCACCTGCACATCGAGGGAACCCTCGAACCGGAGCTGCTCTTCGAGCTGGCCGCGCGGAACGCGGTGACTCTGCCGTGGGCGTCGTTGGCGGAGCTGCGCGCCCAGTACGACTTCGCCGACCTGCAGTCGTTCCTGAACCTCTACTACCGGGCCCTGGACGTGCTGCGCGAACGGATCGACTTCACCGACCTGACCCGCGCCTACCTGGCCCGCGCCCGCACGGCCGGGGTGCGGCACGCGGAGCTCTTCTTCGACCCGCAGGCGCACACGAGCCGGGGCGTCCCGCTGGTCACCGCCCTAGCGGGGGTGCGCGACGCCTTGGACCGGTCGGTCGACGAGTGGGGCATCAGCACGAAGCTGATCGTGACGTTCCTCCGGGACCGTCCGCCCGCCGAGGCCCTGCAGATCCTTCGAGAGATTCTCGCCGGTGGGGTGCCGATCGACGGCATCGGGCTGGACTCGGCCGAGGTCGGCTATCCCCCGGAGCTCTTCACCGAGGTCTTCGCTCTGGCCCGCGAGAACGGTTTGCGCCTCGTGGCGCATGCGGGCGAGGAAGGACCGCCCGACTACGTCTGGCAGGCTCTCGACCTGCTCGGGGTGGAACGCGTCGACCACGGCATCCGCAGCCTGGAAGACGAGGTGCTGCTTGACCGGCTTGTGCGGGACCGCATCCCGCTCACGGTCTGCCCGTTCTCGAATGTGCGGCTGCGCGTGATCGACACCCTCGCCGATCACCCCATCGTGCGGATGCTCGACCGCGGGCTGCTCGCCTGCATCAACTCCGACGACCCGGCCTACTTCGGCGGCTACATCGACGACAACCTGGCCGCGGTCGATGCGGAGTTCGGCCTGGGACCGGACCGGCTGGCCCTGCTCGCACGGAACGGGATCGAGGCGTCGTTCCTGACGAACGGGGAGAAGGCGGCCCTGGCTGCCGAGGTCGATGCCTGGCGTGCTGCCCAGCCGGCGCCGGCTACAGCCATCCGTTCTTCTTGAAGACGCCGAAGAGGCCGACGCCCATCGCGAGCATCAGGGCGAGTGCGAACGGGTAGCCGAACACCCAGGTGAGCTCGGGCATGTGGGTGAAGTTCATGCCGTAGATGGTGCCCACGAGCGTGGGAGCGAAGAGGATGGCCGCCCAGCTCGAGATCTTCTTGACCTCTTCGCTCTGGACGAGGCTGGTCTCGGACAACCGCCGGGTCTCCTCGTTCTGGCGCTGGGTGACAAGGGTGCTGTGCACGGTGAGGGCATTGTCGAGGAGCTGGCGGAACGCGTCGCCGCGCTCGACAACCCGCAGGGTGTGGTCGAGCACGTCGCGCAGGTGGTGGCTGAGCTCCGCGGGGACGTTGTAGGTGGTGAAGCCCTTCTGCAACGACTCCAGCATGCCCACGAGCGGCTGCGTCGCACGCTGGAACTCGATCACCTCCCGGGAGAGGTCATAGATGCGCCGGGCGACGGCCTGATCGCCGTCGAAGAGCTGGTCCTCGATCTCGTCGATGTCGTTCTCCAGCCCGGCGACGACCGGCCCGTACTCGTCGACGATCTGGTCGAGGATGGCGTAGAGCACGGCCTCCGGCCCGAGGGCCAGCAGCTCCGGCGTCTTCTCCATGCGCTCGCGCACCTGTGCGAGGTCTGGCGACTCGGCATGGCGGATGGTGGCCACGAAGTCGGGGCCCACGAAAACGTGCAGCTCACCGAACTCGACGCGTTCTTCCTGGTCGAGGTAGCGGGCCGGACGCAGCACGACGAAGAGGATGTCGTCGAAGCGTTCCAGCTTCGCCCGCTGGTGGCCCTTCAGCGCGTCTTCGACCGAGAGGTGGTGCAGGCTGAATTCGGCCGCGACCGAGCGCACCTCGTCGGGTGAGGGCCGGTACATCCCGATCCAGGCGAAGCCCTGGTGGGCCTTCATCACCTCATAGGTCTCGTCGAGCGTCGTCGGGTTCGCGGCCCTGCGGCCCTTCACATATACAGCGTTGTCGATCAGTGCCACGCGCGCTCCCTAACTACCAGATACCAGTGTCGCACCGGTAACGCCCGACGCTGACCGGCACCGGCGGCGGCGGGCGGTACGTTGGGGGCGTGAACCCTGAACCAGACGGTGACGACGTCGTCATCGTCATCGCTCCCCGCGGGGCCACGGATGCCGCAGACCGCCGGTTCCTGGCCGCCGCGGCCGCCGTGGTGCTCGGCGTCGATCCACTCTTCGTGCGCATCGACCGGCGCTGCTCGCACTGCGACGGCCGGGACCACGGCCGGCCCCAGGTGGCGGTTCCGCCGGGCACCACGTCAGGCTCCCGCGCCGCCTCCCACCCTGCCTCCCGCCCGCTGCACGTCAGCCTCAGCCGGGCCGGCAGGTGTGTCGCGTACGCCCTGACGTTTCTCGGGCCGGTCGGGATCGACATCGAGAGCGTCGCGGATGTCTCCCGGGCCAGGTTCGACGCCGTCGCGTTCGGACCGGCGGAGCTCGCCGTCCTGGGCGAGCTGTCGGGCGTCGACGCCGCCGAAGCGCGGGCCCGGCTGTGGACCGCGAAGGAGGCCGCACTGAAGTGCACCGGCGACGGGCTCCGGGTGGACCCCCGCGACCTCACCATCACCCTGCCGGGCCGCCGAAGCCCGGACGCACCGCGCCTCGCTGGCTGGCACGGGGCCCGCGTCCCCATCGATGCGATCATGCTCCGTGGCGTCGAGCCCGGCCCGGGACTGGTCGGAACAGTGGCTGTGCTCACCGAGGGCGTGCTCACCTCGGGCGAGCCGACCGTTCGCCTGGTGCCGGCCGCGGACATCCGTCACGACGCAAACGCGCCGGCTTAGAGCTTGGGCAGGGCGCTCCGGTAGATCCAGCGGTCGACGATGCGTCGGATGTCGCTGCTGTCGGTGTGCACGGAGAAGAACTCGACGAGGTCATCGGTGGAGATCCACCCGTGGCGGCGCGCCCGCGTGTAGGCGCGCACGGCGCCGAAGAAGGCGTCGTCGCCGAGCGACCGGCGCACCGCGTGCAGGGCCAGGGCGCCGCGCTTGTAGACCCGGTCGTCGAACATGGCGTGCGGCCCCGGTTCGCCGATGACGATGTCCCGCGGCAAGGCCTCGATCTCGGTCCGGTGCACGGCGGCACTCGCATCGGCCGTTGGTCCACCGCCGGCCTCCGCCCACAGCCACTCGGCGTAGCAGGCGAACCCCTCGTGCAGCCAAATGTCCTGCCACCGCACGACGGTCAGGCTGTTGCCGAACCACTGGTGGGCCAGTTCGTGGGCGATCAGCCGGTCGCTGCCGTGCGCACCGTCGACGTGGTTGCGACCGAAAATGGCAAGACCGTGGGCCTCGAGCGGGATCTCCAGCTCGTCGTCGGTGACCACGACCGAGTAGGCGTCGAACGGGTAGGGACCGAAGAGGTCGGCGAAGAGGGAGATCATCTCCGGAAGTCGGGCGAAGTCCACCGCCACCTCGCGAGCGAGGTTTGCCGGGAAGAAGATGCGTTGGGCCACCGGGGCGGCGGCGGCGTCGGCGCGCCGGTAACGGCCGATCAGCACCGTGGCCAGGTAAGTGGCCATCGGCTCCTTCACCTCGTAGGTCCAGCTGGTGCGGCCAGACCGGCTCGTGCGCGCGATCAACGTACCGTTCGCCACGACCGTGTAGGGGTCCTCGCAGCTGACCCGGATGCGGAACGAGGCCTTGTTGCTGGGGTGGTCGTTGCAGGGGAACCACGACGCCGACCCCGTGGGCTGGCCGGCCACGAGCACGCCGTCGTCGAGTTCCTCCCAGCCGACCTCGCCCCAGATGCTCTTCAACGGATGCGGCGCGCCGCGATACCGCACGGTCACCTCGAACAGCGCCCCGGCCTCGATCGTCGCCACCACCGTGATGGTGAGCTTGCGCGCGCTCTGGCTCACCTTCAGCGCCCGCACCCCGTCGACGGTGACCCGGTCCACAGTGAGACCGTCGAAGTCGAGGCTGAACCGGTCCAGCCTCATCGATGCCCGGGCCTGCACGGTGGCCGTGGCCCGCAGCTGATTGGTGGCCACCCGGTAGTCGAGGTTCAGGTCGTAGTGCAGGGCGAGGTAACCGCCATTCCCGTTGCCCGGCAGGTACGGGTCGCCCGCGGTGGCGGCGCCGTGGGTCGGAGCCCCTCGAACGCCGGCCGGGCCGAGCGCGGGTGTGGGCGGCAGCGGGGTGAGGCTCTGAGTGAGGCTCTGAGTGAGGCAATGAGCGGGGCCTGAGGGTGGTGGGGTGCGAGGCATGGTGGGCATCAAGTCTGCCATGGCAGACGGCGCCACGGCGAAATGGGGTTGCCCGACCACACCGACCCGGCCGGCACGCGTTCCCCGCGCATCACCAGCGAGGCAGGCCCCACAGTGGCGCCCTCCTCGATGTCGGCAGCCGGCAGGATCACGCTGTGCGGCCCGAGCGTGGCGCCCGCCGCCAGGGTGACCCTGTCCAGTTGCATGATGCGGTCGTGGAACAGGTGCGTCTGCACCACGCAGCCCCGGTTCACGGTCGCACCGTTTTTGATGCTCACCAGGTCCGCCTCCGGCAGCCAGTAGGACTCGCACCACACGCCGTACCCGATATGCGCGCCGAGAGTGCGAAGCCACACGGCGAGTGCCGGCGTGCCGGCCGCCTTCGCCGCGAACCAGGGTCGGGCGACCATCTCGACGAAGCTGTCCGACACCTCGTTGCGCCAGATGAACGACGACCAGAGCGGATGTTCCGTGGCGTCGATCCGGCCCACCAGCAACCACTTCGCGGCCGTGGTCACCAGGGCGGCGACGGCCCCCGCGGCCAGCAGCACCAGACCCGAAAGCGCGATCGTCCACACCAGGCCGACCGTGAGCCAGAGCGCATCAAGGGCGACGAGCACGCCGAGGGCGATCAGGACCGTGACGATGACCGGCACGATCCGGAGCATCTCCCACAGCGCCCGCATGGTGACGAGCCGGACCGGTGGGTGGAAGGTGCGGGCCTCGTCGACATCCGTCACGGTGCGGCGCAGCCGTTCGGGCGGGTTGCCCAGCCAGGACGACCCGCGTTTCGCCTTCCGCGGCGTGCTGGAGAGCACCGCGACGAGCCCGTTGCGCGGCACCGTGCGGCCCGCGCCCGCCATGCCGCTGTTGCCGAGGAACGCCCGGCGGCCGATCTTGGCCGGCCCGATGTGCAGCCAGCCGCCGCCGAGTTCGTAACAGGCGACCATGGTGTCGTCGGCGAGGAACGCGGCCGGGGCGATGGTCGTCAGGGCGGGGATGAGAAGCACGGTGGAGGCTTCCACGCCGGCGCCCACCTTCGCGCCGAGCAGGCGCAGCCAGATCGGGGTGAGCAGGCTCGCGTAGATCGGGAACAGGAGCGTTCGGGCGCCATCGAGGATGCGCTCGGTCATCCAGACCTGCCAGCCGATCCGGCTGCGCACGGGGTAGTACCCCTCCCGCAGGCCCACACCGAGCAGCCGAACGGAGCCGAGCACCAGCAGCGCGTAGACCAGCCCGGCTGCCACGACCGCGAGCGGGATGGCCAGGGCGGCCCGCGCGGCCGCGTCGGCCAGGGTAGCGGCGTCGCCGATGGACGCCCCGACGATGAGCGCACCGACAAGCACCGCGATCGCGGGCAGGGCCGTCATGGCGATGGCCCCTGTCGCGAAGGCGGTCAGCCAGCGGGTCCCGCGCGGCGGGCGCTCGGCCGGCCAGGAGCCGCGGGCGGCGCCCATGCGGGCGGCCGGGGACCCGGCCCAGCGTTCACCCGGCGGCACCGGTCCGGAGACGGCCGAGCCCGGTTCGATTACGGCGCCCCGCCCGATGTCGGCGCCGCCGAGCAGTGCGCTGCGGGAGCCGACCGTGGCGCCGGCGCCGATCCGCACCGGCCCGATGCGCAGCACGTCGCCGTCGATCCAGTAGCCGGACAGGTCGGTCTCGGGTTCGATGGCTGCCCCGGCACCGATGTCCAGCATCCCGGTTACCGGCGGCAGGGAATGCAGGTCGACGTCGGTGCCGATGCGGGCGCCGAGGGCCCTGGCGTAGTAGCTGATCCAGGGGGCACCGGCCAGGCTCACGGCATCCGAGAGAAGTGCCACCTGTTCGGCGAGCCAGAGGCGCAGGTGCACCGATCCGCCGCGCGGATAATTGCCCGGCTCCACGCCGCGCAGCAGCAGCCGGGCGGCGACGACGGAGATGGCCATCTTGCCGGGCGGGGTGACGAAGAGTACGAACCCGAGCGCCACCCACCACCAGGAGATGGTGGGCGCGAAGGAGGCGCCTGCCCAGCCCGCGAGCAGGTTGTTCGCCGCCGCGAGGTAGACCAGCCAACGCGCGCCGACCAGCACGTGCAGCGGCACTCCCAGCAGGGTGATGGCGAGGCGGCTGCGCCGGGGCACCGGCTGAACTTCCCGCACGATACGCGCCGCCGCGGGTGCGCGTCCGTCGAGCTCGTCGGCGAGGGAACCGATCCGGGGGTAGTCGTAGATGTCGGAGACTCGGGTGTCGGGGAACCGCTCGCGGATGGTCGACACGAACTGGGCCGCGGAGAGCGACCCGCCGCCGTGGGCGAAGAAGTCCGCGTCGGGGCCGTCGGCCGACACCCCGAGGATGGCGGCCCAGCCGGCGGCAAGCCACGCCGCCGTCGGCGAGAAGGCCTCCGCCTGCTCACCCCCGGTGGCGGGAAGGGGCCAGGGCAGGGCACCGCGGTCCACCTTGCCGGAGGTGCGCGTGGGCAGCTCATCGACGACGTGCAGCAGCGGCACGAGCGCGGCCGGCAATTCTTCGCGCAAACGGATGTTGGCGGCCGCCCGGTCGAAGAGGGCCCCCTCCACTTGGGCCAGGTAGCCGACCAGGATCTGGTTGCCGGCCGGGGTTCTCTGCACGACCGCGGCCGCTCCGGCCACCCCCGGGAGCGCGCGCAGGGCCGCCTCGATCTCGCCGAGTTCGATACGCCGGCCGCCGAGCTTGACCTGGTCATCGGCACGGCCGACGAACACGAGACCCTCGCGCTCGTAGCGCACCAGGTCGCCGCTGCGGTAGGCGCGGTGCCAGCCCAGCTCGGTATGCGGGGCGTACTTCTCGGTGTCCTTGCCGGCGTCGAGGTAGCGGGCCAGCCCGACCCCGCCGATAATGAGTTCCCCGGTCTCGCCGTGGGCCACCCGGGCACCGGCGGCGTCCACCACGGCAAGGTTCCAGCCGGCCAGAGGAAGCCCGATCCGCACCGGCCCGCGGCCGTCGAGCAGGGCGGCGCAGGCGACGACGGTGGCCTCGGTCGGGCCATACGTGTTCCAGACCTCCCGGCCGCGCACGGCGAGGCGCGAGGCGAGCTCGGGTGGGCAGGCTTCGCCGCCGAAGATCAGCAGCCGCACCCGCTCCAGCGATTCCTCCGGCCACAGGGCCGCGAGGGTCGGCACGGTCGACACCACGGTGATGCCGTGCTTGATCAACCACGGGCCCAGGTCGACCCCCGAACGCACCAGGGAGCGGGGCGCCGAGACGAGGCAGGCACCGTTCCGCCAGGCCAGCCACATCTCCTCGCAGGAGGCGTCGAAGGCCACGGAGAGGCCGGCCAGCACCCGGTCCGCGGGACCGATCGGGTCGGACCGGAGGAACAGGTCGGCCTCCGCGTCGACGAACGCGGCGGCGGAGCGGTGGGCCACCGCCACCCCCTTGGGCACCCCGGTGGAGCCGGAGGTGAAGATCACCCAGGCATCGTCGTCGGGGGCCGGCATGGCGCCGATCGTGCCGGCGAGGGCCAGGTCGTCCCCGGGCGCCAGCATCCGTTCGGCGAACATCTCCGCGTCGATGCCGGTGCGCACTTCGAACACGCCGCGCGCCCCGATCACGCCCACGACCCGGGCCTCGCCGAAGACGAGCCGGGCGCGTTCCTCGGGGTCGTCGGCATCGACGGGCACGTAGGAGGCGCCGACCAGGAGGGTCGCCAGAATGGAGAGATACAGTTCCCGGGTTCCCGACGGGATCCGGATGCCGACGGTGTCGCCGCGGCGCACCCCGCGGCGACTGAGCTGCTCCGCCTGCTCGGTGACCAGGCTCACCAGGTCCCGGTAGTTGATCGCCCCGTCGACGTCTTCGAGGGCGAGCGCGCCCGGATGACGGCCGGCGGTCGCGAGCATGATGTCGACCAGGGTTCGGGCCGGTGCCGCGCGGTGTCCGGCCTCGAGCACGTCCTGGCCGGGCTCAATCGGGGTCAGGGTCACGCAGGCTCCTCGTCCAGGTCGCGGTGCCAGCCACCGCGCGCCACCAGTTTAGAACCCGCAGGTAACAGGGAGGTGTCCGTGCACGGTGACACCGGCGATGGGTGCCGCGACGCGTCAGATCAGACCGTGGCGGCGGAAGGCGTTCCAGACGCCGTCGCCCTGCACGGAGGTGGTGACCTCGTCGGCGTAGGCCTTGACGGCATCCGAGGCGTTGCCCATGGCGATGCCGACCCCGCAGACCTGCAGCATCTCGATGTCGTTGCTGCTGTCACCGATGCCGAGGGCGGATGCCGCATCGAGGCCGAGCCGGTCGAGGAGCCGCAGGATCGTGGAGCCCTTGTTCACACCATTCAACGTCACCTCGCCACTGCCGCGCCCCATGTGCGGGATGGTTCCGGTGATGACATGGAAGTCTCCGCTGAGCGCGTCCGACACCCGGTCGTACGCCCGGAGGTCGCCGGCGAGGAACACCGACTTCGCGATGCCCGTGAGACTGAAGGGGCGCACATCGACGAAGGCCTTCAGCGCCGGGTGTGCGACGGCACCGGTGACGGATGCCGTCGCATAGCCGGCTCCCGCCTTCCGCTTTTCGTCGGACGCGTAGTACTCCGCGAAGCGGTCATGCACGCCGGGGCTCGGGTACAGCTCGTCAAAGGACTGTAAGTAGAAGTCGTACCCTGACTCCTCATAGAAGCTGATCATCCGGGCCACGGCCGCTTCGGGCATCGTGCGTTCGATCACGAGCTCATCGCCGATCTCCGCGAACCCGCCGCCGGAGCTGATGAAACCGTCGAATCCGATGTCGCGGATCGCGGGGTAGATCTCCACGGACGCCCGTCCGGTGCTGAGGTACACCAGGTGCCCGTTGTGCCGGGCGGCGCGCACCGCGGCGATCGCCGACTCCGCGATCACCGAGCCCGTCTCCATGAGCGTGCCGTCGACGTCGACGAATGCGATGCGGGGGGAAATCATGAGGTGCTCCAGACGAGGTCGTCTCCGGGACGTTGCATCATCGGAGACGACCGGAGCGGTGTGATCGTGCATAACGACGCTATCTGAGATTGAGTTCCATGCTTCACGACGGCACCCGCTCTGCCGACGACCACGCACACTCGCCTAACGAAAAGTGGCATTCCTTTCCGATGACCCTCGTCAGGTGATTACTGTTGATCCGGGGGTGCACCCCGCCTTCGGGGGCCCTCCTTCGGAGCCACTGGATCTGAAGGAGATGGCCATGGTGAGCAAGACTCCGAAAATAGAGGAAGCCGACGAGAGCCAACTCGAGGTCAGTAAGCCCAAGGAATGGGCCGCAGGAATCCCCGGCGTAGTGCATTCCCTCGTGCCGGCGCTCGAGCACATGGGTGTCGACCGCACCCGGAAGACATTGCTTGCCATGAACCAGAAGAAGGGCTTCGACTGCCCCAGTTGCGCCTGGCCTGATCCGCACCACCGCAAGGCGTTCGAATTTTGCGAGGAGGGCGCCAAAGCGGTCACCTGGGAGGCGACTCCCGTCGTCATCGGTCCTGACTTCTGGGCCGAGCATTCCGTGAGCGACCTGCGGGGACGAAGCGAGTACTGGCTTGGCATGCAGGGCCGACTGACCGAGCCTGTTTACAAGCCCGCCGGCGAGGACCACTACCGCCCCATCCCCTGGGACGAGGCAATCGAACTGGTCGCCACGAAGCTCAACGCCCTGGCCTCCCCGGAGGACGCGGCCTTCTACACCAGCGGCCGCACGTCCAACGAGGCGGCGTTCCTGTACCAGCTGTTCGTGCGCGGTTACGGCACCAATAATCTGCCGGACTGTTCGAACATGTGCCACGAGTCCTCCGGCTGGGGCATGGGCCAGACGATTGGCATCGGCAAGGCAACGGTCACCTTTGACGATTTTGCGGCGGCGGACCTGATCATTTTGATGGGTCAGAACCCGGGCACGAACCATCCCCGAATGCTCAACGAGCTGGAGGCCTGCAAGCGCAATGGAGGCTCCCTGGTCGCTGTGAACCCCCTTCCCGAGGCAGGGCTGAAGCGGTACAAGAATCCGCAGACAGTTCGCGGCGTCGTCGGCAAGGGCACCGAATTGGCCGACCAGTTCCTGCAGATCAGGCTTGGCGGCGACATGGCCCTGCTTCAGGCCGTTTCCAAACGGGTACTCGAGGCTGAGGCCAGGAACCCCGGCACGGTCTTAGACCACACGTTTTTGGCGGAGCACTGCGAAGGCCTTGAAGACCTGAAAGAGCACCTTGCTCAGCTCGACGAGCAGGAGGTGCTCGAGGCGACCGGTTTGCGGATCGAGGAGATCGACGAGCTCGCCGAGCGTTACCTGAAGGCGGACAAGGTCATCATCACCTGGGCCATGGGTATCACGCAGCAGAAGAAGGGGGTCGCCACCATCAAGGAGATCATCAACCTGCTGCTGCTGCGCGGCAACATCGGCAAGCCTGGGGCCGGCGCGTCCCCGATCCGCGGCCACAGCAACGTCCAAGGCGACCGGACCATGGGCATCTGGGAGCAGATGCCCCCGGCGTTCATGGACGCCCTGGGCAAGGAGTTCGACTTCGAACCTCCGCGGCAGCACGGTGCCGACGCCGTGGAAACGATCCGTCGCATGCAGGAAGAAAAAATCAAGTTCTTTCTGGCCCTCGGTGGAAACTTGGTGGCGGCGATTTCGGACACACACGCAGCGGAAGCGGCGATGGAGAATTGTGACTTCACCGCCCAGATCTCCATCAAGCTCAACCGGTCTCACACCGTCACCGGCAAAGCAGCCCTCATCCTGCCCACGATGGGCCGGACTGAGATCGACGTGCAGGAGACCGGCACGCAGTTCATCTCCGTCGAGGACACCGTGTGCGCGGTGCACGCGTCCTGGGGCAGTGTGGAACCTGTGGCCCACACACTCCTGTCCGAAGTCACGATCATCTCTCGGCTTGCCAAAGCGACCCTCGGTGACAGGATCAACGCCGACTGGGACGGCTTCGAGAAGAATTATGACTTGATCCGCGATCACATTTCCCGGGTCGTGGAGGGGTGTGAGAACTACAATGAGCGGATCCGGGAAGACGGCGGCTTCATCATGCCGAACGGCCCGCGCGATTCCCGCACCTTCAACACACCCACGGGCAAAGCCGAGTTGACCGCGAACGATCTGGAGCCGGTGGAACGGCCCATGGGGACCCTGATTCTGCAGACCCTGCGTTCCCACGATCAGTGGAATACGACCATCTACGGGTTCAACGATCGATACCGCGGTATCCGGAAGGGCCGCGACGTCATCATGGTCAACGCCGAAGACATCACCGAACTCGGTTTAGCCGACGGGCAGCTGGTGGACATCGTGGGCGAGTACAAGGACGGCAAGGAGCGCGTACTGCGAAAGTTCCGCGTGGTCTCCTACCCGACGCCACGCGGGTGCGCCGCTGCTTACTATCCGGAGGCAAACGTCCTGGTGCCGCTCGATCACGTCGCGGATGGCAGCAACACGCCGGTCTCGAAGGCGGTCATCGTTCGCCTCAAGCCGTCCGGGACCGTGCCTGAACCGGCTGGTCCGGCGGCAACGACCAGTGCCGGGACAGTCGCTCCGGCCTAGCGCCCTTACTGGGCTGAGTCCACCCAGCCCGTGTTGTCCGGGCCGCCCTGAGTGCCATCGGCCACGAGCCCGTGGACCTTCTTCAGGGCGGTCTCAACGGCGGACTGAACGTTCTTCTTGCCGCTATTGGTTGCCTGTCCGGCAGCGAAGCCCACAATGAAGGTACTGACGGGCCCGGCGGAGGGACTCACCGACCGTGATTCCTCGGCCAGCTGCAGGATCGCCTGGGTGTCGACTTCGAGGTCCAGGAGCTGCAGGGCCTGCGTCAGCCGTCGACTCCACTGGGCCAGGGCGAGCTCTTCATCGGATGAAAGGGTCATCGGTTCTCCTCATCTGGTGGCTCATCCCGGAAGGCCCCGAAACAGCATCCGTCAAGACTGGCACCGCCGGCGGCAATGCACAACGCAGGACGCAGGGCGGTGGGTGACGACGTCCTCCACGGCGAGCGGGTCGGTCGGTTCTTCTCCAACGCCAGGTGCACACCGGCCAGACGCCCTCCATTCCCACGACACATATGGCTTCGTGGGCTTGTGGATTTCGGGGTTGGTCACCGCCGTGATCTAGACCTTTTTCGGGGCTCGCCTGGTGAGTGCTTTCACTTCTGCTTCGTCGCTTCGGGGTCGTCACTCGTCTTGCTTTTCATCCGCAGACGTCGGCCGATCGTGATGTCCTCGCGTACCTTGTCGGCGGCCTTGTCGCTCTTGCGGGTGTCCCGGGGCGGCAACTGAAGTTCTCCTTCTGCGGCGATGCCCGCCTGCAGCTCACGGCCCCGTTCCAGCTCGGCGTCGAATTCGGCACCGAAGAGCAGGGCGAGGTTGGCTATCCATAGCCAGAGCAGGAACACCACGATGCCGGCCAGGGAACCATACGCGCGGTCGTAGTTGGAGAAGTTGGTGACGTAGAGGCCGAACAGGAATGAGGAGATCACCAAGGTGAGGAATGCGAGTAACGCACCCAGGCTGATCCACCGGAACTTGGGTTGCTGGGCGTTGGGAGTTGTGTAGTACAGGATTGCGATGATCAATGCGGCGGCTACCGCCAGGATGGGCCACTCGATGACGGACCAGACGAACTGGACGACCGGCCCCAACCCGAGAGCGCTGCCGAGCGCATCGGTGACCGGACCCGACACGATCAGAACGACAAGCGCCACCACTATCAGCAGGATGCACACCACGGTCACGCCCAGCTGCATCGGGCGCAGCTTCCAGAACGGTCAGCCCTCGTCGATCTCGTAAATGCGGTTCATGGCCCGGCTGAACGCGCCGACGTACCCGGATGCCGACCACAGCGCCAACAGGATCCCGACGACGAGGGCGACGCCGGCCGCCGGCGACGCGCTGAACTTCTCGAGCGGGCCGCGCAGAGTGTCGACCGTGTCGCCGGGCGCGACCTCGTCAACGAGCGACAGGATAGAGTTCGTCGAGTTTGCACCCTGACCGAACACTCCCAGGAGCGAGACCAGCGCAATCAGTGCGGGGAAGATCGACAGTACGGCGTAGTAGGTGAGGGCGGCGGCGAGGTCGGGGCACTGGTCTGCCGTAAACTCCCGCAGGGTCTTGCGCAGCACATACCGCCAGGACGGCTTGGCGATCTCGCTCAGCGAGTCGGGTTTGCGGGAATCGTCAGGCGCCGGTGCTCGCTCGCATTTTTTCGCGCGCGCTATATCAAACCATGGGTGCTCTCCTCGGCTTCGCCAGCGATCGATTCGTGCGCGCATCCGTTGCGCCGCCGCTGAGTGAGTTCGATTAGTTTCATTGACTCCGGGAAGGAATTCAAGCCAATTCTGCACATCAGGTCAATCACACTATTTCCGTGACGAAACGCGAATTCCCCCGTCTCTAAAGGAAGAAGTCGACCGCTCCGTGGACACGTCGTCACACGGGCTATGTGCTGGCCGGTCGGCATCGACGGATGACTCGTGGTGCCCCTGGAGGGATTCGAACCCCCAACCGTTTCCTTAGGACGGAACTGCTCTTCCGTTGAGCTACAGAGGCTGGCCACTGAAGTTTAGCGGTTGTCTGCCGGCGCCGCAGCGCACCGCTGCGACGCGCTTACGTCGGCGGGTACAGGAAGAGCGGAACCTCACTGGCCGACACGGTGCGCGTGTTGTACGCGTGACTGCCGTTCCAGTTGTATTCCTCGAGAATGACCGAGCCGTCGCTGTTGACCGACTGCACGTAGGCCACGTGGTTGTAGTTGAACCAGGCGACCGCGCCGACCACGGGAGTGTCGCCGGTGGCCCAGCCCTGATCGGCCCAGGCGCTGGCCCAGTTGCTCGCGTTGCCGCCGCTGGGGGTGAGCTTGCTCCAGGTCCAGGTCCACGGGGAGCCGGTCGACCCGGCGTCGCGGTTGAGCCGGTATGCCACGAAGTCCACGCATTCGCGGTAATAGTAGCCGAGCGGAGACAGTCCGCCGCCCTGATTGTCGGTGGCCCGGTCGAACCACGGGTAGTCGTCGCCCTTGGCGCGCACGCTGTATACGGCGAAGTCGGTGGCAGCCGATCGGGCGGCCTCGGCGGTCTGCCGGGCGGCCAGTGCACGCTTGGCCTCGGCATCCCGCTGGGCGAGTTCCTCGCTCGTGGTCGCCGTGAAACCGTCGCGAGCGACGGTGATGGCTGCGGCGCCACTGTCCACCGTGACGCCCTGCGTGTCGGCAACCCGTGACGTCGTCGAGGCGGTGTCGCTCGCACCGGGCGCGAACGCATACGCCGGAAGGCCGGCGGTGAGGAACAGTCCCGGAATGGCCAACAGGGTCACCGCGATTTTCATGGGCCGTCGGCGGCGCGACCGCGGCACCGGGCGGCTGACGGCCGGAGCGACCCGAGGCGAAACGACCTGATTGAGCCGGTTGCTCCGCGTCACGATCGACGCCTTTTTGAGATCCAGAATCTTGGTTTCCGCCACCCCAACCGCATCGGGAATGCGCACAGCCACCGGCGCGTCCATACGCACCGGAATGTTCACGGTGGCGTCGGCTCGAGCCTCTGCCGCCTCACGCTGCGCACGCAGTTCGCGGCGCGAGAGCGGAAAAATCGGGGTCTCTGGCGAACCAGAAGTGCCGGGTACGCCGGATTGGGGCAACAGATGATCCTCTAACACACCGAGATCGAGGTTCGGCGCTCCTCAACCCTAGGCGACGGCGACCAGGAAGTCACCTTCTGGCGTTACATCGCTGTTACATTGGCGGGTCAGGCGGCAGGAGCAAGGAATTCATCCCACTGCGGCAACGGCCGCTCCGCGCCGCGCACCACCCAGGTCGTGCCGACCGGCAATCCCGGGTGGAACAGGAGTTTCCAGCCCATCTCGGCCGGCGTCCGGTCGCTTTTGAGGTTGTTGCAGCGCAGGCAACAGGCCACGAGATTGTCCCAGGTGTCCCGGCCGCCGCGCGACCGGGGCATTACGTGGTCGATCGTGCTGGCGGTCTTGCCGCAGTACCCGCAGCGATGCTCGTCCCGGCGCAGCACCCCGCGACGGCTGACCGGCACGGCCCTGGACCGAGGGATGCGCACGTAACGCGTGAGCAAGATGACGCTCGGCCGCTCCCAGGAACCGGAGGCGGCACAGATCGGATGCCCCTGGTCGGCCTGCACGATCGTTGCCTTATGATTCATGACCAGCACGAGTGCTCGTTTGAAGGACACCACGGCAAGGGGCTCATACCCCGCATTGAGGACCAGTGTGCGCATGCGTTCCCTTTCGAAAAGGGCTGGACGGCTTCCAGCCATTCGAACTACGACAGTCAGTGAGAAGGAGCGAACAGGCAAACAAAAAGGGCGCTGTCACCATGACAACGCCCTACCGGCCACACGATGTCCCTGACACGCGCAACTCAAGTTTGCTCGACTGCTCTGCCGCAGCGCAGAGCGGCAGCGCACATCCATGGTGTGGATCGTGCGCCGCTCGCGCATGGGCTCTCCCGAAGACTCGCAAAACATCAGAGCAACAGGTTAACCCACATTCGGCGCCACCGCGAAGTGCGGGACGCCGAATGTGCTAGGTGTTACGAAACATTCATCTGTCGGGCGGGCGGCTCGGACCTCCGGCAGGCTCAGATGCCGAGCCGCACGATGTAGTACGAGCTGGTCCAGATCGGCTGCACGCGCACGGCCGCCCCCTCATACGGCGCGTGCAGGATGTTGCCGTTGCCTGCATAGAACCCGTCGTGGCCGTCCATGATGACGAGGTCACCCGGCTGAGCCTCAGATTCGGGGATTCGGGTGCCCGCCGCCCCCTGCCCGGTCGAGGAATGTGGCAGCGAGATGCCGAACTGCGCGTAGACGTACATGATGAGCCCGGAACAATCGAAGCCGGCCGGGGTGGCCCCGCCGTAGACATAGGGAACACCCTGGTAGCCGGCCGCGACACTGTAGACGGATGCCAGGTCGAACTTCGGGTATGCCGGGGCAGCCAGGTAGTCGGCCGACGACGGGCCGGAATACGACGCGGCGTAGGAGGTCATCGCGGCCGCGGCTTCCTGTCGGCGCCCCTCGGCGGCCGCTGCCTCGGACGCGGCAACCGCCGCCGCAGCTGCGGCCGCTGCCGCCGCCAGCTCCTCGGGGGTGGTGGCCGTGAACCCGTCGCGCGCGACGCTCACAGTATCGGCCGCGGCGCCGACCGCCACGGACTGCGCACCCGATTGGGTCAACTCGGCCGAGGCCGTGGACGCGTACTCCGCTTCGGTCGGCGCGAACGCATACGCCGGGATGGCCATGGTCGCGACGAGGCCGCCGGCGAGAGTCATGAACACGATGTTCGCCACGGCGCCCCGGCGGCGTGACCGCGCGCCGGAACTGGGGCTGGCGGCCCGATAGTGGCTGAGCTCGGCGTGCTCGGCGTCGTTGGGGAGGGAAGCGCGGGTGATGGAACCGCGGGTGATGAACCCGGTGGTGGCTATCGAGTTCGGGGCTCGACGGAAAATCTTCTTACCTAATGCGGCCAAAGTGTTTACCTCCGGCGCCTCGACAACACTAGGTAGTTGCCCCGTCCACTGCGCTCGTCGCGTGTGTGAGGAACGAATCAAGAGACGGGAAAGAAAGGCGTCTTGATTCGTGTCCGTCGACCGGAATCTGGACTGTGGACGGATCAAAGCTAACTGACGCCCATCCGTTTGTCACGCCGCAGGCCACATTTTCTAACATATTGATAACAAAATCGTGGGGGCGAGGGCACAACGACAACGGGGCCGGCGGGGTCCGCCGAATGGCTAGGCGACCGCTGCCGGTGTGGCGACGAAGATGTGGCCGGCGACCTCGTTGGGCAGTTCCAGTCCGTCCTCGAACCCATGCACCTGCACGAGCACATAGGAGCCCACGGCGGAGAAAACCCCCGTGGCCCCGGGGAGCACACCGGAGTTCTTCAGCTGGGCCAGTAGCTCGGGGTCGACCTGAACGGGTTCGCCCAGACGGCGCACCACGGCGGCGACCGGTCCGGCAGTTCCGGCGACCAGGTCGACAAGGCTCGTCACCCCGGCCATGAACGCGACGGCCGGCGAATCGCCCAGCTCATCGAGCCCGGGGATGGGGTTGCCATACGGAGACTCGGTCGGGTGATCGAGCATCTCCAGGATCTTGCGCTCCACCCGCTCACTCATCACATGCTCCCAGCGGCATGCTTCGTCGTGGACGAATTCCCACTCGAGCCCGATTACGTCGCTGAGCAGGCGTTCCGCAAGCCGATGTTTGCGCATCACATGCACGGCCTTACTGCGCCCGTCGACGGTGAGCTCGAGATGCCGGTCGCCGGAGACGACTACGAGACCATCCCGCTCCATCCGGGCCACGGTCTGCGATACGGTCGGCCCGGAGTGCCCGAGGCGTTCCGAGATGCGTGCCCGGAGGGGAACGATGTGCTCCTCTTCGAGATCGAGAATCGTGCGGAGGTACATTTCGGTGGTGTCGATGAGATCCGTCATGCCCAGCGCTCCTCTCGGCTCGGTACGTACTTCCCAACCTTATCGCCGCGAGAGCGGCCGTTAGAATCGCCCTATGTCGAACCTGAAAATTCCCACGGAACTTCTGCCCGATGATGGACGATTTGGCTGCGGCCCGTCGAAAGTCCGAAAAGAACAACTCGAACACCTCTTAAAGTTCAGCGCGAGCGTGATGGGCACCTCCCATCGCCAGGCACCCGTCAAAAACTTGGTCGGTCGCGTGCGCACCGGCCTCGCGGACCTCCTTCGCGCCCCGGCCGGTTATGAAGTCATTATCGGCAACGGCGGGTCCACAGCGTTCTGGGACGCCGCCGCGTTCTCCCTTATTCTCCGCCGCAGCCAGAACCTCGTCTTCGGCGAGTTCGGCGGCAAGTTCGCCGCGGCCGCGGCCGCTCCGTTCCTCGAAGCGCCCGACGTGGTCAAGGCCCCGGCCGGATCGCGCAGCGAGTTCGTCGTGACCGAGGGTATCGACGTCTACGCCTGGCCCCAGAACGAGACCTCGACCGGCGTCATGGCTCCGGTCACCCGCGTGGTTGCCGACCCCAACGCCCTGACGGTGATCGACGCCACGAGCGCGGCGGCCGGTATCGACTACGAGGCCGACCAGGCGGATGTCTACTACTTCGCGCCGCAGAAGAACCTCGCCTCCGACGGGGGCCTGTGGATGGCGCTCTTCTCCCCCGCCGCAATCGAGCGCGTCGAGCAAATCGCCGCGAGCGGGCGCTACATTCCCGAGTTCCTCAGCCTGAAGAACGCGATCGACAACTCGCGCCTCAACCAGACTCTGAACACTCCGGCCGTGGCCACGCTTCTTTTGATCGAGAACCAGCTCGACTGGATCAATGGAAGCGGCGGCCTGGCGTGGGCGTCCGCGCGCACCCTCGAATCGTCATCCGTTCTCTACGACTGGGCCGAGAGCGTGCCGTTCGCGACGCCGTATGTCACCAACCCGGAGCACCGCTCACAGGTGGTCGCGACGATCGACTTCGACGACGCGATCGATGCCGCCGCCATCGCCAAGACCCTGCGCGCCAACGGGATCTCCGACACCGAGCCCTACCGCAAGCTCGGCCGCAACCAGTTGCGGGTTGCCACCTTCACCGCGATCGAACCCGAAGACGTGCGCCAGCTCGTCCGCTCGATCGAGTTCGTGGTGCAGAACCTGGGCAAGTAGGCCTCGGCATGCGGCTCTGGCTGAGAGACAGTGAGCGTCGGCCAGACCCGCTGCCGGCTCGAACGGATGCCCGCAAGGCTTTCCTTGCGGGCTCCGCCGGCTGGCTAGTGGCGCTCGCGCTCGCGCTCGTCTTTCGGGGCGAACTCGCCGCCGCCGGAGTGGGCTGGTGGCTCTGGGCTGCCCTCATCGGCCTCGGTCTCGGCCTGCTCGGGATTGTCTGGGTACGGTTCCGGCGCCGTTAGGGCCTCACCGAAGTCGATCCCGTCAAGCACATCTTCGCCGCGGTCTTCGTCGCCGTCTGACTCGTCGTCTGACTCGTCGTCTGACTCGTCGTCGTCGTCCGATTCGTCATCATCACCCAATGCCTCAGCGACGGCCACGGCCGCAGCCAGTTCCTGGGCCGTGCGGTAGTCGGCCAGGCGGTCAGACCACGGCACCCACTCCGGCGCGATCAGGGCGTCGTCGCCCGGCGTGAGCTCGGCTTCCAGAACCGACGGCTCGGAGTTCTCGTCCACCCGGGCGAGGGTGACCGTCCAACGCCAGCCCGGGTAGCCGGACAGGTTGCAGTCGAACAGCAGCGAGAGCACATGCTCGCCTTCGACAAAATGGCCGAGGGGTTCGCCGATGCTGTCGGCCGGCGTGATCTCTAGCAGGGCGGTGCGCGCCTGGTCGACCGCGGACAGCAGGCGCTCGTCGGCAGCGACCTCAGGCATCGAGTTCCTCCGCGACCTTGCGCAGCATGGCCGCGATCTTGTGGCTGTGGGTTTTGTCGGGGTAGCGGCCGCGACGCAGGCTCGCTCCGATGCCGTCGAGGAGTTTCACCAGGTCCTCGACGATGACGGCCATGTCGTCAGCCGGCTTGCGGCTGAGTTTGACCAGGCTCGGCGGTGCCTCGAGAACGCGAACGGACAGCGCCTGAGCGCCCCGCTTGCCGTCGGCGATGCCGAATTCGAGCTTCGTTCCTGCCTTGACCGTGACTCCGGCGGGCAGTGCAGAAGCGTGGAGAAAGACCTCGTGGCCGTCATCGGAGGTGATGAAGCCGAAACCTTTCTCCTCGTCGTAGAACTTGACCTTGCCGGTGGGCATCTGGACCTCGCTGGATTCCGGGCGCGCGGAATGCGCGTCAACCACCCTCAGCCTATTCGGTCGGACCGGTTCCCGCCCCGTATCCTTGAGACTGTGACCAATCAAACTCCACCCGCCGTGAGCCGGCTCGAACGCATCCTTGCTTACATGGTTGCGGGTGTGGTGGGTCTGTCCATCCTCGCGTTCCTTGCCGTCATCCTCGGCACAGCGGCCGGGGCCGGGGCGGACAACGGTTTCGGCCAGGGGGTCTGGCCGGCGGTGCTTGCTTTGCCGCTGTTTGGATTGCCTCTCGGATTCGTGCTGATCATCGTCCTCATGGTGATGTCCGGCACGCGTCGCGCTCGTGAGGCACGACAGAATAAGGAGTAGCAATGCTCACACTCGCTTCGCGCCTTCGGGCGCTAGATGACGCAACGTTGCGTCGCACGATCGACATCCGCATGGTCTCGGCCACGGGTATCCGTGATTTCTTCGACCTGGCCGAGGCTCTCCTCGAGCCGGACGCGATCCAACGGGTGCTGGCACGGCTCGACCGGGCCACCCTCGCCGTTCTCGCCGTCGCCGGTGAGCTCAGCCAGGGAACGGAGGTCGGCACGGCTGCCGCGCCGTCGCTGTTCGACCTCGCCGAGCGCCTGTCCGAACTGGCTGGTTCGCCCGTCGACGTGGCCGAGGTCGCCGGCCGTGCCGCCGAACTGGACTCACTCATGCTCGCGCGCCTGACCGACGGGCGGTTCAGTCCGTACCCGGCGGTGGCCGCGCAACTGCTGGCCTGGCCGGACCGGAGCCTGCCGACCGCGCTCGAGCTGGCTTCGACGCCCGCACCCGCGGCGCTGGCCAGTGTCGACGCCACCGATACCCGCTTCACAGACCGTCTCGCGGCGGAGCGTGCCTTCGCCGCGGTGTCCTCCATCGCCGAACTGGTCTCCGAGCTCGCCCGCGAGCCGGCCAGGGAGCTCAGCCGGGGCGGGCTTGGCCTGCCCGACACCAAGCGCCTGGCCGCCGTGATGGGGGTCGAACTCGAATTCGTGCCCTCCTTCGTCGCGACCGCGGCCCGAGCCGAACTCATCGCCCATTCCGACGGCTACTGGAATGAAACCGAAGCCGGCGAGGCCTGGCTGCTCGAGAGCACCGCCCGCCGCTGGGCGACCCTGGCCGCCGCCTGGCATGCGGCCCTGCCGCCGGATGTGCGCGGGATCCTCGCCCGCCGGCCCGGCGTGTCCTGGGGTGACGTGCTGCGCAGCTTCGTGGCCTGGCTCTACCCGGCCGGTGGCCAGTGGATGGACGACCGGGTCACCGAGTTCGCCGAGGACGCCGAACTGATCGGCATCACCGCCCACCAGATCACCAGCCCGGCCGGTGCTTCGGTGCTGGCCGGCGACCTCGAGGCGGCCGTCGCCACCATGGCGGCCGCGCTGCCGGCGACCGGCGGTGCAGTGTACCTGCAGAACGACCTGTCGATCGTGTCCCCCGGACCGCTCGCTCCCTCGATCGACAGCCGCCTGCGTGGGCTCGCCGACGTGGAGAGCCGGGAACTCGCCCTGAGCTACCGCATCACCGCCAACTCCGTGAACCGCGCCCTGGCGGCCGGCGAAAGCGCGGAGTCACTGCTCGATTTCCTGCGCACGGTCTCCCTGACCGGCATCCCACAGCCCGTCGACTACCTGATTCGGGAATCCGCCGCCCGCTACGGGCGCGTGCGCGTCGGCCCGACGGAACCGATGGAGTCCCCAGCCCAAGCCTATGTCCAGTCCGACGACGCAGCCCTGCTGAGCACCATTGCCGTGGACCAGACGCTCGCCTCCCTCGGCCTTGTGCCTGCCGAGGGCAGCAGACTGACCAGCCGGTTCCCCTCCGACGTGGTCTTCTGGGCGCTCAGCGATGCGCGCTACCCGGTCGCCGCGGAGGACGCCACACATGAGATCGTGCACCTGCGCCGCCACCAGCTCGCTCGGGTCGTGCCGGTGGATGCCCCGGATCCGGCCGTCGCCCTGGTCGAGAGGCTGCGTGCCGCCGATGGCGGAGAGGGCCAGGCAGCGGATGCCTGGCTCGCCCGCCAGCTCGACTTGGCGATCAAGGCGAAGCAGACCGTCGTCGTCAGCATCGCCATGCCCGGCGGTGTGGTGGTTGACTATCTGCTCGAGCCGGCCAGTGTGGGCGGCGGGCGCTTCCGGGCCAGGGACCGCCGCGCCGACATCGAACGCACGCTGCCTCTGTCCAGCATCATCAGCATCACGCCGGCGCCGTAGGTGCGGGCCTTCACGCTGACCGGGCGTAGGATTAACGGCTATGTCTGATGGCCCACTGATCGTCCAAAGTGACCGTACGGTTTTGCTCGAAGTCGCCCACCCTCTCGCCGAGGATGCGCGCCACGACCTGGCCGTGTTCGCCGAGTTGGAGCGTGCCCCCGAGCACATCCACACCTACCGCATCACCCGGCTGGGGCTGTGGAATGCGCGCGCCGCGGGGCACGACGCCTCCAACATGCTGGCCACGCTCGAAAAGTACTCGAAGTTCGCCATCCCGCAGACCGTCAGCGTGGACATCACCGAGACGGTCGGCCGGTATGGCCGGCTCATCATCGAACGTGACGCCGAGGGTCAGCTCATCCTGCAGAGCACCGACCAGGCCGTGCTCACCGAGATCGCCGGGGCCCGGCGCATCGCGCCCCTCCTGATCGGGCATCCGTCGCCGGACTCGTTCCTGGTCGAGCCGTGGGCGCGCGGCCAGCTCAAACAGGAACTGGTGAAACTGGGCTGGCCGGCCGAGGACCTCGCCGGCTACACGCCGGGAACGCCGCATCCGATCGGTCTTTTGGAAGACGGTTGGGCGCTCCGGGACTACCAGAACAAGGCCGTCTCCAGCTTTTTCGACGGCGGCTCCGGCGTGGTCGTGCTGCCCTGCGGGGCCGGAAAGACGCTGGTCGGCGCCGGGGCCATGGCCACCGCCAAGACCAACACGCTCATCCTCGTCACCAACACGGTCTCTGCCCGTCAGTGGCGCGACGAACTTCTCAAGCGCACGACCCTCACCGCCGACGAGATCGGCGAGTACTCCGGGCAGGTCAAGGTGGTCAAGCCGGTCACGATCGCGACCTACCAGATCCTCACCGCCAAACGGAAGGGCGAATACGCGCACCTCGAGCTACTCGACGCCATGGACTGGGGCCTCGTCATCTACGACGAGGTCCACCTGCTGCCGGCCCCCGTGTTCAAGCTGACCGCGGAGTTGCAGGCCCGCCGCCGCCTGGGCCTCACCGCCACCCTGGTGCGCGAGGACGGCCGCGAGGGCGACGTATTCAGCCTCATCGGCCCGAAGCGGTTCGACGCACCCTGGAAGGAGATCGAGGCCCAGGGCTTCATTTCCCCAGCCTCCTGCTTCGAGGTGCGCATCGACCTGCCCCAGTCCGAGCGACTCAGCTATGCCGCCGCCGCCGACGACGAGCGCTACCGGATGGCCGCGACCGCACCCGCGAAGCTCGAAGTCGTCAAGCGCCTGGTGGCCAAGCACCCCGGAGAACGCATCCTCGTGATCGGCCAGTACCTCGACCAGATCGACGAGCTCGCCGAGGCCCTGAATGCCCCCAAGCTCACCGGTGCGACCCCTGTCGACGAGCGCGAGCGCCTCTACCAGGCCTTCCGGGTCGGCGAGGAGAACCTGCTCGTGGTGTCAAAGGTCGCGAATTTCTCGGTCGACCTGCCGGAGGCCACCGTCGCCATCCAGGTCTCGGGTTCCTTCGGCTCACGCCAGGAGGAGGCGCAGCGCCTCGGCCGGCTTCTGCGGCCGAAGGAGTCAGGCCTGTCCGCGAACTTCTACACGCTGGTGGCCCGCGACACCGTCGACCAAGACTTCGCCCAGAACCGCCAGCGCTTCCTCGCCGAACAGGGCTACAGCTACACGATCCTTGACTCGCAGAATCTGGACGCGCAGGTCGTCGCCGTCTGACCGGCGGTGAAACGGCCGGTCAGACGCTCGGAGAGGACGCCCTCCGGCGGGCATAGCGCAGGAAAAGCATGTCCCCGGCGGTCAGCACGTGCAGCAGGGACATCTCCCGGGTGATGGCGGCGGCACCGGCGGATATCCGTCCGGCCGGGCCGCCCTCGAGCACGGGGCTGACGGTGAGGCACAGCTCGTCGACGCAGTCGGCGTCGATCAGCGCACCGAACAGGTTCGGCCCACCCTCGCAGAGCATCTGCGCCAGACCGCGCCGAGCCAGCTCCGCCCGCATCAGCCGCGGGTCCACGGCGTCCTCCCCGCAGACCAGCACGTCCGCCACCTCTGCGAGCTCTGCGCGTCGCCGCAGCGGTGACGCCGCGTGCGTTACGACCAGCGGCCGCACGGCGGTGTCCGCGAATAGCGCGTGGCTCGGTTCGAGGTCCAGCCGTGAGGACACGATGGCGACGGGCAGCTGCGCCGGAAGTCCGTGCCGGACCCGCCACGCGGCATCCGCGGGGCCCTGACGGATGCCGACGTACCCCTCGGCGCGCACCGTGCCCGCACCGACCACGATCACGTCGGCGAGCATCCGAAGGGTATCGAAGACGAGCCTGTCGTCGGCGTTCCCGAGCCCGCCGCTCACGCCTTCCCGGGTGGCGGCGCCGTCGAGGCTGGCGATGAAATTCACTCGCAGGTGGGGCAGAGTGCGGTCAGGCACCCGGTAACGGATGTTCAGCTCGTCACGATCCAGCATCATCTGGCCAGGTTGTGGCGCACGTACGCCGGTTCGCGGAAGCCCAGGATCGCCTCGGTCATCCGCACGGCGTCGACCGCGGCGACGACGTTGTGCATCCGCACGATCCGGGCGCCCTGCAGGATGCTGTAGACGGCGGCGGCGAGCGATCCCGCGATCCGGTCGCCCCGCTCACGGTTCAGCGTCTCCCCGATGAAGTCCTTGTTCGACACGGCGACCAGAGTGGGGTAGCCGAGCGCGGTGATCTCGCCGAGCCTCCGGGTCAGCTCGAGCGAGTGGTAGGTGTTCTTGTTCAGGTCGTGCCCAGGGTCGACGATGATGCGGGATGCCGGGACGCCGCGACTGCGGGCCAGCTCGACCCGTTCATCCAGGAAGGCTGCGACCTCGTGCACCACGTCGCCGTAGGTGGGCCCCGGCCACGGTGTGCGCGGCGGCGCGAGGCTGTGGGTGATCACCAGCGTCGCGTCGCTGTCCGCGACGACATCAGCCATGGCCGGGTCGTGCACCCCGGTGGTGTCGTTGATCACGTGGGCGCCGGCGGCCAGGCTGGCGCGCGCCACGGCGGGATGAAAGGTGTCGACGGAGATGACGACGCCCGAGCCGCGCAGGGCCTCGACCACCGGGACGACCCGGTCGATCTCCTCCTCGATCGGAATGGCCGGGCCGGGCGCGAATTTCGCCCCGCCGATGTCGACCCAGTCGGCGCCGTCCAGGATGGCGCGCCGGGCGGCCGTGACGGCCTCGTCAAGAGCGAAGGTCGCTCCCTTGTCGTAGAAGGAATCCGGCGTGCGGTTGACGATGGCCATCACGGCCACCTCACGGGAAAAATCGAACAGTCTCTCGCCGATCAGTCGCCGTGGATGGAGCAGGTCGGGCAGCGCCGGGCCAGGTCGAGTGGTCACGTTGTCCATGTCAGGTCCTTCAGTCGGGTGCTCCGGCGAGAAGTTCGTCCAGTTCAATGCTCTCATCCGCGAGCCGGGTCGTGTCGACCCGCACCTCCGTCCGGATGAAGCGCTGCACCGTCTCGTTGACGTCCCACACGTTGACGTTCATGCCGGCGACGACCCTGCCGTCCAACACCCAGAACGCGATGAATTCCCGCCTCGCCGGGTCACCGCGAAACACGACCTCCGCATCCCGTGCAAGTGCGCCGTACCCCGAGTACTCCATCCCGAGGTCGAACTGGTCCGTGTAAAAGTATGGGATCGCGTCGTAGCTGACCGCCTGGTCAAGCATCGAGCGGCCGGCCGCGGCGCCGGCCCGCTCGGCGTTGTCCCAGTGCTCGACGCGCAGATGGTGCCGCAGCACCGGGTGGAAGACCGTGGCGACGTCACCCACCGCGTAGACGTCCGGGTCGATGGACCGGAACGCCGCGTCGACGACGATGCCGTCGTCGACGGCCAGGCCCGCGTCCCGGGCCAGGTCCGTGTTCGGCACCGCGCCGATGCCGATGACGACGACATCGGCCGAAACGACCTCGCCGCCGGGGAGTCCCACTCCGGTAACCCTCCCCTGCGTCCCGATCAGTCGTTCGACGTTGGTTTCCATCCGCAGATCCACCCCGTTCACGCGGTGCAGCTCCGCGAACACCGACCCGACCTCGTCGCCGATCACCGGGGCCAGCGGCACGCCGTCCCGCCCGAGCACCGTGACGGTGTTGCCGTACCCGCGGGCGGCCGCGGCGACTTCGAGACCGATCCAGCCGGCCCCGACGATCACGACCCGGCGGTTTCCCGGCTCCAGCTCGACTCGCAGCGCCTGCGACTCGCCGACCGTGCGCAGATGGTGCACCCCGGCCAGGTCTGCGCCCGGGCCGGGAAAGCGCCGTGACGACGCCCCCGTCGCGAGGAGCAACCTGTCGTAGCGCACCGATTTGCCCTCCCGCAGGGTCAGCTCGTGGGTGTCGAGCGCCAGCCCGGTCACCCGGGCACCCAGCCGCACGTCGATGCCCCGCTCGTCGTACCACGGTGCCGGGTGCACGTCGATCGTGTCCCGGGCGGCCCGCCCGGCCAGGTAGTCCTTGGAGAGGGGCGGCCGCACGTAGGGGTATTCGGTCTCCCCAGCCAGCAGCACGATGCTCCCGTCGAACCCCTCGGAACGGATGGCCTCGGCCGCTCTGGCCCCGGCCAAGCCGGCCCCCACAATCGCAAAAGTCGGAATGCTCATTCTGGTCTCCCCACGCCGCGGCAGTCTGGTTTGTTCCCCAATGTACTCGCCAGCGCGCATACCGGGCATTTTCAGTAAACCTTCAGCTAACGCGCAGATACTAGCCTTATGACTGACGGCCCCCGCATCCTTATTGTCGACGACGAACCCAATATCCGGGATCTCCTCACCACCAGCCTGCGCTTCGCCGGATTCGCCGTGCGAGCCGTCGGAAACGGCGCCCAGGCGATCTCCGCCGTCCTCGAGGAAGAACCCGACCTCATCATCCTTGACGTCATGCTGCCGGATATGAACGGTTTCGGAGTGACCAAGCGCCTGCGGTCCGCCGGCTACACGGCCCCGATCCTCTTCCTCACGGCGAAGGACGACACCGAAGACAAGATCACCGGCCTGACGGTCGGCGGCGACGACTACGTCACCAAGCCGTTCAGCCTCGACGAGATTGTGGCCCGGATCAAAGCCATCCTGCGCCGGACCATGCACGCCGACGAAGACGCGGTCATCCGCGCCGGCGAACTCACCATGGACCAGGACACCCACGAGGTCCTGGTCGGCGACGCCCCCATCGAACTCAGTCCGACCGAGTTCAAGCTTCTGCGCTACCTCATGCTGAACCCGAACCGGGTCCTGTCGAAGGCTCAGATCCTGGACCATGTCTGGGAGTACGACTTCAACGGTGACGCCGGCATCGTCGAGTCCTACATTTCTTACCTCCGCCGCAAGGTGGACGCGCACTCGACCGAACCCCTCATCCAGACCAAACGCGGCTTCGGCTACATGCTCAAGGCCGCCAAGGCGTAGTCACAGGCTGCGCTCATACACTGGCCTCCTATGCATCAGTCACTCATGGAGCGGTGGAGCCGCATTTCCCTGCGTTCCAAAATCACGGGCGTCACGGTCCTGATGCTGACGCTCGGCCTGCTCGTGTCCGGCATCGGTACGATGGCCATGCTTCGCCAATACGTGATCCAGCAGGTCGATTCGCAGCTGCAGATCGACGCCCAGTCCGCCTCGAACAGCTATTCGGCGGCGGCTCTCGGTCAGGGCACCACAGCCGTGGTCTCTTCGGACTACTATGTCGCCCTGTATGACGAGCACGGCAGCCTCAAGGACCACACCTGGCGGGATGTCCCGCGCAGTGAGCTGCCGATCCTGACCGCACCGCTCGATCTGCAGACCGTGATGGAACTCGACGGCAAGACGATGACTCTGGTCGACTCGGCACACGACACCGAGTTCTTGGCGGTCGCCGTGCCGCTCGTGATTTCGCCGCAGGGAACCCTGGGCACTCTGGTCATGGCGGTCTCGTTGAGGCCGACCGAGAACACCATGGCCACCTACCTCACCATTTTCCTGGGGTTCGGGCTCGGGGTCGTGTTGGTGGGCGCCCTGCTCACCCGGCTGCTGGTGACCACTACCTTTGCACCACTGCGAGAGGTGGAGCGCACGGCCGCGGCCATCGCCGATGGCGACTTCAGCCAGCGGCTCGGCGGTGCCACGCCCAACACCGAGGTCGGGCGCCTCAACCGATCGCTCAACACCATGCTGAGCCGCATCGACCGCCTCTTCAAGGACCGCGCCCGCACCATCGACCAGATGCGCCGATTCGTCGGCGACGCCAGCCACGAGCTGCGCACTCCCCTCGTTTCGGTGCGCGGCTACGCCGAGCTCTACCGAATGGGTGCCCTGCAGACCCCGGAAGAAATCGCACAGGCCATGGAGCGCATCGAGAAGGAAGCGATCCGCATGGGCGGCCTCGTCGAAGACCTGCTCGAGCTGGCCCGGCTCGACGAGACAAAGCCCCTTGCCCTCGCGCCGGTCGACCTGATGCCGCTCGCCCGTGACGCAGCCCTCGACGCCATGGCCTCCTCCCCCGGTCGCACCATCACCGTCGTCACTCCGATCCCCACCGAGATCGAGGACAGCACCGAACGCCCCGCCATCGACCTCGCTCACTCGACGGGAGAAGTCCCCTCCGCTGCCGCACCAGGTTCGAAGCCCGACGAGCCGAACCACCCGGCGGGCGGATCCGTCTCCTTCGCCGGGGCAACCCTGGCGCGGCTGCGCACCCGCAAACCACGCAAAGCGGATGTTGCGCCGCCGGCTCGGGAACAGACTCCGGTGACCGAGCCCGCCACCGTGCAGGCCGTGGTGATGGCCGAGGAGAACAAGATCCGCCAGATCATCACGAACCTGATGGGCAACGCGCTACGCTTCAGTCCGACGGACAGCCCGGTCGAGCTCGAGGTCGCAGTCGACCGCCGAAACCAGCGCGCCTCCATCGCCGTCATCGACCATGGTGAGGGTATCCCGCCGCAGATCAGGGAGAAGATCTTCCAGCGGTTCTGGCGTGCGGACACCTCCCGTGCACGGGAGACCGGCGGCAGCGGGCTCGGCCTGGCGATCGTCGCCTCGATCGTCGCCAGCCACAACGGCACCGTCCAGGTCGTGGACACCCCCGGCGGCGGCGCAACGTTCCGGGTCTGGTTCCCACTGGCCTGTTCTCCGAGCGCGCCCCAGCGCGTCGCCCCCGTCATCACGTCGTAGCACGTGCGGTGCCATCAAACCCCCGCGGTTCCTCCCCCGCCGTCCGGGGGGATGACTTGTCAGGGCACAACGGCAGCCAACGGGAGCGGCTGCAGGCGCCTCCGTAGTCTGATCGGCATCTTCCCCTGCCGAAAGGACCCCCATGACCCGCTATCAGGTCGACAGCGAAGCAGTGCTCCACACCACCTCCGTGGCGCGCGCCACGATCGGGCGCATCCAGGGCGAGGTCGCCGGGCTCATCACCCAGCTGACCGCACTGGAGGGCTCGTGGACGGGCCAGGCAGCGACCGCGTTCCAGGCGGCGGTCTCGGACTGGCGCGCCACCCAACACCAGGTGGCCCAGAGCGCGGAGGGATTGAATCTGGCCCTGAACCAAGCGGGCCAGCAGTACGCCGAGATCGAGCAGGCCAACGCGCGCCTCTTCCTGCGTTAGCCGCGACCGCCTGCGCATTGTTCGCTGTATTGACGACGGCCGTTTTAACGATGCCTGCATTAACGACACAGGGCCCCTCCCGGAGGAGGCGCCCTGTGTTGTGAAGCGGTGAAGCGGTGAAGCGGTGTGGACCTAGAAGTCCATTCCGCCGCCCTGGTCGCCGGCCGGAGCAGCGTTCTTCTCCGGCTTGTCGGCGACTACGGCCTCGGTGGTGAGGAACAGTCCGGCGATCGACGCTGCGTTCAGCAGCGCGGAACGGGTGACCTTCACCGGGTCATTGATTCCGGCGGCGAGCATGTCGACGTACTCACCGGTCGCGGCGTTGAGGCCCCAACCGATCGGCAGGTTGCGCACCTTGTCGGCAACAACACCCGGCTCCATGCCGGCGTTGAGGGCGATCTGCTTGAGCGGAGCGTCGATGGCAACCTTGACGATGTTCGCTCCGGTTGCCTCGTCGCCGACCAACTCGAGCTTCTCGAACGCGGTCTTGCCGGCCTGGATCAGCGCAACGCCACCACCGGCGACGATGCCCTCTTCGACGGCAGCCTTCGCGTTGCGGACGGCGTCCTCGATGCGGTGCTTGCGCTCCTTGAGCTCAACCTCCGTCGCGGCGCCGGCCTTGATGACTGCGACTCCGCCGGCGAGCTTGGCGAGACGCTCCTGGAGCTTCTCGCGGTCGTAGTCGCTGTCGGTGTTTTCGATCTCGCTGCGGATCTGCTGGACGCGTCCGGCGATGGCTTCGGGGTCTCCGGCGCCTTCGACGATGGTGGTCTCGTCCTTGGTGATGACGATCTTGCGCGCGTTGCCGAGGAGGTCAAGCGTGACGTTCTCAAGCTTGAGACCGACCTCTTCGCTGATGACCTGTCCACCGGTGAGGATGGCGATGTCCTGCAGCTGGGCCTTGCGACGGTCACCGAAGCCGGGAGCCTTGACGGCGACCGACTTGAAGATTCCGCGGATCTTGTTCACCACGAGCGTGGCCAGGGCCTCGCCGTCGACGTCCTCGGCGATGATGAGGAGCTGCTTGCCGGTCTGGATGACCTTGTCCACGATGGGGAGCAGGTCCTTGATGTTGGAGACCTTGGAGTTAACGATCAGGATGTAGGGGTCTTCGAAGACCGCTTCCTGACGGTCGGGGTCGGTCACGAAGTAGGCGGACAGGAAGCCCTTGTCGAAGCGCATGCCCTCGGTGAGCTCGAGCTCGGTGCCGAGAGTGTTCGACTCCTCGACGGTGACAACACCCTCCTTGCCGACCTTGTCGATGGCCTCGGCGATGATCGCGCCGATTTCGGCGTCGCCGGCGGAGATCGATGCGGTGGCCGCGATCTCTTCCTTGGTCTCGACCTCTTTGGCGTTGGCGATCAGCTCGGCGATGACAGCAGCCGTGGCCTTCTCGATGCCGCGCTTGAGGCTGATCGGGTCTGCTCCGGCCGCGACGTTGCGCAGGCCCTCACGAACGAGCGCCTGAGCTAGGACGGTGGCGGTGGTGGTTCCGTCGCCCGCGACGTCATCGGTCTTCTTGGCGACCTCCTTGACGAGCTCGGCACCGATCTTCTCGTAGGGGTCGTCGAGTTCGATCTCCTTGGCGATGGAGACGCCGTCGTTGGTGATCGTGGGGGCGCCCCACTTCTTTTCCAGCACCACGTTACGTCCGCGCGGGCCGAGGGTGACCTTGACAGTGTCAGCGAGGATGTTCAGGCCACGCTCAAGGCCGCGACGGGCCTCTTCGTTGAAAGCAATGATCTTTGCCATATGTGTTTCTCGTCCCTCCCGGACGTTACCAAAACGATGATGGGTTGGCACTCAAACAGAGAGAGTGCCAAGTCGATTCTGGCACTCTGGGGTCGAGAGTGCAAGTGAACGGCAGGGTGCTGCTGCTACGGCTACGGGACCAGCACAACCGTGCCTCGGTCCGACGGCACCAGCTCGATCCAGGTGTTACCGGCGGCGAGCCGAATCGTCACGCCGAAGTCATCGACAAGACGGATGGGGGCGGTCTGGTCGGCCTTGGACCAGACCGCATGCACGGACTTGCCGCCGGCTGACACCCAGGCTTCCCCCGAACCGATCATTGTCGTCGTGGGAACATCCCCGTAGGTGCCGTCGATCGCGACCCGCAGGACCAGGACGTTGGTCGCCCGCAGCTGCTCACCGGTGGCGTCGAGATCAGGGGCGCCCTCCTGCGAGCGCAGGTAGGCAGCACTGGCCGCATCCCACGTCCAGCCGGGCCAACGGGCGGTGGAGAAGGTAGAGTTGATCGCCGCGACAGGGGCGCCGTCGACGGCCGCGGACGATCCCTGCACGGTCGCGGAGTAGGCAAATTGCTGGTTCGGCGGCGGCACGGTGGCGTTCCGCGCGACGAGCGCTGAGGCCTGGAGGGTGACGTTGTGAGGGGCTTCCCGGTCATCCGAACGCGCGAAGAGACCGGTGTCGTCGGTATCGAAGGCGGCGCTGACGACATCCGTCGCGTCCATCAGGTCGATGAATTTCTGTTGGCCGCCGGAATAAGCCGCGATCCCGCCGAAGGGCGCGATGATGTCCGGGTCCATGGGTCGGATCGATCGCACCGGCCCGACGAGTTCGGGCACGTCGGAATGCCAGACCGCGACATAACGGGTCAGCCCGCCCTCGACCAGTTCCTCAAAGACGATGTCGGCGCGCTCGAGAGAGATCTGTGGCCTGGCCGCTTCGTGGTTGTCGATCTTCACCGAGAGGGCCGGGTTCTGGAGGCTCCCGGTCGGCACACTCGTGCCGCGCAATGGGGCGACCGCCGGGTCTGCGGCCGACTCGAAGGTGGAGTTCCAGGGCGTGCCGGTTGAGCTTGCCGACGGCTTCGGCGCGTCACTGGCGCATGCCGAGACCAGCAGAAGTGCCGGCAGAAGGACGACCCCGAGCATCCGGATGGACCGAATTCTCGGTGCCGCACTTCGTCGCTGCGCTTGAACCACTAGTTTCGCTGTCACGCCCCCAACCTAACGCGGCTGCACTGCCGCGCACACTCACCCCGGAGCGACCCGACCCTTCGGTCGACCGCTGGGGCCTCCCCCGCTGGATCAGATCGGACGAACCGCTTCTGCCTGGGGCCCCTTTGCCCCTGTACCCAGTTCGAAGATGACGTGTTGTCCCTCTTCCAGAACCTTGTAGCCGTGCATATCGATGGCCGAGTAGTGGACGAAAACGTCCTGGCCACCTCCATCGACGGTGATGAAGCCGAAACCCTTTTCAGCGTTGAACCATTTGACGGTTCCGTTCGCCATGTGTAACTCCTTGTTGCTGAATTCGTCGACACGCGCCCGTTGGCCGTACCGGGCCTGGCGCAGGGATTGCGTCCATTGCATTCGACCGATGGAATACGTCTCCTGCGAGAACGCCCGGGCAAACACGATGAAGGACCATTTCTCAATTTACGGAAGCTCCGGAAGAACGAAAGGGGGTTGACGCGCGAGCGCCCGACGTATAAGCGACGGCTATTCGGCCGGCTCGTAGTCGGCGCCGACGACAACGGTCAGGTCCGCCGCGGAATCGGCGAAATCGCTTGAGAGCAGCATCTCCGAGCCGGGCAGTGACTCCGCGACTCCGCGGGCCGCTCCCTCCAGGGCCGCGTCGGCGTAGTAGACCGTCGTGGTCTGCACATCCTCCGTGCTCGCGTTGTCCAACTCTTCGATCGTCCAGCCCTCCGCCTCGAGGACATCGCCAACGGACCGGGCGATCCCCTCACCAGCGGTCCCGTTCAAAACGGTCACGGTCGAGTCAGGGTCCACGGTCGCGGCCGGCGTCGGCGTCGGCGTCGGCACCGACTCCGACGCCGACGCCGGAGTGTCACTCGGAGTGGCGCTCGGCTCGGCCGCGCTGTCAGTACTCGTCGCGGTGCCCGGCAACTCGAAGTTCAGGTTGTTGTTCAGGACGGCCAGGCCGACGACTCCGCTGCCGACCAGCAGCACGGTTGCACCGAGAGACCACCACACCGCAACCCAGCCGCGCCCTTTCTTGCCGGGCGCGCGGTGGGCCCCCACCCGCTCCAGGGAATGCGGGAGGTGGTCGAAGCGGTCTTTCGCGTAGGAGTTCGGCATCGTGAGGCTGGTCAGATCCTTAGTGGGCGGTGATGAGACACGGGCAGGGTGCGGGTCAGGGAGTCAATCGGTGGACTGTAGCGACCGGCTCTCCCGCGCCTGCGACCGGGCGTCGCGCATCCGCTGCAGGCGTTTCACCAGCATCGGGTCGTGGGCCAGGGCCAGCGGCGAGTCGATCACAGCGCCCAGTAGTTGATAGTACCGGGCGGCCGAGAGGGCGAACTCGGCCCGGATCGCCTGTTCCTTGGCACCGGCGTGCTGCCACCCCTGCCGCTCGAAGGCGAGGATCGACCGGTCGCGGGCGGACAGGCCTGCCGGGGAGGAGGACTCCGAGGCAGGCTCCGCGGGAGTCGACGAACCGGGAGTTCCGTCCACGTGCCACCTCCCTCGATCTCTGCAATCCTATTTGTCGATGCCTGCGTACTCGCTGGGCCGTTGTGCCGTGCTGTCCACGGTAGAAAAACCTGCCTGCCTCCCGATCGAGGAATACCGCCGCGGTCTGGCGAGTTTAGTGTTGGTACGGACGGATTTCGGCCTCTCCGGGGTCGAGCAGGAAGGAATGGAACATGGACTACGAGGTCGAGAAGTCGGATGCGCAGTGGCGCGCTGAGCTGAGCCCCGAGCAGTACGCCGTACTTCGCGGCGCCGCCACCGAGCGGGCGTGGGCCGGCGAGCTCCTCGATGAGGGCCGCTCCGGAATTTACACCTGCGGGGCTTGCAATGCCGAGCTGTTCAAGAGCGGCACGAAGTTCGACTCCGGTTGCGGCTGGCCGAGCTTCTACGAATCGGTGCGTCCCGAGGCCGTTGAACTCCTCGAAGACCGAACCCTCGGGGTTGTGCGCACCGAGGTGCGCTGTGCGAAGTGCGGCTCGCACCTGGGCCACGTCTTCGACGACGGATTCGGAACGCCCACCGGCGACCGGTACTGCATGAACTCCATCTCGCTCAATTTCAAGCCGGTCGAGTAAGCGTTGTCCGACCTCCTCGATACGGTCGGTCATCGACGCTCCCACTCCAAGGTCACCGGGCAGGTGCCGAGCCATGCGGAACTGCTGCCTGTGGTGGCTGCCGCGGCCCGTGTCGCCGACCATGGCGCTCTGCGTCCGTGGCGGCTGATCGAGTTGCGCGGTGACGCGCGGCGTCGCCTGGGCGAGGCCATGGTCGAGGCCGCCGGGCTGAACGGCACCGAAGCCGCCAGGCTCGCCGCTAAGCCGCTGCGCGCCGAACTTCTGATCGCCGTGGTCGCGAGCCGTCGCGAAAGCGACACGGTGGCGGTCTGGGAACAGGACGCCGTAGCGGCGGGTGTCGCCCACATGCTGAGCCTTCTCCTCGCCGCCCAGGGCTGGGGCGTCATGTGGCGTTCCGGCGCCCTGGCCCGCACGCAGCCGGTGAACGACGCCCACGGCCTCGCGGCCGCGGAAGAATTGCTCGGTTGGCTGTACGTCGGGGGCATTCCGGCCGATGCAAAACCGGGCGTGCGCTCACCGATCGATCCGACAAATTTTCTCAGCGCCCTCGAGGACACCGTCACCGAGAAAACCACGATCTGAAGCGATGAGAGTAGAGGGCCGGCCACGGGACTTGAACCCGTAACCCCCACTTTACAAGAGTGGTGCGCTACCAATTGCGCCAGGCCGGCATGAGGCGATCGACGCCTCGACTCACCATCCTAAATGACGAACCCGTGCTGCGCCGCCATCAAAGCGGGGCGCCTACCCGGCCGGTGCCGGCTCGGGGGTTGGCGTCGAGGTGGAGTAGGTCGCGCCGGCCGCCTGTAGCACGAAGGCGGCGAACTCCCTCGGGTCGTCGAGTGCGCCGACGTACTGCTTTCCGTTGACGAGCACGGTGGGTGTGCCGGTGATGGCCTCGACCTCGGTGTTCGGCAACGGACCGGACAGAGCCCGGTCCGTGGATGCGATGACCCACGATTTGAAGGTCGTGTCGTCAATGCACTCGTTGATCTGCGACACCCGGTCGCTCACGCCGGCGTCCTTTACGAGGCCCTTGATGGCCGCGTCGTCGTGACCGGCGGTGCCCTCCTTGGGCTGTTCCTGGAACAGGATGGCGTTGAAGTCGTAGAAGTTTGCGGGGGCGTAATTGGCCACACATGCGGCGGCGTTTGCAGCCCGAAGCGAGTATTTCGTGCCGGAGGACTTGTGGGTCAGGATCGAAACCGGGTGGATCTCCACGGTCGCGGCACCCGACGTGACCCACTGGCTGATCTGGTCACTGTTGGCGGCCTCAAACTCGCTGCAGAACGGGCAGAGGTAGTCGGCGTAGACGCGAATGTCGGCGACAGTGCCGGTCGCATCCGGCTTGGACGGTATCGGCTTGGCCTCGGGCTGGAGCGCGGAGGTCGTGACCGGGGTCATCCCCTCGGAGATCAGCACGCCGTCACTGGCCATGTTCGCCGGACCGGGGCCGATGGGGGGAATCGAGTTGATGATGACCACGGCGATGACCGCGGCAATGGCGACGCCGGCGGCGGCGATTCCGCCGCGCAGGGCGACCCGGTAACGGCGGTCCTTTTTCTTCTGCTCCTCGCGGATCCGCTTGGCCTTGGTACGCACCGCGTCGCGTCGCTGATTCTTAGAAGGACGGCCGTCGCCCGATCCGCCAATAGTCATGAATGCTCGCTCCGAGTAGTTAGTGCAGAGGCAAGCCATTTGCGAATGCCTCCCAAATAGTAGGTCCCCTTTCTGGGAAACGGCCAGACGGGGCCTGCGGGTGGGCTCCGCTGCAGAATTCCCGCCGTCGCCGCGATCCCCCAACATGACATACTGGGAAAGTTGACCTGTTGCACATGACGCGTGGCAGGCGTAGTAACCCATCACAACGGATCGTCCGGCACGTACCTGCCGGTGAAGGAGAAATCAACCATGGCTTCAGTCACGTTCGACAAGGCGACCCGCCTCTATCCGGGTTCCTCTATTCCCGCCGTTGACAAGCTCGACCTGTCGGTTGCCGACGGCGAGTTTCTCGTGCTGGTCGGCCCGTCCGGCTGCGGCAAGTCCACGTCCCTGCGCATGCTCGCCGGCCTCGAAGAAGTCAACGAAGGCAACATCTTCATCGGTGAGCGCAACGTGACGGATGTCCCGCCGAAAGACCGCGACATCGCCATGGTCTTCCAGAACTACGCTCTGTACCCCCACATGACGGTCGCCGAGAACATGGGCTTCGCGCTCAAGATCGCCGGAGTCAACAAGGATGAGCGCGCCGCCCGCGTTCTCGAGGCCGCCAAGCTGCTCGACCTCGAGCCGTACCTGAGCCGCAAGCCGAAAGCTCTCTCCGGTGGCCAGCGTCAGCGCGTCGCCATGGGCCGGGCCATCGTGCGTCAGCCCCAGGTGTTCCTGATGGACGAGCCTCTGTCGAACCTCGACGCCAAGCTGCGCGTGCAGACCCGCACCCAGATCGCTTCGCTCCAGCGCCGCCTCGGCGTCACGACGGTCTACGTGACCCACGACCAGACCGAAGCCCTCACCATGGGCGACCGCATCGCAGTCCTCAAGGATGGCGTGCTCCAGCAGGTCGGCACGCCTCGCGACCTGTATTCGAAGCCGAACAACGTCTTCGTTGCCGGCTTCATCGGCAGCCCGGCCATGAACCTGTTCCTGGCCGACACCGTCGACGGCGGCGTCAGGTTCGGCACCGCCACGATTCCCGTGCCCCGCGAGACCCTGGCCGGCTCCACCGGCACGAAGGTCACGATCGGCGTCCGCCCCGAGGACATCCACCTGTCCACCACGCATGGCGAGGGCCTCGAAGTTGCCGTCGACCTGGTCGAGGAGCTTGGTGCCGACGGTTACCTCTACGGCCACTCCACGGTCGAGGGCAAGCGCACCGATATCGTCGCTCGCGTCGATGGTCGTTCGCACCCGTCCGCCGGCGACACCGTTTACCTCACCCCGACGCCGCACCACATGCACGTGTTCGACGCCGAGACCGGCCTGCGCCTCGGTGGAGCAGTCGCCGACTAGGCACCCGCTCGTCAACGAACGGCCGGATGGAGCATGTTCCATCCGGCCGTTTTGTCGTTCCCCGACTGTGGAGCACACCGGTAAACTCGACGGATGAGCGGTTCACTCAACATCACATCGGCCACTGCCGATCCAGCCCTACTTGACCTTCCCTGGCACCTCCCGCTGGACGCCTGGCCGAACGAGAACATCGCAGCGTTGCCCAAAGGCATCTCGCGCCACCTCGTGCGCTTCGCTCATTTGAGCGGCCGTGTCGTCGCCATCAAGGAGACCACCAGCGAGATGGCCAAGCGCGAGTACGAGATGCTCCGTACCCTGCAGGGCCTGGAAATTCCCTGCGTCGAGCCGCTCGCCGTGATCACGAACCGCACCGATGACGACGCCGAGCCGCTGAACTCGGTGCTCGTCACCCGGCACCTCAAGTTCTCGCTCCCCTACCGCGCGCTCTACTCGCAGACCCTGCGGCCCGACACCGCCACCCGGCTGGTCGACGCCCTGGCCCTGCTGCTGGTACGCGTACACATGGCCGGCCTCTTCTGGGGCGATGTGTCGCTGTCCAACACCCTCTTCCGCCGTGACGCCGGCGCGTTCGCCGCCTACCTGGTCGACGCGGAGACCGGGCAGCTCTATCCCGGCGGGCTCTCCAACGGCCAGCGCGAAAACGACCTGGAGATCGCGCGCGTCAACATCGCCGGTGAGCTCATGGACCTCGAGGCCGGCGGCCGGGCGGCCGACGAGCTGGACCCCATCCGGGTCAGCAATGGGATCGTGGCCGCCTACCGGCTGCTCTGGAAAGAGCTCACCGGGTCGGAATCCTTCTCCAGCTCCGAGCGCTGGCGCATCACGGAACGCGTCGAACGCCTCAACGACCTCGGGTTCGACATCGAGGAACTGGCCATCAAGACGGACAACACGGGTACGACCGTGCGCATCCAGCCGAAGGTCGTCGACGCCGGCCACCACCAGCGGCGCCTGCTGAGGCTGACCGGGCTCGACGCCGAGGAGAACCAGGCCCGGCGCCTGCTCAACGACCTCGACTCCTACCGGGTCTCCTACGGCGACCCGGAGGCCGACGAGGAGATGCTGGCGCACGAGTGGCTGGTGCGCGTCTTCGAACCCGTCATCCGGGCCATTCCCCGCGATCTCAAGGGCAAGCTGGAGCCGGCCGAGGTCTTCCACCAGCTGCTCGACCACCGCTGGTTCATGGCCCAGAACCAGTCCAGGGATATCCCGCTGGCCGAGGCCGTCACCTCCTACGTCAAGGACGTGCTCCGGCACCGCCGCGACGAGGCCACCGTGATCGAGCCGGCCACCGGCGAGATCACGATCCCGATCGACGTGACCGACGATGAGACCGCCGCCCTGGCGGACGCGGCCGAGTCGGCCGCCGACGACGAGGCCGACTGGCGCCTCAAGGTCTGATCCGACCGGCGTGCCGCCGGGTCCGTGTAGCCCGCCGAACCGTGAGAAAAGCCCGCCGATTGTGGGATTAGGAGGCTTTTCTCGCGGTTCGGCCTACCGGGCGGGCGCCCGGCGGATCGGGTTAAGAGGCTGCGGAGGCGGCTGCCGCCGTCGCGGCGGCTGCCTGCTTCGCGACCTTGGCGGCCTTGGCGGCCGCGCGCAGTCGGGAGACCTCGTACAGTGTCACGCCGGCCGCGATCCCCGCGTTGAGGGATTCGGTCGAGGCGCTGATCGGGATCGACACAATCGCGTCGCAGGTCTCGGTGACGAGGCGGGACAGCCCCTTGCCCTCGCTGCCGACCACGATCACGATGGGGCGCTCGGCGAAACCGATGCCGAGCTCGGGCAGCTGGGTGTCGCCGTCGCCGGCGAGTCCGATGACGAGCACGCCGCGCTCCTTGAGCGCCTTGAGCGACTGGGTCAGGTTGGTGGCCATGGCGACGGGAAGTCGGGCAGCGGCTCCGGCCGACGTCTTCCACGCCGACGCGGTCACGCCGACGGACCGACGCTGCGGCACGATCACGCCGTGTCCGCCGAACGCGGCCGTCGAGCGGATGATGGCGCCGAGGTTGCGGGGGTCGGTGATGCCGTCGAGGGCGACGAAGAGCGGCTTGTGGCCGCGGCTGATCGTCAGTTCCAGCAGCTCGAGGGGCTGGGCGTACTCGTAGGCCGGCACTTTGAGCGCGAGACCCTGGTGCACCGAGTCCCGGCCCGCCAAGCGGTCGAGCTCCGGGCGCATGACCTCGAGGACGGGGATGCCGCGGGTCGTCGCGAGGGTGAGGACCTCCTTCACCCGTTCGTCCATTTCAATGCGCGTGGCGATGTACAGGGCCGTGGCGGGGATCTTCGCCCGCAGCGCCTCCAGTACGGAGTTGCGCCCGGTCACAACCTCATGCTCGTCGATCTGCTTGGCCCGGCGGGTGGACGCTCCGCCGCCGCCGGTGTTGCCGGTGGTGGCGCTGCGCGGCGCGCTCTTGGGACCAGCGGAGCCGCGGCTGCGGCCGCCGCCGGCCGCGACGAAGCGGTCCTGGGCGAGCTTGCGTTTGCCGGCGGGGTGGTAGGGGCGGTCTTCCGCTTTGGGCGTGGGCTTCTTGCCCTCGAGGGCCTGGCGTCCCTGGCCGCCGGAACCGACCTGTGGTCCCCGGCTGCCCTTGCGCACGGCCCCGGTGCGGGACTTACGGTCTGTGTTCTTCATCAGTCAAAACTCCAATGGGCACCCGAGGGGGTGTCTTCGATGGTAATTCCGGCGGCGACGAGCTCGTCCCGGATACGGTCTGCGGCCGCATAGTCGCGGCCCTGCCTTGCGATTTCGCGATCGTCGAGCAGGCGCTCGACGAGGGCGGTGAGTGCGATCATGGCCGGTTCGTCCGTGGCCACGGACCAGCCCGGTGAGAGCGGGTTGATGCCGAGAACCTCACTCATGGCGAGCACGTGACCACGCGCGGCGGCGGCCGCGTGCAGATCTTCGGCGTCCAGCGCCGCGTTGCCGGTACGCACGGTGTCGTGCAACACCGCCAGAGCCTGAGGCACGGCCAGGTCGTCGTCCATGGCGGACGCGAATTCGTCCGGGACGATCTCGACGCCGGATCCGGCGAAGCGGGTGTCCGCCAGGCGGCGGTCGGCGCGGTCGAGGAAGCTCTCGATTCTTTCGAGGGCCGCTTCGGCCTCCACGAGGGAACCCTCGTGGTAGTCGATGGTGGAACGGTAGTGGGCCGCCCCCAGGTAGTAGCGCACGACGATGGCGCGCGCCTGGTCGAGCAGCTCCGTCGCGAAGACCGAGTTGCCCAGCGACTTGGACATCTTCTGCCCGTTCACGTTGACGAGACCGTTGTGCACCCAGTAGCTCGCGAAGCCGTCGCCGGCGGCGGCGGACTGGGCCAGCTCGTTCTCATGGTGTGGGAAGCGCAGGTCGAGCCCGCCGCCGTGGATGTCGAAGTGGGAGCCGAGGTAGCGGGACGCCATGGCCGAGCACTCGATGTGCCAGCCGGGACGGCCGGCTCCCCACGGGGACGGCCAGGAGGCGGACTCCGGTTCATCGGCTTTGCGACCCTTCCACAGGGCGAAGTCGCGTGGGTCGTTCTTGCCGCGCAGGTCGGCATCCGCTGCCGGTTCCATGTCGCCATGCCGCTGGCGGGTGAGGTCACCGTAGTCGGGCCAGCTCGCCGTGTCGAAGTAGACGTCGCTGGAGGCGTCATCGGCCGGGTAGGCGTGCCCGAGTTGGATCAGTCGGGTGATCAGGTCTTGCATCTGCTGGATGCTGGCGGTCGCCCTGGGTTCGTAGCTGGGGGCGAGGATGCCCAGCCGCTGGTAGCCGGCGGTGAACTCCAGCTCGTAGCGGTAGGCGAGCGCCCACCACTGCTCGGCGCCCCCGACCGCGTGGGCCAGAATTTTGTCGTCGATGTCGGTCACGTTGCGCACGAAGGTCACGTCGAAGCCGCGGTAGGTGAGCCAGCGGCGCAGCTGGTCGTAGACGAGGGCGCTGCGCAGGTGGCCGATGTGGGGCGAGGACTGCACGGTGGGTCCACAAACGTAGATACCCACCGCGCCGGGCGTGAGGGGTATGAAGTCGCGGAGGGCCTGGGCCCTGGAATCGTAGAGTCGCATGGTCACGCTTCCCAGCTTAGGTCAGGGTCTGCCGGGGGGTCGGGGAGAATGAGCGCCGTCGCGATGGCGGCGAGGCCCTCGCCGCGACCGGTGAAGCCCAGGGCATCCGTCGTGGTCGCCGACACGGCGACCGGCGCCTTCAGCAGCGATCCGAGCAGCGCCTCCGCCTCCGCCCGGCGCGTGCTGAGTTTGGGCCGGTTGCCGATGATCTGCACCGTGACGTTGCCGACCCTGAACCCGGCGGCCGCCAGCAGGCGCAGGGTCTCGCCGAGGAATACGTCGCCGTGGGCGTCGACGAGGCGCGGATCGGATGTGCCGAAGACACCACCGAGATCGCCCAGCCCGGCGGCGGAGAGCAGGGCGTCGCAGATGGCGTGCACGGCGGCATCGCCATCGCTGTGCCCGGACAGTCCGCGCTCCCCCGGCCAGTGCAGGCCGGCGAGCCACAGTTCGGAGTCGTCGTCGAAGGCGTGCACATCGAGCCCGGTGCCCACGCGGGGCGCGGTGTCGGTGCGGGGCGCGGAGTGGGCCGGCATGCGTCCGCCGAGCAGGGCCTCGGCCCGGCCCAGGTCCCACGGGGTTGTGATCTTGAAGGCGAGGGGGTCCCCGGCGATCACGCTGACCGGGTAGCCGGCGGCGGCCACCACGCCCGCGTCATCGGTTGCCGCGAGCGACGAGCCGGCGGATGCCGCTGCGGCCGCGGCGGCGAGCATCTCCCTCGGGAAGCCCTGCGGGGTCTGCACGGCCGAGAGTGCGGCGCGGTCCACCGTGCCCAGGATCTCGCCGGCAGCGGAGATGTTCTTGATGGTGTCGACCACGGCCAGGCCGGGAACGATGCCGTGACCGGTGGACTGCACCGCGTCGACGACGGCGTCGCAGAGCGCGGCGGGCGTGAGGGCGCGCGCGGCGTCGTGTACCAGGACGGTGCGCACGCCGGGGTGCACCGCGGCCAGGCCGCGGTTCACCGATTCCTGTCGCGTGGCGCCGCCGGCCACCACGTCGACGGATGCTGCCCCGCCCGCCCTCGAGGCGACCCGGCGAGCGTGGGCCAGGTGGGTGTCGGGCGCGACGACGATGACCTGCACCGGGTCCCGCATCCCGAACACAGAGGCAAGCGCGCGTTCGAGCAGGGTGCGTCCGGCCAGCGAGACGAACGCCTTCGGCTCGGCGTGCCCGAGCCGGCTGCCACTCCCGGCGGCGACGACGATGACTGCGACCTGGGGCGCGGGGGTTTCAGTCATATCTGGAGGCTATCTGGTGAGGTCGGCGACGAATAGACGCGAGACGGTGAGTACGAAGCGGTGCGGGAAGTGGTGCGGGAAGAACTGCGGCATGAGACCGCATCGGCGCGGGCGTCAGAGGCACGAAATACGAAAGGCGGCACCTCGCGGCGCCGCCTTCCCTCGAAAGCAAGTCTGGTTACGTCGGTTCTGATTCTGCCGATCCGGCTATGCCGGTTAGGACGCCAGGACCTCGTCGAGGACCGTGGAGGCCTTCTCTTCGTCGGTCTTCTCCGCCAGTGCCAGCTCTGAGATAAGAATCTGACGGGCCTTGGCCAGCATCCGCTTCTCGCCGGCGGAGAGGCCCCGGTCCTGATCGCGGCGCCACAGATCACGAACGACCTCCGACACCTTGATGACGTCGCCGGATGCGAGCTTTTCCAGGTTGGCCTTGTACCGGCGCGACCAGTTGGTGGGCTCTTCGGTGAAGGGAGCGCGCAGCACCTCGAACACCTTGTCGAGACCCTCTTGACCGATCACGTCGCGAACGCCGACCAGGTCGACGTTCTCGGCGGGCACCTCGATGGTCAGATCGCCCTGGGTGACATTCAGCTTCAGGTACAGTTTCTCTTCACCCTTGACCATGCGCGTCTTCACCTCGGTGATCGTCGCAGCACCATGGTGGGGATAAACGACAGTTTCGCCAACCTCAAACAGCATATGTGTATCCCTTCAGCAACGTCGAGGATACCACAGCGGCCAGTGGTAGGGTGCGCCGCGCCCGGGCGCGCGCGGCTCAGCCCGACGGGAGCCGGTAGGCTGAAGGGGAAAGCTTAATGTGCAGCGTTTGGCCGTCAGGCGGAACGGTGATCTGTTGGAGGCGTTGTGAAAGCTCGTATCATCGTGTCCGTCGTTGTGGCGGCCGGCATCCTTCTGGGGACCAGCGGCTGCAATCTGCTGGCACCGCAGTCGACGACCGCGAAATACGACGCAAGCGACGGAGTCAGCGGCAATGTCGGCGACCTCGCCATCCGCAACGCCATGCTCCTGTCGGACGACGGCAACATCGCCAACCTCGTGGTCACCGTCGTCAACTCGGGCGATTCGGCACACAGCCTGAACGTGCAGTACGACGATGGCACCGAGAAGTTCACCCAGGAGGTGAACGTGGACGCGAACTCCAGCGTCACGTTCGGCACACCGGATTCCCCGACCGTCACCGTCACGGCCGACGTCGCGCCCGGGTCGCTTTTCCCCGTCTTTTTCCAGTACGGCAACGAGACCGGCGTCGAGGTTCTCGTCCCGGTACTCGACGGCTCGCTCGAGGAGTACTCGACCCTGCTGCCGACCTCCGCCCCGTAGGGCGAGGCCGACCGGCCGCTCCGGATCGCGGGACGCATTTCCGCGCGGGCGTGCTTCTCGCGCCCGGCCTCAGGCGTCGAAGCGGTAGCCCAGGCCGCGCACGGTGACCAGCATGGTCGGATCCGAGGGGGCGGCTTCGATCCGCGACCGGATCCGCTTGATGTGCACGTCCAGGGTCTTGGTATCCCCGAAGTAGTCGCTGCCCCAGACCCGGTCGATCAGCTGACCTCGGGTGAGCACCCGGCCGGCGTTGCGGAGCAGGAACTCCAGCAGCTCGAATTCCTTCAGCGGCAGGTTCACGATCTCGCCGGACACTGTCACGGTGTGCCGCTCGGTGTCCATCCGCACGGTGCCCGCCGACAGCAGGCTCAGGTCCTCCCCGACCTCGTCGGTGCGGCGCCGGGAAACGGCACGGATGCGGGCGAGCAGTTCCCGGGTCGAATACGGCTTGGTGACGTAGTCGTCGGCGCCGAGCTCGAGCCCGACCACGATGTCCACCTCGGAGTCCTTGGCGGTCAGCATGATGATCGGCACAGACGACCGCGTGCGAATCTCCCGGCACACCTCCGTGCCCGGGATGCCGGGGAGCATGAGGTCGAGCAGAATCAGGTCTGCGCCGGTGCGGTCGAACTCGCTGATGGCGCTCGGACCATCCTCGGCGACGGTGACCTCGTACCCCTCCCGCTCGAGCAGGAAGCTCAGCGGCTCACTGAGCGCGCTCTCGTCTTCGACCAGAAGGATGTGGGTCATGGGGTGTCTCCTATCGCCGCCGAAGCGGGGTGCGGCGCCTCCGGGAGGCGGATGGTGAAGGTCGAACCGCTGCCCGGCTGCGACCAGACGCGGATGTCGCCGCCGTGGATCTGAACGATGTGCTTGACAATCGCGAGGCCGAGGCCCGTACCGCCGGTGTGCCGCGACCGGGCCTGGTCGACCCGGAAGAAGCGTTCGAAGATCCGATCAAGATCGGCTTCCTCAATACCCACGCCCTGGTCGGTGACGCTGATCTCGACGACTCCGGCGTTCTTGCGCACCCCGACCCCGACGCGGGAACCCTCTGCTGAGTAGTTCACGGCGTTGGCCACGAGATTGTGCACGGCCATCACGAGGAGCCGCTCGTCGCCGCTCACCTCGGCCCCCGATTTCTTGCCGAGGGCGATCGTGATCCGGTCCGCCTCCGCGGGGACCCGGCTCTGGTCCACCGCCGTGGCCACGATGACGTCGACGTTGACGATCTCGGGCTCGGTTAGGGAATCCTGCGCCTGCAGGCGGGACAATTCGATGATCTCCTGGGTCAGGCGGCTGAGGCGACCGGACTCAGTGGTGAGGCGGTTCGCGAAGCGGCGCACCTGCGCCGGCTCGTCCGCCGCCTGGGTGAGCGCCTCGGCCAGCAGCCCCACGGCGGCGATGGGGGTCTTCAACTCATGGCTGATGTTGGCGACGAAGTCCCGGCGCACCTCGTCGAGCCGGAAAGCCTCGGTGCGGTCCTCCGCCAGCACCAGGACGTACCGTGTTCCCAGCCGGGCCAACCGCACCCGCACCCGCATGCTGGCATCACCGAAGGGCCCGCGGGAGAGGACGAGGTTTTCCGAGATCGGCTCGCCGGAACGGCGCACCTGGCTGATCAGGTCCAGGAGCTCGGAGTGCACCATCTGCCGATTCCAGACCAGTCCCATCGACACCGCGGCCTGGGATGCCTTGATCACGTTGTTGGACGGGTCGACGACGGCACCGGCCGTCTCCAGCGCGTCGAGCACCTGGTCGATTCCGTCGGGGACGGCCGGGTTCACGACCTCGGCGGCGCGCCGACCGTGGCGCTCGGCCACGTGCAGCAGCGTCATGAAACCGGCCCCGACAGTCAGGCCGAGGGCCAGCGCCAGAAGCACAAGCCCTGTCGATTCCATTCATCCAGAATACTGACGTTTATTCCGGGTGGGTGACAGGGCCGTCCCGGCGCGCAAGCTACTTTAGGTAGAGTTCAAGACCACGGCACCTGCCGTTAACCTCCCTCCCCCATGATTCGGTGGGGCCAGGTGGGTCTCACGTGTCTGCGTGTTACGCGCGCCCAGGAAGGACCACACACCATGCGTGAAGTATTCCAGCAGGAACTCGCCGAAGTGCAGGATCGCCTTGTCGAGATCTCCCGACTCGTGGCGATCTCCATCGACAAGGCGACGCGCGCCTTCAACGAGTCCGACGTCGGTCTGGCGGAGGAAGCGATTTCCGAAGACGAGAAGATCGACGAGCTGACCATCGAACTCGACGAGCTGGCCATCACGATCCTGGCCCGCCAGCAGCCGGTCGCACGCGACCTGCGCATCGTCGTCAGCGCCCTGCGCATCAGTGCGTCGCTCGAACGGATGGGCGATCTGTCCACGCACATCGCCCAGCTGGCCCGTTATCGGTTCCCCGACAAGGTCGTGCCGAAAAGCCTGCGCGCCACCTTCGCCGAGATGGGCACGCTCGTCACGGCGATCGCGCACATGCTCACCGCGCTTCTGACCAATGAGGACATGAAGCTGGCCGAAACCATCCGCAACGAAGACGACAAGGTCGACGCGCTGCACCTCAGCGTGTTCGACGCCGTGCTCGGGGCGACCTGGAAGGGCCAGGCGGCCGATACGGTCGACTCCACCCTAGCCAGCCGCTACCATGAGCGCTTCGCCGACCACGCGGTCTCGATCGCGAAGAAGGTGCAGTACCTCGGCACCGGCGCCTGGCAGCAGAACACGAGCGCCTAGAGTCCAGGCGTTCCGGCCTCATGAGGAACGAGAAAGCCCCGGAAGCAGTCGCTTCCGGGGCTTTCTCGTTCCTGGTGGGTTGGACGCTACTTCTTGTTTCCCTGGGCCGCAACGGCGGCGGCACCGGCGGCGGCAGCCTCGGGGTCCAGGTAACGGCCGGGGCCCAGCGGCATCATGTCCGCGCCGAGGCGGTAGACCAGCGGGATGCCGGTGGGGATGTTCAGCTCGGCGATGTCCGCGTCGCTGATGCCATCGAGGTGCTTGACCAGCGCACGCAGCGAGTTGCCGTGGGCGGTGACGAGAACCGTCTTGCCCGCACGCAGGTCGGGGGTGATGTCGGATTCCCAGTAGGGCAGCATCCGGTCGACGACGTCGCTGAGGCACTCGGTGCGGGGCAGGTCGTCGCCGAGCGCCGCGTAACGCGGGTCGTGCGACTGAGACCAGCGGGAATCGTCGGCCAGCACGGGCGGCGGAACGTCGAAGGAGCGGCGCCACAGCTGGAACTGCTCTGGCCCGAACTTGGCGAGGGTCTCCGCCTTGTCGAGGCCCTGCAGGGCGCCGTAGTGGCGCTCGTTGAGCCGCCAGGAGCGCTTGACGTCGATCCACAGCCGGTCTGCCTCTTCCAGAGCGATGTTCGCGGTCTGGATGGCGCGGGTAAGTAATGAGGTGTGCAGGATGTCGGGCAGCAGGCCCGACTCGGCGAGAAGCTCGCCGGCGCGCTTGGCTTCGCCCGCGCCCTGCTCGCTCAGCCTGACATCCACCCAGCCGGTGAAAAGGTTTTCCTGATTCCATAGGCTTTGGCCGTGACGGAGAAGGATGAGATTGTATGCATCTGACATGCGTCCAACTCTACCGACGTGGCGAGCGCGCCGGGGCTGGGTCGGCGGCCCGGGTCAGTGGCCGGCGTCAGTGGCCGGGCGTCAGTGGCCGGGCGTGCGGATGCCGAGCCGGGGCAGGCGCGGGATATCGGCCACCGAGCCCGCCGACTGAGGCACGATCACCTCCTGTGCGGCCGCGACGAGGATGTCCTGGGAGGCCACGTACAGGGTGACCGTGGCGGGAACGGTGCGCTTCACCGTGGCGAGCGCGATCGGGCCCAGCTCGTAATGGATGGCGCTGGAGGTGATCCGGCCGATCCCGCGGTGCTCGGTGGTTCCATCTGCCAGCTGCTTCACGGCTTGCACCTCGTCCCCGTGCACGGGGAGCACCGCGTCGGAGCCGTCCAGGTGCAGCAGCACCAGGCGGCGGGGCGGATGCCCGAGGTTGTGCACCTTGGCCACGGTCTCCTGGCCGCGGTAGCAGCCCTTGTTCAGATGCACGGCGCTGCGCAACCAGTCGAGTTCGTGCGGCAGGCTCTTCTCGTCGACCTCCGTGGCCCGCCGCGGGCGCCACGCCGCGATCCGGAGGGCCTCGACGGCGAGGAGGCCGGCCGCGGCGACCCCTCCGTCCCGCACGGCGTCGCGCAGAGCCGGCAGGGACGCGCGGGGGACGAGGGTCTCGGCCCAGTGCCACGCGGCGGCCGGGTGCACCGGTCCAGGCGCGTACTGGTATCCGCCCGCGGAGACCTGGGTCCAGGGGTCGTGCCACACCAGAGGCACTCCGTTCGGCGCGGCCGGTGTGAGCGGCAACACCGACGGGTCACCCATCGACCCGATCACGGCGTAGGCGAGAGTGTGGTCGACGACCTGCACCCGCAGTGTGAAGCGCATCGTGTCGAGCCAGGCGTGCAGCCCGGGCAGTTGGGCGGCCTCGACCAGCAGCCAGGTCTCCACCCCGTCGTCGATGACGGCCATGGCGTATTCGACGTGGCCGTTCGGGTCGAGCAGGAGCGTCTCGGTGGACTCCCCCGGCGCCAGGCGGCGCAGCTCCTGGCTGGAGATGGAGTTCAGCCAGGTCAACCGGTCCGGGCCGGCGACGCTCAGCACGCCGTGGTGGGACAGGTCGACGACGGCTCCGCCGGCGAGGAGCCGGCGCTGCTCCGTGAGGGGTCCGCCGTAGTGCGCGGCCACGCCGGCGTCGATGCCCTCGGCCTGCACCGCGCCGTCGAGTTCGAGCAGCGGGGATCTGAGCGGCGAGGACGGGAGAGGGGACACAGGTGCATCGGTCATGGGAACTCTTTCCAACGGACGGTTCGGCGCCGGGGCGCCCGGATGTGAGGCGCAGGGATGCCCGTTTACTCGACGCGCTTGAGGCGGCCGGACGCGTGGGTGCGCAGGCTCTGACCTAAGGCGGCCATGTCCCAGGCCCAGAGCAGATGACCGTCGACCAGACCATAGAGCCTCGTCGCCGCCGAGTAGGGTTTGGCACCCTGGGTGCGCATCACGGCATCCGTCGCTAAATCGATACGCGGACCCTTGACCTGGCCGAGGTAGATTTCCGCGACTCCGCCGGGGTGCACGATGGTCACGTCGATATCGAAGCCGTTGTCGGCGTTGCGGAGGGTTTCGACCGCCGCTGCGGTGACGAACGGATGCTCACCCACGGCCGGCAGCAGACCCGGACCGGGATCGCCGAGCCCTTGGGCACGGCTCAGCCGCCAGTACCCGGTTTCCGTCATCAGCGGCGTCGACTCACCGCCGTCGGAGTCGGGCGTGGGCTCGAGCCAGGTGTAGGAGCTGTAATTCAGGTGCGGCAGGCCGTCGTGGCTGAAGCTCAGCCGGTGACCGAACTCCCGGCTGACGGACTCCTCGCCGATCTGGTAGTCGATGACTCCCGAACCTTCCCACACCCCGAGGAGCCACGACAGCGGCACGAGTTCGGAGGGGAGCTGAGGGGGCAGCTCAAACATCGAGGGCTACCGCTGCCCCCGGTACAGCTTGAACAGAACCAAGCCGGACACCCAGGCGATCGACAGGCTCGCCAGCGCGAGCAGCCCCAGGAAGAAGATTTCGATAGCGAGGATAGACATGTCCCTTACTCTAGCCCGCTCGCGCGCGATAACCCCTCGGCACGCCTCAGCAGAACCACATGAGCACGGGCTGACGCAGATCAGAGTCAGAGGGCCCCGGCGAGAGCGAAGATTCCGGTGGCGGCGGCGAGCACGGCCACGGCCCCGACGAGGCTGGTCGTCACCCGGTCCACGTAGCCTTCTTTGCGTCCGGTCGCGAGCTGTACGCTCAGGGTTCCGATCGTGCAGCCGGCGAAGGAGAGGCTGATCCAGATCAGATGCTGGCCGGGCAGAGACAGCCATCCGGTCAGCACGGCGCACGCGAGCGCGAACAACCACACCACGACGACGCTCTTCCACTGCCAGCTCACCCTCTCATTCTGCCCTGCCCGGGACCCTTTCCGCGGCACGCTAGGATTGAGCGCACAATCCTTGGAGGGTGAGTGTGGCCCAGTTGTTGATCCTGACCTCGGCGGTCAACAGTGACGTTCTTCCCGCCCTCGCCCTGCTGTCACACGGTGCGCGCACCATCCCCGCCCAGCCGGACCAGCTCGTGACGGCGCCCGACGCCGACCTCATGCTCGTCGATGCCCGTTCCAATCTGATGGCGGCCAAGTCGCTCTGCCAGATTCTGCGTACCACGGGAAACTCCGTTCCGCTGCTGCTCGTGATCACGGAGGGCGGCCTGGCCGCGGTGAGCCCGGACTGGGGCGTCGACGACGTCATCCTCGAGACGGCCGGGCCGGCCGAGGTGGATGCGCGCATCCGTCTCGCCGTCGGGCGCGTGCCCCGCGCGGAGGAATCCGCCACCATCCGCGCCGCCGGGGTCATCATCGACGAGGCCAGCTATTCCGCCAAGGTGCACGGCCGGCCGCTGGACCTCACCTACAAGGAATTCGAGCTCCTGCGCTTTCTGACCGCGCATCCGTCGCGGGTCTTCACCCGGGAACAGCTCCTCAGCGAGGTCTGGGGCTACGACTACTTCGGCGGCACCCGCACGGTGGACGTGCACGTGCGGCGGCTGCGGGCCAAGCTCGGCGACCAGGAATCCCTGATCGGCACCGTGCGCAACGTGGGCTACCGCTTGAATGTGCAGGAGCAGGACGGTACCCGTGGCATTCATCCGGTTTTCGCCTGATCTGACGGATGCCGCCGTCGCGGCCGAGTTCCACCGCGTCAGCGCCGCCGCCACCCAGGGCGACGGCTACGCGCCGTTCAACGAACAGTCCCTTTTCGACGTGGCCGCGGGGCACCGCGCCCCGTTCCTGGTCGTGGAGAAGGACGGGAACGTCGTCGTGGGTGCGGGCATCCTCGGCGCCGGCGAACTCGACCTCGTCGTCGACCCGGCCCGACGCCGGCACGGGCACGGCGCGGCCGCCCTGGCCGAAATCCTGGCCGCCGCGCCCGGGGAGCTGACGATCTGGTCGCACGGAGACCACCCCGCTGCCCGGGCGCTCGCCGACCGGTTCGCTTTCACGGCCGAGCGCACCCTGCTGCAGCTGCGGCTGGACCTGACGGCGGAGTCAGCCGGCAGCGCGCCGGCCGAGCCCGGGGTCCCTGACCGCACCGGCATCCGTGCCGCCATCCGGATCGACGCGTTCCGGCCCGGACCGGACGACGCGGAGTGGGTGGCGCTGAACGCGCTGGTGTTCGCCGCGCACCCGGAGCAGGGGTCTCTGACCGCGAGCGATCTGGCCGCCCGCTGTGCCGAACCGTGGTTCTCGGCCGGTGATTTCCTGGTGGCCCGCGACACCGGCACCGGCACCGGTCGGATGATCGGCTACAACTGGTTGAAGGTCGAGTCAGGCTCCCCGGTGGGTGAGATCTACGTCGTCGGCGTGCACCCGGATGCCGCCGGCCGCGGCGTCGGCCGCCGCCTCATGCTGGCCGGGCTCGATCGCCTCCGCGAGCGCGGGTGCCGTACCGCGGACCTGTATGTGGAGGGCGACAGCGCCGCCGCGGTGGCCCTGTATCGTTCGCTCGGGTTTACCGAGCGAACGATCGATGTGCAGTACCGCCGGAGCCCGCGTTGACCAGTGTTCATCCAAGATCGTCGCATTCGCGCGGTCTGCAGTGTCAAGATGGTTGAATGGACGGCGATAACATCCAGACCGACTCGGGCCTGGGCAGCGACTTTGACGATGATTTCGATCCCCTGATCGGCGTGAACGATCCGGCGCTCCCCACCGAGCGCTACCTCGACCGGGAACTGAGCTGGCTGGCCTTCAACCAGCGGGTGCTCGAGCTCGCGGAGGACCCCGATCTCCCGGCTCTGGAACGGGCGAACTTCCTGGCCATTTTCGCCAGCAACCTCGACGAATTCTTCATGGTGCGGGTCGCCGGCCTGAAGCGCCGCATCCTCACCGGGCTGGCCGTGCCGACCAACATCGGGCGCGCCCCGCAGGACGCCCTCTCCGACATTTCCACCACGGCCCACGTTCTGCAGGCGCGGCACGCGCACGCCTTCCAGGACCTCGTCAGCCCGGCCCTCGCCGAAGCCGGGATCGACATCGTCAACTGGGACACCCTGGACGACGCCGACCGCCGTTCCCTGCGCGACTACTTCTCGAACCAGATCTTCCCGGTGCTGATGCCCCTCGCGGTCGACCCGGTGCATCCATTCCCCTACATCTCCGGTCTCTCGCTGAACCTCGCGGTCCGGGTGCGCAACTCCAAAACCGGCAAGCAGGAGTTCGCCCGGCTCAAGGTGCCCACCATGCTCCCCCGCTTCGTGCGCGTGGACCGCCGCGAGAAGGCAGACAGCGTGCGCTTCATCACGCTCGAGGACCTGATCGCGAACCATCTCGGGGACCTGTTCCCGGGCATGGACATCCTCGAGCACCACGTCTTCCGGGTCACCCGCAACGAAGACGTCGAGATCGAAGAGGACGAGACCGAGAATCTGATCAAGGCCCTCGAGAAGGAGCTGCTGCGCCGCCGGTTCGGCCCGCCCATCCGTCTCGAGATCACCGAAGACATGGACGAGGTCACCCTCGGCCTGCTCGTGCGCGAGCTGGACGTCACCGACCAGGAGGTGTATCGCCTGCCGGCCCCGCTCGACCTGGGCGGCCTGTTCGACCTGCGGATCGACCGCCCGGACCTTCGCTACGTGAAGCACGTGCCGACGACGGCCGTTCAGCTGCTCGCCCCGGAACCGAACGCGGAACCGGACATCTTCAGCGCCATCTCGCGCCGGGACATCCTGCTGCATCACCCGTACGAATCGTTCGCGACCAGCGTGCAGGCGTTCCTCGAGCAGGCCGCGGCCGACCCGGACGTGCTCGCCATCAAGCAGACCCTGTACCGTACCTCGGGTGACAGCCCCATCGTCGAGGCGCTGATCGCAGCCGCCGAGTCGGGTAAGCAGGTACTCGCCCTGGTGGAGATCAAGGCCCGCTTCGACGAACAGGCCAACATCACCTGGGCCCGCAAGCTTGAGAAGGCCGGCGTGCACGTGGTCTACGGCCTCGTGGGCCTGAAGACGCACTGCAAACTCGCGCTCGTGGTGCGGAACGAAGACGGCGTTTTGCGCCACTACAGCCACATCGGCACCGGCAACTACAACCCCAAAACCAGCCGCCTCTACGAAGACCTCGGGCTCCTGACCGCGGACCCGCAGGTGGGCAAGGACCTCACCCGCCTGTTCAACGAACTCTCCGGCTACGCGATCGAGAAGAAGTTCAAGCGCCTGCTGGTGGCGCCGCTGCACCTGCGCCGCGCCCTGCTCAAGAGCATCGCGACGGAAACCGCGGCCGCCCAGGCCGGCAAGCCGTCGGGCATCCGGATCAAGGTGAACTCCATGGTCGACGAGGCCATCATCGACGCCCTGTACCGGGCCAGCCAGGCGCGCGTGCCGATCGAGATCTGGGTGCGCGGCATCTGCAGCCTGAAGCCCGGGGTCCCCGGGATGAGCGAGACCATCAAGGTGCGCTCGATTCTCGGGCGATACCTGGAGCACTCCCGGATCTTCTCGTTCCACACCAACGGTGACCCGCAGGTCTACATCGGCAGCGCCGACATGATGCACCGCAACCTCGACCGCCGGGTCGAGGCGCTGGTGCGCCTCGTCGACCCTGACCACCTGACCGAAATCGACGCCCTCTTCACCCGGGCCATGGACGACCGCACCTCATCGTGGTGGCTGGACAGCTCGGGCGAATGGACGCGCCACCACCTGGACGGCTCCGGCCATCCGCTCGACGACATGCAGAACAGGCTCATGCAACAAATCTCCCTCCGCAAGCGCCCGACGGGGCGCAGATGAGCGACCCTGCCATCTACGCTGCGGGCGCCGTCTGCTGGCGCCTGATCGACAGCAAGATCCACGTTCTCCTGATCCATCGCACCGTGTACGGCGACGTGACCATTCCCAAAGGGAAGGTCGACCCAGGCGAGACCCTGCCGCAGACGGCCGTGCGCGAGATCGGAGAGGAGACCGGCCTCGCCGTGGCCCTCGGCGTGCCACTGGGCATATCCGCCTACTCGCTGCTCAACGGCCGCGAGAAGATCGTGCACTACTGGGCCGCGGAAATCACGCCCGAGGCCATCCAGCACTCGACCTTCGTGCCCAACGGCGAGGTCGCGGCGATCGAGTGGGTCACCATCAAGAAGGCCCGCACCTACCTCAGTTACACGCCCGACGTGGAGATCATCGACGCGTTCGCCAAGCTCGTCGACACCGGTGTCACCCGCACCTTCGCCCTGATCGCGCTCCGCCACGGCAAGGCCGTGCAGCCCGGCAGCTGGGACGGCCCCGACTGCAGCCGGCCGCTGACCGAGCGCGGCGTCAAGCAGGCCGCCGCCATCGTGCCCACGATCACCGCCTGGCAGCCCCTGCGGATCGTGTCGAGCACGGCGACCCGCTGCGTGACCACCGTGGCCCCGCTCGCGGCGGCCACCGGCATCCAGATCAAGCGCACCGAACGCTACAGCCAGGACGCGTTCGAGCAGGGCCTGGCGGATGTCCGTTCCGGCATCGGCAAGCGGGTGCGGTCGCGGAAGACTGCCGTGATCTGCAGCCACGGGCCGGTTCTCCCCGAGATCCTGCACGAGATCGCCCTGGCCACCGGCACCACCCACGGTGCGTACATCTCCAACGCGGCGGCCCTCGACACCGGGTCGTTCTCGGTGGTGCACCTCTCCGCCGACAATCCAAGCGCGGGAATCGTCGCGATCGAAACACACTCGCCGGCCCTCTGACCACGGTATTCGGTGCATGCCCCGCTGCTTCTTTCGGCCCGCCCCGCCGCGTTCACCTTCCGTTAACCTTTTCGCAGGGGTGTCGTTAACCAGGCGGAATATGGTCACGGTGAGGCCAGCACCGGCCTCGAACCAGCAGTCACTTGTTATGAAGTCAACCCTCGAAAGGGATATCTGTGAATTTCATGCGTTTTGGCCGACCCGCGGTCATCGCCGTCGTCGCCGCACTGGCACTGTCTTCCTGCGCCGCGAACGAAGGCGCCGCACCGGAGTCCGACTCCGCCAGCACCCTCACCGGCACGATCAACGCCGGCGGCGCGTCCTCCCAGGGCTCAGCCCAGGAAGCCTGGATCTCAGCGTTCCAGACCTCGAACCCGGACGTCACCATCAACTACGACCCGTCCGGTTCCGGCGCAGGTCGCGAGGCGTTCATCGCCGGTGGTTCCGACTTCGCAGGCTCCGACTCCTACCTGAGCGACGACGAGCTCGCCGGAACCTTCGGTTCCTGCGCAGCGGACACCACCGCGGTCGACCTTCCCGTCTACATCTCGCCCATCGCCGTGATCTTCAACGTCGATGGGGTCGACGACCTCAACGTCGACGCCGACACGCTGGCCAAGATCTTCTCCGGCGCCATCACCACTTGGAACGACCCGGCCCTGGTCGCACTGAACGAGGGCGTCTCGCTCCCGTCGACCGCGATCACCGCCGTGCACCGCTCGGACGACTCGGGCACCACGAAGAACTTCGCGGACTACCTCGGCCAGAATGCCCCGGACGTGTGGACCGAGAAGGCTTCCGATACCTTCCCGTTCCAGACCGGTGAGGGTGCGCAGGGCACCTCGGGTGTCGTCGACGCCGTCACCAACGGCGTGGGCACGATCGGCTACGCCGACGCGTCGCGCGCCGGAGACCTCGGGGTCGCCAAGCTTAAGGTCGGTGACGAGTTCGTCGCGTACAGCGCCGAAGCCGCCGCCGCCGTCGTCGACGGTTCGCCTCTCGTCGAGGGCCGCGAAGCCAACGACCTCGCGTTCGACCTCAACCGCATGACCGACAACCCGGCCGAGTACCCGCTGGTCCTGGTCAGCTACGCGATCGTTTGCACCGAGTACGCCGACCCCGCCCAGGCTGAGCTCGTCAAGGCCTACGTCGGCTACATGGCCAGCGCCGAGGGCCAGGCCGAAGCGGAAGCATCCGCCGGCGCGGCACCGATGACGACCGAACTTCAGGACAAGGTCGCAGCGGTTCTCGAGACCATCAAGTAGCACCTGCTTCACCGTTCCTCAGCTGCCCGATCCGGGACTCGCATGGCTTGCGAGCTCCGGGTCGGGCAGACTGGGGTTCGTGGCCTGTGACCCGAACCTCTCTTTCTCAGCTTTCGCCCCAACCCTCCCAGGGAGATACCCGGCATGACGACCGCAGTAGAGCGACCCTCGCTCAAGGCCAAGGAACGCCCCGGCGACCGCATCTTCTCCACGAGCACGATTGTGGCCGGCAGCCTCATCCTGGCGATTCTCGCTGCCGTCGCGGCCTTCCTGGTCGTGCAGAGCCTGCCGGCCTTTCTCGCCGACCCGGAGGAGTTCAAGGGTGACACCAGCAACTTCTGGTCGTATGTCTGGCCGCTCGCGTTCGGCACACTCTGGTCGGCGTTCCTCGCGCTGATCATGGCCGTGCCCGTCGCCATCGGCATCGCGCTCTTCATCTCGCACTATGCCCCCCGCAAGCTCGCGCAGGGCCTGGGCTACCTGATCGACCTTCTCGCCGCCGTGCCCTCCGTCGTCTTCGGGCTGTGGGGCATCGGCGTGCTCGCTCCGCTCGTGCAGCCGTTCTACACGAACCTGGTCGAGTGGTTCGGCTGGATCCCCCTCTTTGCCGGCCCGGTTTCCGGCACCGGGCGCACGACGCTCACGGTCGCCATCGTGCTGGCCGTCATGGTCTTGCCGATCATCACGGCGCTGTCCCGGGAGATCTTCCTGCAGACCCCCGTGCTGTACGAGGAGGCCTCACTGGCCCTCGGCGCAACTCGCTGGGAAATGATCACCATGGCCGTGCTGCCCTTCGGCCGCGCCGGGATCATCTCCGCCTCGATGCTCGGCCTCGGCCGGGCCCTGGGTGAAACCATGGCCGTCGCCATGGTGCTCTCACCGAGCCGGGACGTCATCTTCCAGCTTCTGACCTCGCAGAACCCCACCACAATCGCCGCGAACATCGCCCTCAACTTTCCGGAGGCGCACGGGGTCGGCGTCAACATTCTGCTCGCGACGGGCCTCATTCTCTTCGTCATCACGCTCGTGGTGAACATGATCGCCCGCGTCATCATCAACCGCCGCAAGGCATTCTCCGGAGCGAACTGATGAGCCTGACGACCACGAACACGGCCGCGCCCCTGACGAACTCCCTCACCGCGGGCAAGCTTCCTCGGCACACCTCTCTGGCAGTGCTCCTGGCCAGCTGGCTGGTCACAGGCGCGTTTTTCTTCGTGGTGATGCTCTCCGGCGCCGCCGAGGGATTCAACGTCGTCGGAACGCTCTTCTTCGGCACCGCCGTCTACTGCGTCGCCATCTACCTGCTCTCGTACTTTGTCGAGGGCGTGCGCAAGGCCAAGGACCGCCTGGTCACCGCCCTCGTGACCGTGGCCTTCGTGGTCGCCCTGCTGCCGCTCTTCTCGCTCGTCATAACCACCCTGGTCAACGGACTGCCGGCGTTCCTCACCCCGAGCTTTTTCACGCAATCCCAGCGCAACGTCGTGGGCGAGGGCGGCGGAGCCTTGCACGCCGTCATCGGCACGCTGCTGATCACCGGTGTGGCCACGCTCATTTCGGTGCCGATCGGCCTCCTCGCAGCGATCTACCTCACCGAGTACGGCCGAGGCCGGCTCGCGCGGGCGATCACGTTCTTCGTCGACGTCATGACCGGCATCCCGTCGATCGTCGCGGGACTCTTCGCGTTCGCCCTGTTCTCTCTCCTGTTCAACGACCCCGGCATCCGCTTCGGATTCGGCGGCGCCATCGCCCTCACAGTGTTGATGATCCCCGTCGTCGTTCGTTCGAGCGAGGAAATGCTGAAGCTTGTTCCCAACGAGCTGCGCGAGGCGGCATACGCGCTCGGTGTGCCGAAATGGCTGACCATCGTCAAGGTCGTGCTGCCGACATCCCTCGCCGGGATCGTGACCGGGATCATGATCTCGATCTCCCGCGTGATCGGTGAGACGGCGCCGCTGCTGATCATCTCCGGGTTCACGGCCAGCATGAACTACGACCTGTTCAACGAGCGCATGATGACCCTGCCCGTGTTCGTCTACACCCAGTACGCCAACCAGGGCGCAGACACTCAGTCCTACCTCGACCGTGCCTGGGCCGGCGCTCTGACGCTCATCTTGATCGTGATGCTATTGAACCTGGGCGCGCGCGTCATCGCCAAAATCTTCTCCCCCAAGCTCGGCCGCTAGGCTCCACCTCCCGGCCTCGGCCGTCTGATCCAAAGGAATGCATGTCCAAGCGCATTGAAGTCAACGACCTCAACGTCTACTACAGCAAGTTTCTCGCTGTCGAAGACGTGTCGTTGGTGATCGAGCCTCGTACCGTGACGGCCCTGATCGGCCCCAGCGGATGCGGCAAGTCCACGTTCCTGCGCACGCTGAACCGCATGCACGAGGTCATCCCCGGGGCCTACGTCACGGGCGATGTACTCATCGACGGCAACAACCTCTATGGCCCGGGCGTCGACCCGGTGCTCGTGCGCCGCCAGGTGGGCATGGTGTTCCAGCGCCCGAACCCATTCCCGACCATGTCGATCGGCGACAACGTGCTGGCCGGCGTGAAACTCAACAACCGCCGGATGGCCAAGTCCGACGCCGACGATCTGATCGAGAAGTCGCTGCAGGGCGCGAACCTCTGGAAAGAGGTCAAGGACCGCCTCGACAAGCCCGGCTCGAGCCTCTCCGGAGGGCAGCAACAGCGCCTCTGCATCGCACGCGCGATCGCGGTGCAGCCCGACGTCATCCTGATGGACGAGCCGTGCTCGGCCCTCGACCCGATCTCGACGCTGGCGATCGAGGACCTGATCGAGGAGATGAAGGCCGACTACACGATTGTGATCGTCACTCACAATATGCAGCAGGCATCCCGGGTCTCCGACCGCACCGGATTCTTCAACATCGCCGGCACCGGCAAGCCCGGCAAGCTGATCGAGTACGACGACACGACCACGATCTTCTCCAACCCGAGCGAGCAGGCCACCGAGGACTACGTCTCCGGCCGCTTCGGCTAGGCCCGGTTCCGTGCCTGGCGCGCGAACAGCACTGCGCCCTGGCTCCGTGCCCCGAACGAATTCGACGGAGATTGGTTAGCACGCGGGCTGCCGGGCGACGGGCTGCGGCTGGTGCGTCAGACGGTGCGGGCCAGCAGGGCGGCGTTGAGGGTGCGGGTGCGCTCGGAGTCAACGGGCATCGGTCTGCCATCGAGTTCGGTCACGTGCACGGCCAGGCGCAGGCTGGAGAGCAGCCACACGGAATCCGCCGACCGTAGCTCGTCGACGCTCACGTCGCGGTATTCCGTGCGCTCCCCTGCGGCCCGAAGATGCTCGAACGCGCTCTGTTGGGTGGTGCCGTGCAGGATTGCTCCGCTCGGCAGGGGAGAGACGTAGACGTCGCCCCTGCAGAGCATCACGGTCGAGGTGGGCCCCTCGAGCACGAAGCCGTCGTGGGTGAGGAAGATCGCGTCGTCGGCGCCGCGGCGGCGGGCCTCCCTGAGGGCGGCCATATTGACCGCATAGCTGAGCGTCTTCGCGCCCATCAGGAGCCAGGGCGCCTGCTCTGCGACGCCGTGCGGGTAGCCGCGGTCCAGGGTGACCGCCCGGATGCCGTCCTCGCGGATGACGGCGAAGTCGGGCGCAGGTGTCGCGTGAAGCCAGGCCGTGGGTGCCGGGCCGGAGTCGACACCGCGGCTGTAGACGAGTTTGAGCACGACTTCACCCTCGTGCGGGACGCGGTCGACCACGTGCGCGATCGCGGCCCGCCACTGGGCCGTGTTCGGCTCGGGCAGCTCACAGGTCGCGGCCGAGGTGCCCAGCCGGGCAAGGTGTGGGCCGACCGCCTGCGGGTGGCCGCCGACCACGCCAAGGGTCTCGAAGACGCCGTCGCCCCGCTGGGCGCTCAACTCCCCCACCCGCAACGCCGGGGAGTCCGAGTCCACCTCGTGGAACGTGTCGTCGAATTCCGTCTGCGGCGCGTCGGCGGGAACCGGGTCGAGGAGCAGGGTGAAGGGCAGCGTCATTCGCCGAACAGTCATTTGACGAGCATAGAGGATCGGGTCAGGAACAGGTCAGGAACAGGTCAGGATCGGGGTCGGGATCGACTCAGCTCGAGCAACTCAGGAGCTCTGGATGGCGAGGATCGGGTCGCTGGTGGGCTGCTCGGAGCCGCCCTTCGGCTCGACCGTGACGCCGATCGTGTCGCCGGCGGTGAGGCTGCCGTCGAGCACGCGCCAGACGGTGCCGGTGCCGGACGAGTCGAAGATTCCGGCGGGAACCGCGCCTGAGCCGCCGATGTACCAGAGCTGGTAGTCCCGGTCGGACGGCAAGTCAGGCAGGTCGTCGACCAGGAGCGCTGAGAGTCCGCTCTCTTCGGACCAGACCAGGGTGGCTTCCTGACCGTCGGCGGTGGTCGCCGACGCGCGCTGGATGTCAGCGGCCGCCGTGATTTGCACGAGACCGGCCGCCTGGTCCTGTTCGAATTGGTCGGACTCCAGGGATTGGCCGACGAAGGTGCCGCCCGCGAAGAGGGCGACGGCCGCGGCGGCCGCCGCGAGAACGCCGACGGGTCGCTGGAACCAGCGCAGGCGGGCGCGCTCGGTGGCGCTGCCCGCTGCAGTGGCGCCCTGGATCGGCGCGGGTACGCGCGGTGCGGGGGTGGCCGGTGCCGTCTGACCGGCCGGCCGGGGCGCGAGCTGCGGCGTGGCGGCGAGTTTAGCCATCAGGGAGGCCCTGAGTCCGGCCGAGGGTTGCACGGGGGCGGCGGCAAGGCCCAGCGCCACCGCGGTGTCACTCAGCTCGGCCGCCTCGATGCGGGCCGGCTCGGATGCCTTGAGGTGCTCCTCGTAGACGGCGGCCTCTTCCGCGCCCAGGGCGTGGAGGGCGTAGGCGCCGGCGAGCTCGCCCGGGTTCTGCGCGGTGGCGTTGCGGGGGTCGTCATTCCGGTTGTTGTCACTCATGACGCCACTCCCAACTCGTCGCGCAGGCGGATCATGCCGTCGCGCAGCCTCGTTTTCACAGTTCCGAGTGGGATCTGCAACCGCTCGGCGACTTCACTCTGGCTGAGGCCGCCGTAGTAGGCGAGGCTGATCGCCTGGCGTTGCAGTTCCGTCAATCTGGACATCGCCTTTTCCACCCTTTCGTGCTCGATTCGTACTCCGACCGTTTCGGACACCTCGTCGTAGGCAACCGCAAGATCACGGATGCCGATTTTGATATCCCGGTCGCGGCTGGCCTGCGACGACCGAATCCGGTCGATCGCCCGGCGGTGCGCCATGGTCAGGATCCAGGTCGACGCACCGCCGCGCTGGGCCTCGTACCTCGTCGCCGTCTGCCAGATCTCCAGGAAGATCTCCTGCGTCACTTCCTCCGACTGCGAGGGGTCAACCAGCAGACGTCGAACGAGACCAAGAACACGCGCGGCCATCCGGTCATACAGCTCTCCAAATGCTCCTTCGTCTCCCTGCGCCACCCGGCCCATCAATTCCTCATGGGAGACAGGAACAGTCCCCTCCCGGTTGACGTTGAATTCAGCACTCATGAGAACAAGCATCTCAGGTCTTGTCCACGTCCATGGTTCGACGCGGAGCCCGAATCGGATTGGTGTGTCACAACAGGCGGAGGGAGAGTGAAGGCCGGACCGCAGAACGCCTCTCGGCGCGAGGCCGCTCACAGCGGCGAATATTGGAGCCCGGGGTTACTGCGGCCCGACCAGAGACCAGTGTAAACGACTCGGATGCGGATCGCGCACCCGGCGGGACGGCTCGCGGCCGATCAGTCCACACGGGTCAGGTGGACCGATCAGTCGGACGGGTCAGTCCAGCGAGTCACTGCGCCAGAGCCGGGCGCAGGAGCCGAACTCCTGGGCGGTGGTGGAGAACCGGAGGGCGCGGGTGGTTAGTTCGGTGGACCGGAGCGGTTCGGTCGTCTCCAGGTCGTCCGCGACGCTGGTGCAGCCGACGGAGACGACGCGGCAGAACGCCGCTGCGCGGTCGAGTGCCACGGCGAAATCCCCGGTGAAGATCCCCCGCAAGATCTGGTCGGCCAGGACGATGATCTCCGCCGTGCCCGTGGGCACTGCCGCCCCGGCGACGACCGGGTCGATCGCCACGGTGACCTCGGTTCCGCGCTGGTAGAGGAACGCCGTGCCCTCGGGATCCTGGCGGATGAGCAACCGCACCAGGTAGATCCGCCAGAGTGCCCCGGGCAGACTGCGCGGCGTTGCCCGCGACCAGAGTTCGGCCACCGCGTCGACGCCGTTCTCGTCGGTGTAGGTCACGAGCCGCTCGACGATGTCGGGGTCAGGGTCGCTGCGCACGCGGGCCAGAAGCGCGTGCGCGGTTTCATGCGCCACCCGGCTGATCATTGCCGGGTCTTCGCCCCCCTGGAAGGACTCGAATTTGCTGCCGGAGAACTGGGTCGGCTTGTGGAAATTCTCGGCCATGGCATCCTCCTGGGCTCGGTTTCGTGTTCGCTGCGGGCACATCCGTCTCGTCTGCAGAAAACCCTCTCCCACGGTACCGAGAAAAACGGATCCGGAATCCCCTGTACATTATTAACCGCGGGCCTCTAGCTCAGTTGGTAGAGCAAAGGACTTTTAATCCTTGGGTCGTCGGTTCGAGCCCGACGGGGCCCACTCTCAGGATCAGCGTCGGTGCAAACCCGGGTCTCGGCGTGTCGCCCGGGCCCGGCGTCGACTCCGGACTCCCGGCGAGCACCCAGCGATGATTCGGGCGGCGTTCGGGTAGCTCCTCCATACTTCTCTGACATGGTGCCGGCATGCCCGATGCCGACGACCTGAGAAGGAGGCCCCGTGGGCAGAGTGAATGAAGAAGTTGAAATCGAGACCGGGATCATCACCCGATACCGGCGTCACCCCAACGGACGCGGACTGGTGTCCCCCAGCGCGCGCGTGCATCCCGAGGCGTTCGTGTCCCGAACCGCCTACGTGGAGAGCGGTGCGCGGGTTGGGGCGGAGGCGTGGATCGGCCCCGGCAGTTGGATCGACCTGGGCGCGGTCATCGGTTCTCACGTGTTCATCGGCCAGAATGTGCACGTCGGCGCGGACGTCGTCGTCGGCAGCGCCGCGCGGCTGGGCAGCTATGTGCGGATCGGTCGCGGGGCACGGCTCAGCCCCGGAGCGGTCGTCGAACGCGATCTGCGGGTCCCGGACAAAGCCGTAATCGGCGCGGCCCCGCGCACGCGCCTGTCGCCCGGATCGGCACCCGCCGGTGTCGCCCACGCCGCCTAGGGGCGCGTTTACGAGCGTGTTTACGGGCGCGTGTACGGGCGCGTCCGCTACTCGGCGGTGAAGGGGCTTGTGAGTTCTCGCTGCACCATCAGCGCCAACTCCCGCAACAGCACGAGGTCGACGGTTCCTGCCGCCCTCGGCTCCGAGTCGAACACGCAGAGGGCCCCGATGAGCTCCCCCGACGGCGACTCGATCGGGAATCCGGCGTAGAACCTGATCTGCGGCTCACCCACCACGAGTGGATTGCCTCGGAAGCGCTCGTCGAGGAGGGCATCCGGGATCACCATCGCCGCGGTGCCCTGGATGGTGGCCGCGCAGAACGAATTGGACCGCGGTGACTCGGCATCGGCCACGCAGATGCGGGCCTTATGCCACTGGCGATCGCCATCGATCACCGTGAGCGCCGCGGACTGGGTGCCGAACAGGGTGCGCGCCAGTGCCGCGATGCGGTCGAAGCGCTCCTCCGGTGGGGTGTCGACGATCCCGAGCTGGTCGACCGCGAGCTGGCGCCGCGCCTCCTTCGCCCTCGCCTGGTCGTCGGAGGGCACCGGTTCGGCGTCAGGGGTCGGGACCCGGTCGGCGCCGAGGAGCGGCGCCATCCGGGAGGCGAGAACGTCGGCCCAGTGCGCATACGTCTCCGTGGACCGGTACCGGCCCGGCGGCGGCGTCGGCGCCGCACTGGACGGCACGAACAGGACCTCGTCGCCGCAATCGGCAACGAGCCGTACCGTCACCCGGTTCAGGAGGCGGCCGTGGTGCTCTGCCAGATTTCCCAGCCTGGAATCGAACACAGGGATCGACCGGATGGGCTGGATTCCCGCCACGATGATGCGGGTGCTGCGGGACGATGACGCCGTGAGGAACCGGAGCAGATTCGCCAGATCGCGCCGCCAGGCCCGGAGGGAAACCAGGTTCACGGCCTCGTTCACGCCCAGGACCAGCACGATCGCGTCGAACCGGGTGAGCCGCACCCCGGTCAGCTCGAGGAGGGCCGTGGCGACGGTCATGCGGGGATTGACGATGAGGTCGACGTCGACCCCGAGGCCGGTCTGCGCGGACAGGGCGCGGGCGAGCGAGCCGGGTAGTGCCAGGTTGTGGCTCATGACCCCGCGGCCGACCGCCAGCCCCGAGCCGAGGATGAGGATCCGGTCGGGATCAATGCCCGCGGAGTGCGCTTGCGGAGCATCCGTGGGCATGGGGACAGTGCCGAAGCCGCGCTCGGACGCGGCGGCCCAGGTGCGCATGGCGGGAGCCAGCGCCCATCGTATGAGTTCCCGCACAGATGCCCCTTTGTTGCTAAGACACAAGGGTGTATCCAAGACCGGATTCCAAGTATCCCCCATTCGGGGCGGGAGTACAGGGCCGCGTTACACCAGTGCCACAACGGCCTGGGCGAGCGCGAAAATGACCAGGCCGGCGAGCGCGCCCACCACGGTGCCGTTGATGCGGATGAACTGGAGGTCCTTTCCGATCTGCAGTTCGATCTTCTCGGCCGTCTCGGCCGCGTCCCACCGCGCGACGGTTTCCGTGATCACCTCGGCGATCTCGTGCCGGTACCGGCGCACGATGTAGCTTGCACTGTCGGCCAGCCACCGGTCGATGCGGGCGCCGAGGGCCGGGTCGGTGGACAGCCTCCCGCCGACCTCCATGACGGTCGAGCGGATGCCCGTGCGCAACCCGCTCGAGGGGTCGTTCAGAGCCGCCGTCAGGGAGACCTTCGCGGCCTCCCAGGTTTTGCTCGCGAAATCGCGCAGCCGGGCGCTGTCGAGCAGGTCGAGCTTGAGCGCCTCCACCCGCTCGATCATCGCCGGCTCGTGCTGCAGGTCGTCGGTCACCTCGACGAGGTAACGATCGATGGCCTGGCGGAGCGGATGCGCGGCATCCGCACGCACGGTGGCCACGAAGGCGAGCACCTCCCGGTGCGCCTTGTCGTCGACCAGCTTGTCGACGAAACCGGGGAGCCAGGTCGGCAGACGCTGGGACACGGCCCGCCCGAAGGCCTCCGGATGCTCCAACAGCCAGCCCTCGGCCCGTTCCAGCAGCAGGTCGACGGCGGCGTGCTGCTGCCCCGATTCGACCAGCCGCGCCCCCACGTGCCCGATTGTCGGACCCCATTCCGGCTTCAGCAGGTTCTCGCGGGCCACGGTTTCGATCAGCTCCTGGATCGCGTCGTCGCTGAGCAGGTTGAGCAGGCCGGCGCCCGCCACCGCGACCTCGTCGGTGAGCCGACGCGCGTTCTCCTCCTGGGAGAGCCACGCGCCGAGCCGACGGGACGCACCCAGCGATTCGAGCTTGCCACGGATGACCGCCTCGGACAGGAAATTCGTCTCGACGAATTCACCCAGGCTGGCACCGATCTCGTCCTTGCGGCTAGCGATGATGTTCGTGTGCGGAATGCGCAGGCCGAGCGGGTACCGGAACAGGGCCGTCACGGCGAACCAGTCCGCTATGGCGCCGACCATGCCACCCTCGGCCGCGGCGCGCACGTACTGCAGCCACGGGTAGCTCTCCTGCAGCGCGAACGAGGTGGCGAACACCACCGCCATCAGGACGAGCAGGCCGATGGCGAGCCGCTTCATGCGGATCAGGGCCGTCAGGCGTACGGCGTCCGGCAGGCTCAGCGGCGGCCGGGCGGCGCCTGCCACCCGTGCTGCACGGGGTCCGGTCTCGGTCTGGTTGTTCTGCACCATCTTCTCGGCCATCCTCCCAGACTGCCGGATCGCGGCCGGGGAGGGAAACCCCGGCTCCCCTCGACCCCGGCGCGCCGAATACTCAGCAGTGGCAGTGTCCCTCTTCGACGGGCGTCGACGGCGGCACATCGAGCACCGGGCTGCGGTCGAAGAAGCCATCGGGCCTCAGCTTGAATCCGGCGGTGTCCACGGGCATGATCGGCCAGTCCTCGATGCGCGGATAGTGGGTGAGGCCGAACGTGTGCCAGAGCACGATGTCCTGGCCGTCGATGTCGCGGTCGGCTTCGATGTAGGCAGGCAGGCCGGCGCCGCCCGCGTGCTGATTGACGAAGTCGCCGGTCGGGTAGCGCTCGTCCTCGGCGTACCGGGTCACCCACAGGTCCTTGGTCGCGAAGGCCGCCCGGCGGGCCACGGACGAGTTCTCGTCGGCCAGCAGGGTCGGCTGGCCCTCCGGGTACAGCTTGTACCCGACCGGTTCACCAAGCCGGTTCAGCACGTTCGGGTTGGAGACGAGCCAGGTGCGCCCGCTGCGCATGTCGGCCTCGCGAACCCCTTCGGATTCCCGGGCCAGGAGGGTGCGCCGACGCGTGAAGGCGTTCCCGCGCTCGTTGCCCGGCCCCATCGGCACGCGCACGGCCTCCTCCTCCTCGACCCGGTTGGTGTTGCCGTCAAGGGCCATGTCCAGGCGGGCGCTGAACAGGTGCTGGTGGAACGGCGCACCCAGACCCGGGGCCAGCTCCGAGGCATACGGATAGTCCTTGCCGGGGTAGGCGCTGGTGAACACGACGCCGGTGGCCTTGGCCTCGAACTCGATCGTGCCGTCGAGGTAGAGGTACCAGTAGAAGCCGTAGTCGTAGTTGCCCACGGTCGTGAAGAAGGAAATCACCAGGCGCCGGTTGCGTCGGGTGTATTCGATGCCCGACCAGAGGTCGCTGTGTTTGGCGAGGATGCTCCAGTCCTCCTCGTGCATGCAGATGCCGTTCCGGATCGTGCGCGGGTTGCCGAAGCCATCCGTGATGACCGGGCTCAGATAGGTGATGTCGCCGAGGCAGTCGCAACCGAGTTCCAGCGAGTTGGCGTACTGGCCGACCAGGTACTCGCCCGTGTCGAAGTAGTTCTGCCAGGACCGCACGGGCGCAGGGTCCCCGTAGGGCACGACCATCTCCGCGATCGACGCCCGGTTGATCACAGACCGCCGGACTCCGTTGTCGTCAAAGCCGATGTTGTGCAGCACGACCCCTTCACGCACGTCGAAGCCCACATCCAGGCTCCACTTCTCCCACTCGACGTGGTTGCCGCCGGTCACGGTGAAGCTTGGACCCTCCGGCTGGGTGATCTCGATCGGCTTGAGCGTCTCACGCAGCGGCCCGGTCAACGCGGGATCGGTGTAGTTGCCGTGCTCGGCCGGGATCGGGACGACGCCGAAGTCGATCACCTGATCGACGGTCCTGCTGACGATGTCCACGTAGGCGACAAGGCCGTCGATGGGGTGCGCCCAGGCGCTGTCCTCGGGGAAGTCCTGTACGAAGGCGAGGCCGCGCAGGATGCGACGGCCCTTCTCCTCCGGGTATTCGAAGACCCCCGCTGACAGCGGCGCCACCCGCACGGTGGCCACGTCGAGGCCGCGGTCGGCCAGGGCCGTGAGCCAGCGTTCATCGTGGGTGAGCAGTTCCTCGACCGCGGCGAATTCCTCCTCGAGCACCGGGAGCTCTCCGGTCACCGCGGTGTCGAGCACGACCACGGACTCGACCGACTGCCGGGTGGCGGACACGGTCACGTCCCGGGGCGCGCTGCAACCCGACACGTCGTGCAGGAATACCCGGAACCGCCGGTCGCACTCCCCCGCGGCGCCGCGGGGCGGGTCGAGCAGGCCCAGATAGGCCACCCGGATGCTCTCATCGAGCAGGCCGGCATCGGCCAGAAGACTGCGCACCGAGAGGATCTCCTCCGCGGACGCGAGGGCGTACGCGGCGGTGACTGCGAGTGAAACGGAAGTCATGGTTACCCTTTCCGGGGCTGTGAGCGGCCGGATGGAGGCATCCATCCGCAATCTATTTTCTATAGTTGTAGAACCATAGGCGGTCGCTAAGCTCGCTGGCAAGGGCTTTTTTTGCCCGATGCAGCGGGAGGGCAGTATGCCGAAGGTTGTCGACCACGACCGGCGACGAGTGGAATTGGTCGAGGCGACCTGGCGGATCATCGCCCGCCACGGCATCGAAGGCGCGACCATGCGGGACATCGCCGCCGAGGCCGGCTTCGCCAACGGCGCCCTGAAACCGTATTTCCCGACCAAGGACGACCTCCTGGCCTTCGCGTTCAGCCACGTTTTCAGCCAGACGAGCCGGCGCATGACCGACGCCACCGTCGGCAGCTTCGGGCTGGGCGCTCTCCGGGCCTACTGCCTCGAAATCCTCCCGCTGGATGACATCCGGGTCAGCGAGGCCCGCATCGTCATCCCGTTCTGGCAGAAGGCGTTGACGAATGCCTCGAAAGCCGAGCTGCACGCGACTGCGATGTTGCAGTGGCGCGACACCATGTGCGGGCATCTCCGGGAAGCCAGGGCCGCCGCCGAGCTGCGCACTCCCATTCCGGACGAGGACCTCGCGGGACTCCTGATGAACCTCGTGCTCGGCGCCCAGATCACCGCCGTGCTCTCCCCGATCGAGAACTCCCCGGCCCGGCTCGTGGCGCAGCTGGATGCCTGCCTCCGGCTGATCGCCGAGGGACACTGAGCCTTCACCTTTTTTCGACAGACGTGGAAAAAAAAGTGACAAACGCTGCGTGCCTGGGCTAAATTACTGGAAATATGTGTACGCGTTCACGCTGGCAAAGGAGCTACCCGTGACCCTGACGACCGTAACCGTCCCGCCAAATCGGGTCTTCGACCCGGTGCAGTGCGCCCGGGCGGACACCTTCGCCGAGTGGCGCACACTGGTCTCCGACTCTTTCGTTCCGCTGGAGGTGCGTTCGGATGCGACGGAGTTCCAGGGGACGCTTCGTTCCCGCGTGCTCGATGAACTCTCGATCGTCGAGGTCACCGCCAACGGCCATCAGGTTCTGCGCACCCCCGCGCTCATCTCCCGGTCGGACCGGCACTATTTCAAACTCAATCTGCAGCTCTCCGGGCACGGCATCTTGATCCAGGACAACCGGGAAGCCCACCTGCGCCCCGGCGACCTCGCGGTCTACGACACGCACCGCCCCTACACTCTCGCGTTCGAGCAGAATTTCCGGACCCTGGTGCTGATGTTCCCCCACGAGGCCCTCGACCTGCCGGTCGAATCGGTCGGCCAGCTCACCGCACGAAGAATGGCCGGAGACGCGGGACTCGGCCGGATGATCAGCCCGTTCATGGTGCAGCTCGCCGAGAACCTCGAGGCCTTGTCCGGCACGACCGGACACCGCCTGGCCTACAACGCCGTCGACCTCGTCGCCACGATGTTCGAGAGCGAGTTGAGCATTCGCCGTGAACCCGTGGCCGGAACGCATGGGGACCTGCTCACCAGCATCCGTCAATACATCGAGGCCGAACTCGGCGACCCGGAGCTCTCCCCCGCCGGCATCGCCGCCGCGCATTTCATTTCCACCCGCCAGCTGCACAAGGTATTCCATGAGGCCGACACGACGGTGTCCAGCTGGATCCGCGCACGCCGGCTCGAACGGTGCCGTCGGGACCTGCGCGACCCCATCCTCACGGACCGGTCCGTCGGTGTCATCTCCGCGCGGTGGGGTTTACTCGACCCCGCGCACTTCAGCCGAATCTTCCGCACCGCTTTCGGCGAACCCCCCAGCACGTACCGGCGCGGCTGAGGGCCGCGGGAGAGCCGTCGCGCTCCGGCAAGTTCCGTTCGTTGAAAAACAAGTCCGCGGCCCGCTCGTCGGCGAGAGTCGTGACACTGGCTCCCACAGGCGGAGCCGCTCAACGAGGAGCCCCCATGACAACGAAGCTATTCATCAACGGCGAGTGGACCAGCGCGACGGGCGGATCGATCGCCACCCTGAACCCGGCGACCGAGGAGATCCTCGAGGAAGTCGGCTTCGCCAGCACGGTGGATGTCGACGCCGCCGTCGATGCCGCCCGCGCCGCCTTCAACGGCGCCGAATGGCGGGACCTGCTGCCGGTGACCCGGGCCCGCCTCCTGTTCCGGCTCGCCGACCTGATCGAGGCCCACGCCGACGAGCTCGCCGAGCTGGAGACCCGCGACCAGGGCCAGCCACTCGGCATCTCCCGCAACATCTCCGTGGCCGGGGCGGCCGAGCACTTCCGCTACTACGCCGGCTGGGTCACCAAGATCGAGGGGCGCACCTCCCCGATCTCGTTCCCGGACACGCACCACTACACCCGGCGCGAACCGATCGGGGTCTGCGCACTGATCACCCCCTGGAACTTTCCGTTGATGATCCTGGCCTGGAAGCTCGCCCCAGCCCTCGCCACCGGCAACACCGTGGTGATCAAACCGGCGGAGCAGACCCCGCTGACGGCGATCCGCCTGGTCGAGCTGGCCGCCGAGGCCGGTTTCCCGGCCGGCGTGGTGAACCTCGTCACGGGCGACGGCAGCACCGGCCAGGCCCTCGTGGACCACCCGCACGTCGACAAGGTCTCGTTCACCGGTTCCACCGCCGTCGGCCGCTCCATCGTGGCGGGCTCCGCCGCCTCGAACCTCAAGAAGATCACCCTCGAACTCGGGGGCAAGGCCCCCTCCATCATCACTGCGGACGCCGACATCGACGCGGCCGTCGGCGGCAACCTGGCGGGCGGCATGCTCAATTCCGGGCAGGTCTGCGCGGCCTACACGCGGTTCTATGTCAACAAGAAGCGCGAGGCCGAATTCGTCGAGAAAATGGCGGCCGGGGTCTCCGGCATGAAGCTTGGCGCCGGGATGGACCCCAGCACTCAGCTGGGTCCTCTGGTCTCTCGAAAACACCTCGACCACGTCGAACGGATGGTCACGGTCGGCCGTGCCGAGGGCGCGGAACTCGTGACCGGTGGCGCCCGGGCCGGCGAGGTCGGCTTCTTCTTCCAGCCGACGGTGTTCGCCGGTGTGCGCGACGACATGGCCATCGCGACCGACGAGGTCTTCGGGCCGGTGCTCTCGATCATGTCCTACGACGATGACGACGACCTGCAGGAGCTCATCAACCGGGCCAACGACACCGACTATGGGCTCGCTGCCACGGTCTGGACGAAGGACCTCGAGAAGGCACACCGACTGGCCAACGGCATCCGTGCCGGGGCGATCTTCGTGAACATGCCACCGGTGCCGGACATGGCCGCGCCGTGGGGCGGGTTCAAGACCAGCGGCTGGGGCAATGAGATGGGCCCGTATTCGATCGACGCGTACACGCAGGTCAAGGGCGTCTGGATGCACTACGGCAGCTAGCCGCACGGGTTTTTCGCGGCATCCGTTCATTTTCGCGCACTCGTCAACTCACGCACTCGTCAACTCACGCAATCGTCAACTCAATGAGGAGTAAACCCATGACGACCACTCGCAGTACCCCTCAGTCCGACTCCCAGACCACCCTGCGCACGGGACGCCTCGGTGTGATCGGCATCGTCTTCTTCGTGGTCGCGGCGGCCGCGCCGCTCGTGGGCATGACCGGCGCGGTCCCGGTCGCGATCGTTCTCGGTAACGGCGCGGCCGCCCCGGGCGCCTACCTCGTGGTGGGCATCACCCTGCTGCTGTTCAGCGTCGGCTATGCCGCGATGAGCCAGCGCGTCACCAATGCCGGTGCCTTCTCCGCCTACATCGGCCGAGGCCTCGGTCGCCACCTCGGCAGCGCGTCGGCCTTCGTCTCGATCCTCGCCTACCTCGCCATCCAGCTGGCGATCTACGGGTTCTTCGGCGGCCTGCTCGGTGCCCAGGTCGGCCTGCTCCCCTGGTGGGCGTGGGCGCTGCTGGCCTGGGCAACCGTCACGCTGCTCTCGCTGCTGAGCGTGGACGTCGGCGCCAAGGTGCTCGGCGTGCTGATGCTGCTCGAACTCCTGGCACTGGTCGTCACCTCGGTCGCCATCCTGGCCGACGGCGGGCCGGAGGGCCTGAACTTCTGGGTTTCGTTCAACCCGGCCGCGATCCTCGCCGGCGGGCTGGCCGGCTCGGCGGGCATCGCGTTCGCCTTCGCGTTCGCGTCCTTCATCGGCTTCGAGGCCACCGCGATCTACGGCGAGGAATCCAAGGATCCGAAGACGGTGGTCCCCCGCGCCACCTACCTGGCGGTCGGAGTGATCACGGCGCTGTTCGCGCTGACGGCGTTCGCCATGGTCACGGGAATGGGTGCATCCTCGGTCGTCGAGAAGACCGTGGAGCTGTCGAGTCTCGACGGGGTTCCCCTGGCCGACCCGGCCGCGGTGCTCTTCTCCCTCGCGACCCAGTACGTGGCCCCGTGGATGGCCACCGTGATGGGCGTCCTGGTGGTCTCGAGCCTGTTCGCCGGACTGCTGGCCTTCCAGAACGCGGCCAGCCGGTACCTCTTCGCCCTCGGCCGCGGCGGCGCGCTGCCCGCGCCGCTCAGCCACGTCAACGGTCGCGGCGCCCCGAGCACCGCCTCCCTCGCCACGTCGGTCCTCACAGGTCTCGTCATCGTGACCTTCGCCGTCTTCGGGCTCGACCCGGTGCTCAACATGTTCTACTGGTTCAGCGGCCTCGCCGTGGTTGCGATCGTGCTGATCGAGATCCTCGTCTGCATCGCGGTGATCGCGTTCTTCCGCCGCAATGCGGGCAGCGAGAACGTGGTCCAGACCATCATCGCCCCGGTGCTGGCCACCATCGGTCTGGTCCTCGGCGAGTACCTGCTGATGAGCCGCTTCGGGCTCCTCGCCGGCACGGTGGCCGAGGGCGTGGACCCGACGATGTCCTCGTGGGGCCTGAGCCCGATCGGCTGGGTACTGGTGTCCCTGCCCTTCGTGCTCCTGCTCGTCGGCTACCTGCACTCGCTCTGGTCTCACACCGAGAACGAGGCTCTGGTCAAGGACGTCCTCTCGTAGCCGGCAAGCCGTGAGACGGGGTGATGCCGGGTCAGAGGCGGAAACCCTGGTGACGGATGCCCCAGCGCACAGACCAGGACTCCCCCGGTTCGACCCAGCGCAGCCCCGCGCCCGAATTGAAGGCATTCGCAGGGGCGGTCATCGGCTCGATCGCCACCGCCAGTCCCAGAAACGGGCCGTCCGGCCCCGGGAAGGGGAAGTTGCGCGGCGTGAAGACCTGAACGTTGCGGATGTTCCGGTCGCCCCAGATCGTGACGCTGCGGCCGTCGGGCGCGGTCAACGAGGCTACGCTGGGGGTCCCGGATTCCTCGCCGGTCACGTCGGACCGCACCTCGGGAGCCTCAGGGCCCACCCCGCCGAAGCCGTCGTCGAGGTCGACGTCGCCCACCCGGCACCCCGCGCGCAGGTCGAACCGGGTGCCGACGACGGAAGATTCCCCGACGGGGTTCTGCCGGTCGTCGACGTCGACATGGGTACGCGCCGCGATCGTGAGCACGAGGTCCTCGGTGGGAACGCCGCCGATCTTCGGGTACGGATGCGCGCCGATCGCGACCGGGGCCGCGTCAGGGCCCACGTTCCGCACCGTGTGGGTGACCGCAAGACCGTCGTCGGTGAGCGCATACCGCACGGTCGTGTCGAGCAGGAACGGGTATCCGGCCTGCGGGAAGACCGTGGCGGCCAGAGTGACCGCCCTCGGGCTGCGGTCGAGCATACGGTAGGACGAATACCGAAGCAGGCCGTGGATGGCGTTGTGCTGTTCCGGCTCGGTGAGCGGCAGCCGCTGCGCGACGCCCTGGTGCTGCCAGAGGCCGTCCCGGATACGGTTGGGCCACGGCATCAGCACGATGCCGGCGCCCCACGGCGGGGTGGCCTCTGCCGCGAACGGCTCGACGAGGTCTATGCCGTCCACGGAATACAGCCGGAGGCCGGCGGCCACCTCGGTGACGATCGCCAGCGCAGGCCCACTCGGCGTGGCTGCCCTCAATTCATACTGGAAACCCGTTGCAGCGCGCATAGTGTCAGCCTACTCCGGCTGCAGAACGGTCAGGCCGGCCTCGCGGAGGGGTGCCAGCCTGACCTCGTCGGCCGCGGCATCCGTCACCAGGGTGTCGAACGCTCGCAGCGGGCCGACCTGCCCGAGGTGCACCTGGCCGAGCTTGGAGGCGTCGGCCACGACGACCGCCCGGGTCGCGGCGGCCAGCATGAGCGTTTTGACCCCAGCCTCGGGGAGGTTGATGTTCGTGACCCCATAGCCTGCATCGACGCCGTTGCAGCCGATGAAAGCCAAATCGGCGTGAACCTGACTGAGTACCGTCCGTGCGAGCGGCTCGACCAGGGAGTGCTGCAGCGGGCGAAGCGAACCACCCGTGACGATCACGGTGAACCGCGGGATGGCCGGTTCGAGGGCGAGGGCGATGCTGAGCCCGTTCGTGATGATGACGACATCGGTCAGATCGGTGCGGGCCAGCAGCGCGTGGGCGAGGGAGAGGGTGGTCGTGCCGACGTCGAGGAGGATGCTCTGCCCGCTCGTGACGAGGGCCGCGGCGAGCACGCCGATCTGCTGCTTGGGCAGCACGGATGACGCGAGGGCCTCCTCGAAGGAGAACTCCCGCAGCGGGCGGCCGCTGGGTGGCGCGGCCGGAACCGCCCCGCCGTGCACGCGCTGCACGGTCCCGGCGGACTCAAGCACGTCGAGGTCGGCCCGCGCCGTGACGCCGGACACTCCGAACGCCTCGCGCAACTCGCGCACTCGTACGAAACCGCGCTCCCCGACGAGGCGCTGGATCTGCTCCCGCCGCTGGTGGGCCGGGAGCGTGTCGCGGTCGCCGGGCCCGTCGCTCACGCCGATGAGGTCGGTCGTGGCGGCCGATTGGGTCGATTCGGTCGATTCACGAGAAGCCATGCCTAATCTTCGCTTAGTTTACTTTTGTTATCAACCTGAAAGATCTGGTTTCACATGTGCAAATCAGATATTGTTGCTTTCGCCATGAACACACCAGAATTCGTAGCCGACACCGGCATCATCCGTCACCGCCACACCCTCGCCGATGGTCGCGACCTCATCTACTTCGATGACCCGCAGACCACCCTGCCGCCGGATCGGGCGGCCGACCTGCGCGAACTCGACCCGCGCCCGGCCACCGCGCGGATGCGCCAGGACCCGCTCAGCGGCGAATGGGTCTCGATCGCCGCCGCCCGCCAGAACCGCGTGTTCCTGCCGCCCGCGCACCTGGACCCGCTCGCCCCGTCGACGCCGGGGAACCCGTCCGAGGTGCCCAGCAACTACGACGTGGCCGTGTTCGAGAACAAGTCGCCCTCGTTCGGGCCCCTCCTCACCGACGCCGACGCCCCCGCCGGACTCGACGACCTGAACACCATCGGACTGAACCGCGTCCGCACCTCGGTCGGCCGCTGCGAGGTCGTCTGCTTCAGCCCCGAGAACGAGGGGTCGTTCGCGAGCCTGTCGGTCGTGCGCGCCCGCACGGTGATCGAGGCCTGGGCCGAACGCACGTACGCCCTGTCACAGCTACCCGGCGTGGAACAGGTCTTCCCGTTTGAAAACCGCGGTGAGGAGATCGGCGTCACGCTGCGCCACCCGCACGGCCAGATCTACTCCTACCCCTACGTCACGCCGCGCACCCAGCGCGTGATCGCCTCCCTCGACCAGTACGGATCAAACCTGTTCGCGGATATCCTCGCCAGCGAGCAGGCCGGGGGCCGGGTCATTCTGACCGGCGAGCACTGGACCGCCTTCGTGCCGTTCGCAGCCCGCTGGCCCATCGAGGTGCACATGCTGCCGCACCGGCACGTGCCCGACTTCGCGGCGACCAGTCTGGCTGAGCGCGATGAGCTCGCCGTTCTCTACCGGCGGCTGTTGCGCGGCATCGATGCCCTCTACGACACCCCGACGCCGTACATCGCGGCCTGGCACCAGGCCCCGGTCTCGGTGCGCCGCGACGAGATCCGGCTGATGCTGCAGGTGACGAGTCCTCGCCGGGCCGCCGACAAGCTGAAGTTCCTGGCCGGGTCGGAGGCCGCCATGGGCGCCTGGATCGGGGACGTCACGCCCGAGCAGGCGGCCGACAACATTCGCCGCGCGGTCGAACGCTCCGCCGAGACGGACGCGACCAAAGCGGCGGCCGGCGCCGCGACGTCCGTTTCCGCTATCAGCACCGCACTCGAAGGGCAGGCCCACGCATGACCGATCTCATCCAGACCGTGACGGATGGCTTCACGAGCCGCTTCGACGCGGCCCCGGCCGGACTCTGGTCGGCCCCCGGCCGCGTCAACCTGATCGGCGAGCACACCGACTACAACGACGGGTTCGTGTTTCCCTTCGCGATCAACCGGCGCACGCTCGTCGGGCTCGGCCTGCGCGGCGACCGCCAGCTGCGGGTGGCGAGCTCGTTCGCCGCGGAAACCGTGGAGCTCTCCCTCGACGACCTGACTCCGGAGAACCTGGCCGGCTGGTCGGCGTATCCGCTCGGCGTGGCCTGGGCCCTCGGCCAGTTCGGCGCCGACCTGGCCACCCTGACCGGTTTTGACGTGTTCATCGACTCTGACGTGCCGATCGGGGCCGGACTGTCGTCGTCCGCCGCGATCGAGAGTGCGGTTGCCGTGGCCCTGAACGACCTCTGGCAGCTCGGACTCGACCGGCGCGTGCTCGCCCGGGTGGGCCAGCTGGCCGAGAACCGGGCCGTCGGGGCTCCCACCGGCATCATGGACCAGTCCGCGTCCCTACTGGGCGAGGCCGACTCCGCCGTCTTCCTGGACTGCCGCACCCTCGAGGCCGAGGTGATCCCGCTCGGCTTCGACGGGGCCGGCCTCGACCTGCTGATCATCGACACGCGGGTGAGCCACGCCCACTCGACCGGCGGGTATGCCTCGCGCCGGGCATCCTGCGAACTGGGTGCACGGATGCTGGGGGTCCCCTCCCTGCGCGACCTCACCGTGGACGACCTCGGCCGGGCCGCCGACGTGCTCGACGACGAGACGTTCCGACGGGTGCGGCACGTGGTCACCGAGAACCAGCGCGTGCAGGACACCGTGCGCACCCTGCGCGAGCAGGGACCGACCGCGATCGGCGCCCTCCTGGACGCCTCGCACCTGTCAATGCGAGACGACTTCGAGATTTCCGTGCCCGAACTCGACCTCGCCGTGGAGATCGCGCGCGGCACCGGGGCGATCGGCGCCCGGATGACCGGCGGCGGCTTCGGCGGCGCCGCCATCGCCCTTACCCCGCGCGCCCTGATCCCCGCGGTCACGGCGGCGGTCACGGCCGCGTTCGCAGCCCGGGGCTTCGCGGTCCCGGACCTGTTCGTGGTGCGCGCGGCCGACGGGGCGGTACGGGAGCAGTAACGCAGCGGGGACTCGCCCAACGTGGCTAATTCAGGAGAAGTCGTGCCGCCGCCCGTACGCATCCGCAGACCTGTGCGGGTGCGGAGGAGGTTCGGCGGGGATCTCCTGAGTTAGCCACGCAGGCGACGGCCGAAATCGCTGCCCGGGGTCGAGGCGGCGCGCAGAGGCGGCGAGGTGCCTAGCCCCTCGCGCCGGCGTTGAGGGTGATCGTGTCGAGACCGCCGTCGACGACCCCCCAGTCGTCCAGAATCTCCTCGTAGGTGCCGTCGTCGACCAGCGACTGCAGCGCGGCCTGCACGGCCTCGGCCATCCCGGAGTCCTTCTGCACGGCCATACCGTATGGTGCCGCCTCAAACGTCTCTCCCGCGGTCTGCAGCTTGCCCGTCAACTGAGCGATCCCGTAGAGGGTGACCGGGGAGTCGGCGCTGAAGGCGTCGGCCTGGCCCAGCGCGACGGCATTCGCCGCGGCATCCTGCGTGTCGAGGGGGACCTTCTGGATCGGCGGTTTACCCGCGGCGACGCAGGCGTCACTCTTCGCCGGGATCTCGACGGTGTCCTGGTAGGTGGTGGACTGCACGGCGACCTTGAGGCCGCACGCATCGTCGGGGTCGACGGTCGTGCCCGTGGGCGAGGCCCACTGGATGCCGGCGAGGTAGTAGTTCACGAAATCGACCTGCTTTTCGCGCTCCGCCGTGTCGGTGAAGGACGACATGCCGACGTCGATCTTGCCGCCGGCGACATTCGGGATGATGTTCTCGAATTTAGCCACCGTGTACTGGGCCTCGAGCCCGAGCTTGGCGGCGACCGCATCACTCAGGTCGATCGCCCAGCCGATCGGTTCACCGGCGTCGTTTTTGAACTCGTTCGGCGCGTAATTCGGGCTGGTGCCGAAGACGAGCTTGCCCGGGGTCGCGGTCGTTTCCGGGAGGAGCGCGGCGGCCTCCTCGTCGGTGGTCACCACCTCGGCCGCGGATCCCTCCGTGACGCCAGTCGTCGGAGTGGAGTTGTCCACGCAAGCGGTAAGCAGGAGGGCGGCCACTGCGGCCAGGGCCGGAAGAGCATGTCGAGCGCGCATTGAGCATCCTTTGTGAATTTTTCGTCATCGAAGTGATCAGAGGTGCAACTCTGCCGAGTCTATGTTCGGTACCGGTCGCGCCCGGGACGTGCCGGGCATCCGTCGCCGTACGCCGCCGAACTGTGACTTCGCCCACCGGCGAGGGAGCCATCCTCCCGGTCGGCGGTGCGCACGTGGCGGAGATGAGGCCGCCGAGATCTAAGGCGCGACGGCGGTGGGCTCGCCGCCGGTGATTCGCACGAGTTCGTCGAACGTGGTCGGGAACACGGTGTGTGCGTGGCCCGCAGCCGCCCAGACGACCGGGAATTCGGCGAGGGCGTCGTCGACCAGGGTGCGCAGTGGCGACGGATGTCCCAGCGGCGCGACCCCGCCGATCACCTGACCGGTGGCCCGCCTGACGACATCCTTCGAGGCACGTCCGATCGTGCCGCCCAGCCGGTCCCCCAGCCACACCGCATCGACCCGGTGAGCCCCCGAGGTGAGCACGAGCAACGGCTCACCATCGAGGGTGAAAACGAGCGAATTCGCGATGGCGCCGCGCGAAATGCCGAGCGCCTCCGCGGCGGCGGCCGCGGTTGTCGCCGCCTCGTCGAACCAGCGAATTTCCGGGTCCAGGCCGTGGGCGCGGAGAGCCTCCCGAACCCGGTCGACGGACGGATGCGCGAAATTGACCATGCCGAAATCCTAGAGCCTGCACGCGAAGCAGCCCGATAGGCTGACGCGTATGACTGCCGACAGCGCCGCCCGCATCATCACCCTGCCCGACCGACCCGGACCGGTCGTGGCCGAGACCGCCTACGTCGCCCCGGGCGCCGTGGTCGTCGGCAACGTCACCCTGGCCGAACACGCCAGCGTCTGGTACAACGCCGTGCTGCGCGCCGAGGCGGAACCCATCCGGATCGGCCCCGGCTCCAACCTGCAGGACAACGTCTCCTGCCACGTGGACCACGGATTCCCGCTGATCGTCGGCCGGAATGTGTCCGTCGGGCACGGGGCAGTGCTGCACGGCTGCACGGTCGAGGACGGCTCGCTGATCGGCATGATGGCGACGGTGCTGAACGGCGCCGTCGTCGGTTCCGGGTCGCTCGTCGCCGCCGGGGCTGTCGTGCTCGAGGGCACCGTCATCCCGCCGAGGTCGCTGGTCGCCGGCGTTCCCGCCAAGGTGCGGCGGCCCCTGACGGATGAGGAGGTGGCCGGCCTCGGCCACAACGCAGAGGAGTACCTGCGTCACTGCGCCCTGCACGCCTCGGTGACGGCGCTGCCGCAGCGCTGAGTCGGCCCGCCTCACGTTCGCGGCGCAGGCCGTGGCGCCCGGCTACCTGCTGAGCGACAGCTCGGCTGCCTTCACCACGTTGCACAGCAGCATGGCGCGGGTCATCGGGCCGACGCCGCGCGGATTCGGGGACAGGAAGCCGGCGACGTTCGCGACATCCGGGTGCACGTCACCGGTCAGGGTGCCCTTGCCGGTGACCGGGTCGGTCACCCGGGTGATGCCCACGTCGAGCACGGCGGCGCCGGGCTTCACCCAGTCCGCCTGAATCAGGTGCGGCACGCCGACGGCGGCCACGACGATGTCGGCGCGCCGAACCTCGCCGGGCAGGTCGACCGTGCGGGAGTGCGTCAGGGTGACGGTGGCATCCAGACCCTTGCGGGTGAACAGCAGTCCGAGCGGGCGCCCGACGGTGAGGCCGCGCCCGACGACGACGACGCGCTGGCCGACGATCGGCACGTCGTAACGGCGCAGCAGCTCGACGATGCCGGCCGGGGTACAGGGCAGCGGCGAGTCCAGCTCGCCCTCGATGCCGAGCACCAATCGGCCGAGGTTCGTCGGGTGCAGGCCGTCGGCATCCTTCGACGGATCGATCAGTTCGAGCATGGCGTTGTCGTTGTGGCCGACCGGCAGCGGCAGCTGAATAATGTAGCCGGTCACCTCGCGGGCGGAGTTCAGGTCGGCGATGGCGGCACGCACATCAGCGCTGGTCGCCGACGCGGGCAGGTCGACCCGGATCGATTCGATGCCGACCTCGGCGCAGTCGCGGTGCTTGCCCGCGACATACGAGCGCGAGCCCGGGTCATCGCCGACCAGGAGCGTGCCGAGCCCGGGCACGATCCCGTGCGCGCGCAGCTCCGCGATCCGGTCGATGAGCTCGGTCTTGACCACGGACGCGGTCGTGACACCGTCGAGGGTTATTGCCGTCATTGTGGATCCATTCAGTCGGAGGTTCTGACGTTTGCAGGCGTTCAGGCGCTCAGGCGCTCAGGCGCCGGAGTCACGTGCGAATCACACGCCGTACGCCAGGGTGCGGAGCCTGCGGGGTGTTGGCACCCGGGCCGCGGGCGGCCGGGTGCGCGGCGGGCGTTACTGCTGCAGGCCGGGGTACAGCGGGAAGGCCTCGGTGAGCACCTTGACGCGGGCGCGGAGGCCCTTGATGTCGGCGTCGGGCTTGAGCGCCTCGGCGATGACGTCGGCGACGACCGTGAACTCCTCGTCGCCGAAGCCACGGGTGGCCAGGGCAGGGGTTCCGATGCGCAGGCCGCTAGTGACCATCGGAGGGCGCGGGTCGAACGGCACCGAGTTGCGGTTGACCGTGATGCCGACCGCGTGCAGGGCGTCCTCGGCCTGCTGGCCGTTGATCGGCGAGTTGCGGAGGTCCGCGAGCACGAGGTGCACGTCGGTGCCGCCGGTGAGCACGTCGACGCCGCCGGCGCGCGAGTCATCCGCCATCAGACGGTCGGCGAGGATGCTGGCACCGCGCAGGGTGCGCTCCTGACGTTCCTTGAACTCGGGCTCGGCCGCGAGCTTGAACGCGGTCGCCTTGGCGGCGATCACGTGCATCAGCGGGCCGCCCTGCTGGCCGGGGAACACGTTGGAGTTGAGCTTCTTCGCGAGCGCCGTGTCGCGCGAGAGGATCAGACCGGACCGGGGACCGGCGAGGGTCTTGTGCACCGTGGTGGACACGACATCCGCGTAGGGAACCGGGGACGGGTGCAGGCCCGCGGCGACGAGTCCGGCGAAATGCGCCATGTCGACCCAGAGCATGGCGCCGACCTCGTCGGCGATGCTGCGGAACGCCTCGAAGTCGAGGTGGCGGGGGTAGGCGGACCAGCCGGCAATGATGACCCGGGGGCGGGACTCGAGCGCCTTCTCACGCACGACGTCCATGTCGACGAGGAACGTTGTCGGGTCGACGCCATAGGCGACGGGGTTGTAGAGCTTGCCGGAGAAGTTGAGCTTCATGCCGTGGGTGAGGTGGCCGCCGTGGGCCAGTTCCAGCCCGAGGATGGTGTCGCCGGGCGTCGCGATGGCCGACAGCACGGCGGCGTTCGCGGTGGCGCCGGAGTGGGGCTGCACATTGGCGTAGGCGGCGCCGAAGAGGGACTTGGCCCGGTCGATGGCGAGCTGCTCGGCGACGTCCACGTACTCGCAGCCGCCGTAGTAACGGCGTCCCGGGTAGCCCTCGGCGTACTTGTTGGTGAGCACCGAGCCCTGCGACTGCAGCACTGCACGCGGCACGAAGTTCTCGCTGGCGATCATTTCGAGGTAGTCGCGCTGGCGTCCGAGCTCCTGCTCGAGGACGGCGGCGATCTCGGGGTCGACGACCTCAAGAGGATCGTTGAACGTGGACCGCAGAACGGTGGATGGCACGGAATCGGGCACGGGAATCTCCTCAGACTTTGTGATTACGACGTGATGATCAATCGTCGTGGCCCAGGCGTGCGGTCACTAACCGTGTCAGTCGCTCCCCGATGGTGACCCATCTTTCGTGCTACGCCAGTCGCGACAGGGTCGATCTTATCAGTCGGGCCGGGTGCCCAGCTCATCGATTATGAGCACGTCGACGCGCACATGGTGCGTGTCATAGGCGGCCCGGCCCACCATGTGCGCGGCCACCGGGGCGGTCAACGCCTGGAACACGACGATCGCGATGACGAGGGTGACGGTGCCCACGGTGAAGTTGTTCAGGGCCACATCGGCCGTGATCGCCATCAGCCCGAAGATCTGCGGCTTGGTGGCGGCGTGCAGCCGCGACAACACGTCGGGGAAACGGATGACGCCGATCCCGGCCGCGAGGCACATCACGGCCCCGGCGAGCACCAGAACCGCCGAGATCACGTCTTGCAGTTCGTCGCTCATTCGCTGTCCTCCACGGGAAGGAAGCGTGCGACGCTGAGCGACCCGAGCACCGCGAAGAGGGCGAGAACGAGCAGCACCGGCAGCGTGTCGGTGTGCCGGTTGAACGCCATCTCAGCGCCCATCGCGCAGATCACGGTCGCGACCAGGACATCCGAGGCGATGACCCGGTCCAGCACGGTCGGGCCGCGCACGATTCGGAGGAGGGCGCACAGGGCGCCGGCCCCGAACAGCACCCCGGCAATAACGGCGACGATGTGCATCAGGCGGTTCCTCCCCGCTTTCGTTTCTCGTGCGCATGCTGGTCGCGTGCGCGTTGGTCTTGCTCGCTCCGGTCCTCGCCGCGGACCCGGCGGAGACGTTCCACGTCTTCCGGGGACCCGAGGGCCATCACGATCCGGCGTTCCTCGTCCAGGACGCCGTTCCGGAACCGTTCCACCTGGTCCGGCCGATGCACGTTGAGCACGTGCAGGTACAGGGTCGACCGCACCCGGTCCACATCGACCACGATCGCGCCGGGCACGATGGACGTCGACACCCCGGTCAGCGTCAGGATGAAATCGCTGCGGGTGCGCAGGTGCACGGCGACGATGGCGTTGCTGGGCGTGTAGCGCGGGGAGAGCGCGAGGACGGCCACCTGCAGCGAACCACGCACGATGTCGAAGCCGAGCCGGACCAGGAAGATGAGCGTGTACCAGAGGTTCAGGCGCAGACCGAGTTCCACCGCGGGCAGGTAGAAGCCCACGGAGACGATGGCGGCCAGCAACATTCCGGTGAGCAGGTTGAGCCAGGAAAAGGAGCCCCAGAGCAGCATCCACAGCAGCACGAGCCCCAGGAAGAGAGGCACCTGATTCGCGAACGTGGCGAGGCGCTGCTTCGGGGTGCTCATGGCGTGCCGTTCGGGAAGACGGCGTCGATGTAGGTGGCGGGGGTCTCGATGTTGGCGGCCGCGCGGGTGGTGAGTGCGAAAACCGGCCCGGCGAACACGGTGAGCGAGACGGTCAGCAGCAGCAGCGCGGTCGTCGCGGCGGTCATCAGCGGCGAGATGGTACGGGTCGTGACCGCGCCCTCGTCGTCGGGATCCTCGAGGAGTGCATCGAGCATCGGCGACTCGTAGTCCTCGACCTCGCCTGCCCCGCGCCAGAAGGCGATGTTCCAGACCCGGGCCAGGGCGTAAAGCGTGAGCAGCGAGGTGGCGGCTCCGGCGCCCATCAGGATGTACGTCACCGGTTCGGCGATGTCCGCGCCGGCCTGGAAGAGGGCGATCTTGCCGAGGAAACCGGAGAACGGCGGGATGCCGCCGAGGTTGAGCGCCCCCACGAAGAACAGGAAGGCCACGAACGGCGCCGCTTTCAGCAGCCCGCCCAGCCGTGCCAGCGAGGTGGTGCCGCCCACCCGCTCGATCAGCCCCGCGCAGAGGAAGAGGGTCGTCTGCACCGTGATGTGGTGCACGACGTAGAAGATGGTGGCCGCGATCGCCAGGGGCGTGCCCATCGCGATGCCGAAGATCATGTAGCCGATGTGGCTCACCAGAGTGAACGACAGCAGTCTCTTGATGTCCGCCTGCGCGAGCGCCCCGAGGATGCCCACGATCATGGTCAGGAACGCCACCACCATCAACGGCACCGACAGCACGCTGTCGGGGAAGAGCAGGGTCTGCGTGCGGATGATCGCGTAGATGCCGACCTTCGTGAGCAGACCCGCGAACACCGCCGTGACCGGGGCCGGAGCGGTGGGATACGAGTCGGGCAACCAGAACGACAGCGGGAAAACCGCGGCCTTCACGCAGAAGGCGAGCAGGAGCAGCAAGTTGAGGATCAGCTGCACGTCGGGCGGGAGGTCCGCCACCCGGTCGGCGATCAGCGCCATGGTCACGGTGCCCGTGGCGCCATAGATCAGGGCGATCGCACTGAGGAACAGGATGGAGGAGACCAGGCTCACCACGATGTAGGTGACGCCGACGCGGATGCGCGCACCCGTGCCACCGAGCGTCAACAGCACGTAGCTGGCCGAGAGCAGCATCTCGAAGCCGACGTAGAGGTTGAACAGGTCCCCCGCGATGAACGCGTTGAACAGCCCGGCCGCCAGCACAAGGTAGGTGGGGTGGAAGATCGACACCGGTGTTTCCCGGTCACCGTCCACGATGCCCTGCCCGACGGCGAACAGGAGCACACCGAGCAGCATCAGCGCCGAGACCAGGAGCATGATCGCCGCGAGACGGTCGACGACGAGCACGATGCCCCACGGGGCATCCCAGCCGCCCACGTGCACGACGGCGGGGCCGGTCTGATCGACCTGCACCAGCAGGACGGCGCCGATAATCGCCACCAGCGTCAGGGCGATCACGCTGACCACGATCTGCTGAGGGCGACGGCGGCCGAAGGCGAGGGTCAGAGCGCTTCCGAGCAGCGGGACCGTGACAACCAGAGGAACGAGGAGATTCATAGCTTCATCCCCTTGCCCGGCGCGTCGGCAGGGGCATCGAGCTCGCTCTCGCGCTCGCTCGCGTCGAGGTCTTCCTGGCTGGCTGCCTCGTCCTCGGTGACCGAGCGGAAGGACTTCTCCGTGCCTGCCACAGTCTCGGTCGCATGCTCGTCGGTGACCGTGTCACCCTCGTCGCCCAGCCGGGCCAGCCACCAGGACCGGTAGATGAGCGCGAGGATCAGCGCCGTGATACCGAAGTTGATCACGATGGCGGTGAGCATGAGCACCTGCGGCACCGGGTCGGCCATCGCGGCGTCGGCGGCCGTTCCGGTGACGATGGGCGAGTTGCCCGGGCGGCCGCTCATGATGAAGATCAACAGGTTCGTCGCGTTGCCCACCAGCAGGAATCCGATCAGCACCCGGGTGAGGCTGCGCTCCAACATCACGTAGACCCCGGCGGCGTACATGACCGCCATCACGATCACGAGGGTGAGGGAGGCGCTCATGCCGAGGCCTCCGCACCCTGCTGCGACTGCGAGCGGGGCTCGGTCTCGCCGGCTTCCTGCTGGCGGTCGACCTCGCTGCCGAGGCTGCGCAGGATGTCCAGCACCAGACCGACCACGACCAGGTACACGCCGACGTCGAAGATCGTCGAGGTGCCGAAGGACAGGGGACCGAGCACGGGCACCGTGGTTTCGAAGTAGGCGGATTCCAACGCGATGCCGCTGAAGAAGAGGGAGACCACGGCCATCCCGACCGCCAGCACGATGCCGAGCCCGAGGATCTTGCCGGGGTGGACGGGCACCGCCTCGCCCAGTTCGTAGCGGCCTCCCGCGAGGTAGCGGGAGACGAGGGCCAGGCCGGCGATCAGTCCGGCGGCGAAACCGCCGCCGGGCGCGTTGTGCCCGGCGATCAGCAGGTATACCGAGACGATCATGGCCGGGTGAAAGAGCAGGCGAACCAACACCTCGAGCATGATCGAGCGGTCCTTCTCGGCGACCGTGCGACCGGCCAGGAGCCAGGACTGGCGGGTGACGGCATGCCCCTCGGAGGGCGCGGCCGGGTCGGCGACCACCGTGCGCCGGTGCGGCAGAGACCGGAGCTTCCGCGATTCGCGCAGCCGCGGCACGACCGTGTTGCGGCCCGAGACGAACAGCAGGCTGGCGACGCCGGTGGCCACCACGATCAGCACGGAGATCTCGCCCATCGTGTCCCAGGCACGGATGTCCACGAGCATCACGTTCACGATGTTGCGTCCGTGCCCCTCCTCGATCGCGAGTCGCGGCAGCTCCGCGGCGATGCTCGGGGCCTGCCGAGCGCCGAGCGCGATCACACCGATGGTGCCCATAACGGCGCCCACCAGCACGCCGATCACCGCGCGCCGCCGCGGGTGAATGGGCCGGTTGCGCTGGGCGATCTTCTGGGGCAGCCGACGCAGCACCAGCACGAAGACGACGATGGTGATGGTTTCCACGAGCGCCTGGGTCAGGGCCAGATCGGGGGCGCCGTGGAACGCGAACAGAGCGACCAGGCCGTAGCCGGTGACTCCGGCCAGCAGCACGGCGGTGATCCGCTCGCCGACTTGCGCGGCCATCACCGCGGCGATGCCCATGGTGAGGGCGATCGCCACCTGGCCGGGGTAGTCCCAGAGCACGACCTGGTCCGGCCAGCTGCGGTTCACGAAGGCCGCGAACCCGAGCGCCAGCACGAAGACGACGAGGATGGTGGACAGGTACTGCGGCAGTCCGCCGATCTGGGCGAAATGGGTGATGCGCGCCGCGGCCCGGTCGATGCCGCGCACGGTGTAGCCGTAGCCCTGGCCGGCGTCGACGTAGGCCGGCACGGTGCCCTGCAACCGGGCCACGCCTCGCCGCTTCCAGAACAGTGCGAGGCCGAGAACGACCACCGCGGCGCTCAGGGCGAGCGCCGGTTCGAAGCCGTGCCAGAGCGCGAGGTGGTAGTCGCCGTCGCCGGGCACGGTGTCGGCATAGGAGGCCAGCACGGGGTCGAGCAGGAAGACGAGTGGGCCGAGCAGGAGGGTGGCCACGGCCAGCAGCCCCGGCGCCAGCTGGAAGTCCCAGCGGGCGGGGTGCAGCGCGGTGTCCGCGAGGGTCACCCGGGTTCCGAAGGCACCCCAGAAGAAGCGGGCGCTGTAGGCGACCGTCAGCACCGAGCCGAGCACGGTGCCGATCAGGGCGACCCAGCCCCATCCGTCGCCGGCCAGTGCGGCTTCCAGGAACGCCGTGAACACGGCTTCCTTCGCGACGAAGCCGAGTAGCGGCGGGATGCCCGCCATGGAGGCAACCGACACCAGGGCGATCGCGGCCAGCACGGGCGCGTTGCGCCCCACGCCGGAGAGCTGCCGCCAGTCGCGGGCGCCGGCGCGGTGGTCGATGATGCCCACGGTCAGGAACAGCGCCGACTTGTAGAGGGCGTGCGCGAGGAGCAGCGCGACCCCGGCGAGCGCCGCGTCCCGGGTGCCGAAGCCGACGACGACCATCAGGAACCCGAGCTGGCTGACCGTGCCGTAGGCGAGCACCAGCTTGAGGTCGTACTGGCGCAGCGAACGCCACGCACCGACCAGCATGGTGCCGACGCCGAGGGTGACGAGCACCGGCATCCAGCCCGGCGTGTCGGCGTAGCCCGGTGCGAGACGGGCGACCAGGTAGAGGCCGGCCTTGACCATCGCCGCCGCGTGCAGGTAGGCGCTGACCGGGGTCGGCGCCGCCATCGCGGCCGGGAGCCAGAAGTGGAAGGGCAGGAGCGCGGACTTCGACAGCGCGCCGACCAGGATGAGCAGCACCGCCCAGGTGGCAGCCGGGCCGGTGACGGGGTCGGCGACGATGGCGGCGAGCGACGTGGTTCCGGCCTCCACCGCGAGGATGACGACCCCGACCAGCATCACCAGCCCGCCGAACGTGGTCACCAGCAACGCCTGCAGGGCGGCCCCGCGGCTCGCCCGCTTGAACGTGTAGTGCCCGATCAGAATATAGGAGAGCACGCTCGTGATCTCCCAGAAGATGAACATGACGACGATGTCATCGGATGTCACCAGTCCATACATCGCGCCGGCGAATGCCAGCAGGACCGCCGCGAAACGTCCGAGCGCCGGTTCGCCGGCGTTGAAGTAGCGGGCGCAGTAGACGAGCACGAGGGCGCCGACCCCGGTCACGACGAGGGCGAGCAGCCAGGCGAGGGTGTCGACGCGGAACGAGAGCGAGATACCCAACGCGGGAATCCACGGGACGCTCTCGGTGATCGCTGCGCCGGTCGACACGGCCCGGGTCTGAGAGAGGGTGTAGCCGAAGGCGGTCGCGGGGAGCAAAGCGATGACGTAGAAAACGCGCGTCGAGATCCACCGCGTGAGGATCGGGGTGAGCGCGGACAGGGCAGCGAAAGTCAGGAGGATCGTCGCCATGCGGCCTCCCGGCTCTCGTGAAGTCCGAATGTCGAAGACAGTCTACCGGAGGCCGTGGACGCCAGCCCCGTCCGGGGGCCGCTAGGGTTGGCCAAAACCCGTTAATCGTAAAGAGCCCCATGACGCGTGCAAGCCGGGGGACTCAACTCCCCCATAAACCAGACCACCCCGAGTACCACGGTCGGGGCGTGGAGACGCCGTTCGAGCACATCTCGGATGCCCTCAACGTGCACGAGGACGAGGGTCTGCACAAGGGCCTCAAGGCCCGACAGGTGCAAATGATCGCCATCGGCGGGGCCATCGGCACCGGCCTGTTCCTCGGGGCAGGCGGACGCCTGGCCACCGCCGGGCCCTCGCTCGTCTTCGTGTACGCGATCTGCGGTTTCTTTGCGTTCCTGATCCTGCGCGCGCTCGGCGAACTCGTGCTGCACCGCCCCTCGTCGGGCTCGTTCGTCTCCTACGCCCGCGAGTTCTTCGGCGAGAAGACGGCGTTCGTCACCGGTTGGCTGTACTGGCTGAACTGGGTGATGACCGCGATCGTCGACGTCACGGCCGTGGCGCTGTACATGAACTTCTTCGCCAAGTACTGGGCCCCCTTCGGCGACGTGCCGCAGTGGCTGTACGCCTTCGCTGCCCTTGCCGTCGTCCTCTCCCTGAACCTCCTGTCGGTGAGCGTGTTCGGCGAACTCGAATTCTGGTTCGCCCTGATCAAGGTGCTTGCCATCGTGGCCTTCCTGCTGGTCGGCACCTGGATGGTCATCTTCGGCACTCCGATCCCCGGCCAGGAGGCGGGCTTCAGCCTGATCGGGGACAACGGGGGCTGGCTGCCGAACGGGCTGATCGCATCCGTTCTCGTGGTGCAGGGCGTCGTCTTCGCCTACGCCTCGATCGAACTGGTCGGCACGACCGCCGGGGAGACCGAGAACCCGGAGAAGGTGATGCCGAAGGCGATCAACACCGTCATCATCCGCATCGCCGTGTTCTACGTGGGCTCGATCCTGCTCCTGTCGCTGCTGCTGCCGTACACCACGTACAAGGCCGGCGAAAGCCCGTTCGTCACGTTTTTCGGCACCATCGGTGTCGGTGGCGTCGACGTGATCATGAACCTGGTCGTGCTCACGGCCGCCCTGTCCTCGCTCAACGCGGGCCTGTACTCGACCGGGCGCATCCTGCGGTCGATGGCGCTGGCAGGGTCGGCGCCGCGCTTTGCCGGCAAGGTGAGCCGGACCGGCGTGCCGTTCGGCGGCATCCTGCTCACCGGCGTGGTCACCCTGCTCGGCGTCGGCCTGAACGCCGTCGTGCCCGACAAGGCCTTTGAGATCGTGCTCAACATGGCCGCCATCGGCATCATCAGCGCCTGGGGCATGATCGTGCTCTGCCAGCTGCGCCTGCACGCCTGGTCGAAGCTCGGCATCCTGCAGCGACCAGCGTTCCGGATGTTCGGGGCTCCGTATACGGGGTACGCCAGCCTGGCCTTCCTGGTCGCCGTGCTCGTGCTGATGGCCTTCGACTGGCCGGTCGGCACGCTCACCATCAGCTCACTCGTGATCATCATCCCGCTCCTGATCGTGGGCTGGTACGCCTGCCGCGGCCGTATTCTCGAGATCGCCGCCGCCCGTGAGGGTTTCACCGGCCAGGTGCCGATCCTCCCCAGCCGCCCGCTGTCGGACCAGCTGCTGGGCGCCGATCAGAAAGACGCCGACCACCAGCAGTAGCCGCCACGCCACCGATCTCCGTTTCCCCGTGTCGAGAGGCGGGGCGGCTAGCATGGCCGATTGATCACTGCGCGGCAGATTGTCTCGCGATTTACGGAGAACCCTATGACCACCGAATCGGTGTGGCTGCCACCCCGCTCGCTCGCCCTCCTGATCGAGGAACTCGCTGTGCTGGGCAGCGACCCCAACCCGAACGCGGCCACAACCGAGCGAATCCGGGAGCTGCGCACGACCCTCCGCCAGGCCGAGGCCTCGGTCAAACCGGACGACGGCCTGGTCGAGCCCGGGATGAGGATCACCGCGATGCTCTCCGGCGACACCCGGGCGACCGTGTTCCTCCTTGGCGAGCGTGAACTCGTCTCCCTCGACCCGGAGGTGAAGGTGGACGTGTACTCCCCGTCCTCACCGATCGGCCAGGCCATCATCGGAACCCACGTCGGCGACACCGTCGCGTACACGACGCCGACCAACGTCAGCATCCAGATCGAGATCCTCGCAGCGGTCCCGTACATCGGCGGCCGGTGAACCGACGCGATTGAGGGGTGCGGATGCTTCCGCGCCCCTCAATCGTGTCGTCTCAGCCGTGTCAGATCGGCACGCCGTCGGTCAGGCCGCCCGGCGGCGCACGACGACGTCGCTGACGATCACCAGCACGAAGGCCAGCGCCAGGATTCCGACGTAGACCAGCGGCACGGCCTGCATCCCGGCCGAGCCGAGCAGCGCGGCGCCGAGGAGGGCGCCACCGCCGATCCCGGCGTTGAACGCGGTCGTGTAGATGGCGCTGGCGGTGTCGCGGATGCGGAGCGAGGCCGTACGCAGCAGCCGCGTCTGCAGCAGCGGCGGCAGCATGCCGAAGGCCAGACCCCAGAGCACGAAGGCGGTGATGGCAACCGGCAGCGTCGCCGCGAAGAGGGCCAGCACGGTCACGCTCAGCGCCGACACGGCGATGCCGATGACGAGCCCGAGCTGCGGCCGGGGGCCGAAGACCGTGCCGGAGAGCACCAGGCCGACCGCGCCGGCAATCCCATAGGCGAACAGGAGCGGGGCGACCGCGCCGGAGTCCACGCCCATCTCGTCGATCAGGAACGGGGCGATGTAGGTGTAGAACGTGTAGTGCCCGACCATGGTCAGGCCGGTGATCACGGAAAGCAGGATCACGGCGCGCATGGTCGGATCGCGACGCGGTTCCGCGATAGCAGTGGCGGCATGAGCGGCGGCGGCCCCCGCGGTGCCGGCCGCGGTCGGATCGCTTGCCGCGGCATCCGTCACGCGAGCACCATAGTGCGACACCGGCGGCAGGAACCGCCAGACGACGACCGCGCCGATCAGCATGAGGGCGGCGAGGGCCAGGAATGACAGCCGCCAGCCGAGCAGGTGCCCGGCGGCGGTGGCGATGGGCACCCCGAACACGAAGGCGAGCGTGCCGCCCGAGACGGTGATGGCCACGGCGCGGCCGATCTGTTCCCGCGGCACGAGGTGCGCGGCGTAGGCGCCGACGACGGCCCAGAACAGGCCGTGGGCCATTCCGCCGATGATGCGCCCGCCCACCATGAAGGCGTAGTTGGGGGCGATGGCAGTGAGCACATTGCTGATCGCCAGCACCACGAGCACGAGCACAATCAGGCCGTGCCGCGGTAGGCGCCGGGTGAGGTGGGCGAGGGAGGTGCTCGTGAGCACCACGGTGAACGCGAACCAGGAAACGAGCAGGCCGACCTGTCCCTCGGTGACCCCGAGTGCCCGGCTCATGTCGGGCAGAAGGCCCGTCGGGAGCATTTCGGAGGTGACGGAGAGGAAGACGGCGGCGGCCAGGGCGAGTAGGCCCACCCAGGGGAAGGGTCGGGCGGCGGCCGTGCTGCTCTCCGGCGCGTGCGGCGCGTCCGGCGCGTCCAGCGAGGGCAGGTTGATGGGTGCGGTGAATGACATGGCTCTGTGGCTCACAGACGGGAACAGGGGCAGCGCGGGTGTGCCGCGGGCCGGTCCGGATCGACTGCGCGCCGACGTGCGCGCCCGGGGCCGGCGTGCTGCGCCGACCGCTTTACAGCCTAGCCGACGGGCGGAGTGTGCGGCAGGGGGCCGGTAACCTAGTCCGATGACCTCTTCCCTCGCACCGAACCCGCGCCACCATTGGGTGATCACTCTCGTCTGCGTCGACCAGCCGGGTATCGTGCACGCGGTCAGCGGCGCGATCGTGCGGGCGCGCGGCAACATCACCGAGAGCCAACAGTTCACCAGCGCCGACACCGGCCGGTTCTTCATGCGGCTGCAGGTGGAATCCGCGGCGAGCCAGGCTGATCTCGAAGACGAGCTCGCCCCGGTCGTGCGCAGATACGCCATGGAATCCGTCATCGATGTCGTCGGGCGTCCCAAGCGCACCCTGATCCTGGCCTCGACCGCCGGGAACTGCGTCAACGACATGCTCTTCCGCCAGCGCGGGGGCCAGCTACCCATCGAGGTTCCGCTGGTGCTGAGCAACCACGGCACGCTGCGCGACCTGGTCGGCTTCTACGGGGTGCCGTTCGAGTCGCGTCCGGTGACGGATGCCGCCAGCAAGGCGGCCTTCGAGGCTCGCGTCGTCGAGGCCATCACCGAGCACGACATCGAGCTCGTGGTGCTCGCCCGGTATATGCAGATCCTCTCCCCCGCACTCTGCACGCTGCTGGAAGGCCGCGCCATCAACATCCACCACTCCTTCCTGCCCGGGTTCAAGGGCGCCAACCCCTACAAGCAGGCGCACGCCCGCGGGGTCAAATTGATCGGGGCGACGGCCCACTTCGTCACGGGCGACCTCGACGAGGGTCCGATCATCGAGCAGAACGTCATGCGGGTGGACCACTCGCGCAGCCCGGCCGAGCTCGTCGCCATCGGACAGGACGAGGAGAGCCGCACCCTGACCCAGGCGGTCACCTGGTTCGCCGAGCACCGCGTTCTGCTGGACGGCGCCCGCACCATCATCTTCAGGTAGCCTCCCGCCTCTCGGTAGGATGGGGCGAGTGACCGATACGAGCGCGACGACCAGTACCAGCCCCAACGACATCGTGCGCTTCCTGCTCGAATTGTTCGCGTTCATCAGCCTGGGCATCTGGGGCTTCGCCGCCTGGCCGCTGCCCTGGCCGGGCCTGCTCGTGGGCATCCTTGCCCCTGCCTTCGCCATTGTGCTCTGGGCGCTGTTCCGCTCCCCCAAGGCGGTTTTCCGCCTCGACCCGTTCGGCAAGGCCATCATCGAGATCAGCGTCTTCGGCGCCGCGGCTCTGGCCTGGTGGGACCTCGGCCTGCCGCTGGTCGCGGTGGTCTTCGCCCTGGTGGCCACGGTCAGCGGCGTCATCTCCGGTCGCGCGGAACTGCGCTAGAACCACCGACGCAGCACTGCCGGCGCACTACCGGTTCGCCCCGGTGGTTGAGCTTGTCGAAACCAGGGACCAGAGACCTGGAACCACGGGCCGAACCCTCTGCCTACAGCTCCGCCCGCTTGCTCGGCAGTGCGATCCGCGTCTGTTCCGGGTCGACCTCCGCCGGGGCCGGAGCCAATATTGCGTGCCGGTTCGGATGATCGTCCAATGCTGGTTGTGCAGCAGCAGATGGTGCGGGTGGCAGAGGAGTACTCCGTCGGCGAGGTCGGTGTGCCCGTTGTCTCTCAACCATTCGTTGATGTGGTGCGCTTCGCTCCACGCCGGTGGTCTGTCACAGTCGATCCAGAGGCATCCGCCGTCACGAACGGCCATCGCGGCCCGCTGTGCCGCCGTCAAGAGTCGTTCGTCGCGGCCGACGTTGGTGATCTGGCCGTCGGCGTCGAACGTGATGCCGCGGGAGCCGGTCTCGCAGAGGAGACGGTCGATGCTCTCCTGGGAGATGAGGACCGGGTTGCCCTCGATCTGCCCGTGCGCGGCCGGTTTGCCCGGGCCGTGCTCGTTGACCTGCTCGGTCTGACCCGACTGATCCGACTGAGCCGACTGAGCCGCCTCACCGCTCTCGAGCGCTTTCTCGGTCACGATCACCCGCACCGACGGCCGGCGCCCGCCGAAGACCCTGCCCGGGTCAGCCTCGCCGGCGATCTTGAGCAGCTGCAGGAGTGAGTCCGCGGCGATCTGCTCGTTGCTGCGCGGGTCGTCCTGCATTTTCTTCGCCCAGACGGCCCGCTCCGTGTCGACGAAGCGCACCCCTCCACGGCGGGGAGCGGTAATGGAGTCGAAGGTGGAGAGCACGACCTCGCCGTCTTCCGGCGAGAAGAGCCCGTTCAGGCGGACATTGCCGTTGTTCAGCCGGTACACACGCAGGTAGCGGTCGTCGTAGGCCTGCTTCTCCCGGGCGGCGATGCCGGCCTCGGCGAGCGTGTCGCGCATCCGTCTCGCGCGTTTGAAGATCTGGTCGGCATTCAGCGACGACGCCTCGACCAGCAAGGCTTCGAGTGCCGCCGCGAGCTTTTCCGCGGTCACCGCGGCGTCGATCTGACCGAGCCCAGCCCGGATCGACTCCGCCGCGTCGACGGAAAGGGTTCCGGCCGTGACGTCCCGGGCGATCGGGGCCTGCCACGGCACCTTCGCGACGAACGCCGCGACCTCGGCGGCATCGGCATCGAGCGCTGAGACCGCCTCCTCGACGAGTTTCTCGGCCGCCTCCGCATCGGCCATCATCGTGCCGACGGCCACCAGCTTGTAGGCGTCACCCTTCGACGACCCGGTCCACTTCTGGATCAGGGCCTCCGGCGAGAGGAACCCCTGCTGAGCGGCCAACCCTGAGTGCCCGAGTTCCGGCCGGGACCGGCGGGCGATGGTCGCCGCCATCCAGGCGGCATAGGTGTCAAGGAGACGGCGGGCCGACGCGATTCGCTTCTGACCGGCCAGCGCTTCGTCATCAGGCAGGCAGCAAGATCGGCGCTCGAGGAGCCCAGCAGGGCCACGGCGTCGGCCGCCTGCCTGAGGTCTTCCGCGAGGTTGGTCATGTTCCAATTTTAGCCCATGACGCACGCATAGTTGAGAGTTCGTCACTTTCTGTGCAAGAATTTTCGAAGTCAACTCCGAGCCAATCCCTCGGCCGGACTATGCCGGGCGGGCCCGCCGCGGCATCCGCAGCGCGTAGGCGGAGGTTGCGAAGAACAGCAGGGCGCCGACGCCGAAGGCCACCGGGTAGGAGACGCTGTCGACGAGGAACCCGGCGGCGAGCGGGCCGACGATGGCACCCAGGTCGGAGAACATCGAGAAGACCGACACGGGGCGTCCGCCGCCGGCCCCGGCCGCATCGCCGACGGATGCGGCCGGAGCGGTGCCCATGAACGCCGAGGCCACGCCGTAGAGGCAGAGAAGTGCGGTGAGCACGATGATGTTCGGCGCGAACGGGACCGCGAGGATGGTGAGTCCGGCGACCAGGAATGCCCCGATGATGGCCGGGCGGCGGCCCACGATGTCGACGAACCGCGCGGCCGGGGCGAGTGCCACCGTCTGCGCGACGGCCGCGAAGGCGAAGGCGATGCCGGTCCAGGCGGTCGGACCCCGCAGCACCTCGACGACCAACACGGGGATCAGCGCGTTGCGCACGCCGAACGAGTTCCAGCCGGTGGAGAAGTTGGCGATGCACGCCGCGCGGAACCGGGTGTCCCGCAGCACCGTTCGGAGCGGGATGCGCTCGGGCACCGGGCCGGCCGCGGCGACGACCCCACCCCGCACCGGGCGCAGCAGCACGAGCCCGAGGATGCCGGCAACGGCGAGCGTCGCGGCGTAGAAGAAGAACGGTGCGGTGAGCGAGATCGTGGCGAGGAGTCCGCCGAGCGCGGGGCCGGCCATCCCGCCGAGCAGGAACCCACCCTGGTAGAACCCGATGGCCCTGGCCCGGAATCCCGGTGCCGTGGAGCCGAGCAGGAGAGTCATGGCCGCCACCGTAAACATGGCCGAACCGACGCCGCCGGCCCCGCGCAGGAGCAGCAGCTGCGGATAGTTCTGGGCCACGCCGACCAGCCCGCTGGAAACGGCGACGATCCCGATGCCGGAGGCCAGGATCACGCGTTCGCCGGCCCAGTCGATCAGGCGCCCGGTGAACGGGCTGGAGACGAAGCGCATCAGCGCGAACGCGGAGACGACGGCGCCGATTTCCAGGTAGCCGACCCCGAAGCTGCGCACGTAGACGGGCAGCACCGGCACGACGACACCGAAGCCCACCATCACGAAGAACGCGATCACGCCGAGCACGTAGACCTCTCGGGACAGCCGCGGCCGGCTCACGCCGGGGGGCTCGCCGCCTCGGCGCATTCGTGCGAATCGCATTAGCTCAGGGTAAGCCTTCGGTCGGTGTCCGTCCGCCGCCCGCCCAGAACCGCACCCCTGACGAATTCGACGCCGGACGCGGCGGGCGAGTCCGCCCTCGCTGACGAACCTGGCGGCCGCTAGTTCTCCACCGCCACGACCGTCGAGAAGCCAGTGTCGCCGTAGCGCACCAGCCCGAGGTAATCCGTGCCCGCGGCCAGACCACTCCACGAGGCCGTGTAGGTCGCTTCAACGCCCTGCACTCCCGGGAGAGGATTCGGGGCAACGGTGAACGCTCCGGCGCCGGCACCCGGAGCGACCGTGAAGGTGGTCAGGTCGTACCGGTCGGTGCCACTGAAGACCGACGCGACAACCTGGTAGTACCCGGCCGTCGGGTTCAGCAGATCGACGTGTTCGTCCGTCGCCGCCGTGGCCGACTGCCAGCCTTCGATCGGCGTGCCGCCCTTGCCGCTCAATCGGTTGACCACCAGGTCAAGGTCGGCGGCGTCGGTCAGTGAATCAAGGTCGAAGCGCTGCACCACCGTTCCCGCCGGAACCTGCACGGTGAAGACGATCTCCGTTCCGGGGAGCCCCGTTCCGGTGTAGGCCTTGCCCGGGCCGCCCTTCTTCTCCTTGAGCAGCACGCCGGCCGCGAGGCCGTCGGTCGCCAGGGGGATGTCGGCGGTCGTGCCGGGCGTCACGCGGATGCCGACGGAGCCGGCCAGACCGGTTCCGTCGGCGGCGATCGGCGACTCGAGGGTGACGGGCTTGACCGCCACCGGGCTGTGCACGACGGTCGCGCCACTGGTCCAGCTGAGCGATCCGGTCGCGAACGTGTCGACGGGCGCATCCGTTCGGGAGAACGTCGCCCTGTAGGACTGAGTCTCCCCTGCCGCGCCGAAGGTCAGCGTGGACGGCTCGATCGTCACGTCGATGCCGGCGAGTCCGGACACCGAGGCGTCGAAAGTGCCTGCCTGGGTCGACGTCACCGTGCGGGTGATCGTCTCCGGCCGGGTGAGCGAACCGATGCCGATCGAGGCCAGGTTGAGGTTCGACGGGTCGACCGCGGTGACGGCGTCCAGGCCGCCCCCGGTGTAGCCGGCGCCCTTGATATAGGACATCCAGTCGCTCTCCCCGTTCAGGTAGACGAGCCCCGGCGTGAAGAACTTCGTCGGGTCGACGTGGCCGGCGCCCTGCAGGAACGGGTCGGTCACGGCAGCGCCGGAGCCGGCGACCGTGTCGTAGGCGGTGGTCATGAAGGCCGATTTCACCTCGGCCGGGCTCGCGCTCGGCGTCTGGCCCAGGTAGAGGGCAGCAAGGCCCGCCACGTGCGGCGACGACATCGACGTTCCGGACAGGAACTGGTACGTGCCTGCCGCACCCGCGGCGTTGGCACCGCCGGCGAGAATCGCGACCCCGGGCGCCGAGACGTCCGGCTTGATGATGTCACTGCCGTCGGCTAGTACCGGTCCGCGCGAGGAGAACCCGGCGACCTGCGGGGCGGGCGGAGTGGTCCCGAGCGCGTTGCCCGGCGTGAGGGTCACGGTCGCCCCGGCGGTGCCTGCGTAGGCGAAGGCCGTCACGAACGCTTCGGCGTTGAGGTGCACCGTCGGCACCGCGTGCTGGTCGAGGTCGAGCGAGCTGGCCGTCTTGTTCACCAGCACCATGCCGATACCCCCGGCACGCTTCACCTCGACGGACTTGGCGACCCGGTCATAGACGCCGCGCTGACAGAACACGACCGTGCCGGTCACCTTGGCCGGGTCGAGCGAGTTCGGCCCGCAGAGCAAGGGGTCTGTTCCGCGCCGGGCGGCGACGAGGTCACCGCGCACCAGCGCACCGGTCACGCCGACGGCGGGGACCGTGATCGAGCCGCCGCCATAGCCCGGGCCGCTGCCGAGGGTGGCGGTGGCCTCGTAGCTCGGAATGGTGCTGGCCGCCACGGTGGTGATCCACGGCGACGCGTTATCGAGCGTGGAGGCGTCGGGACCGGCGTTACCGGCCGACGCCGCCACGAAGATGCCGGCGGATGCCGCGCCCAGGAAGGCGACGTCGGTGGCGGAAACCGTGGTCTGGGCCGCACCGCCGCCGATCGAGAAGTTGATCACGTCGACACCGTCGGCCGTGGCCTGGTCGATCGCCGAGAGGAGGTCGCTGGTGGCGCATCCGTCGTCGTCCTGGCTGACCGGGTCGGGGCCGGACCAGCAGACTTTGTACGCGGCGATCTTCGCCCCGGGCGCAACGCCCGAGATGGTGCCGAAGTCGATGCCACCGACCGACGCGGCGACGGCGTGGTTGCCGGCTGCGGTGCCGCCGGTGTGTGAGCCGTGGCCGTCGCCGTCGCGCGGCGAAAGGTACTCGCCGACGCCTTCGGCGCCGATCCTGGAGGCGCCGAACCCGTCGACGTAGTACCGGGCACCGACGATTTTGGTGCTGCAGTCGTCCGCGGTGAACTGCACACCCACGATGCAGGCGCCGGTGAAGGTGCCGCCGTCGGACTTGCCGAAGCGGATGCCGCCGTCGGCCGTGCGAAACGGAGCGTCGCCGGAGTCGGTGCCGAGGGGGTCGCCGGCGAAGGAGCCGTTCTCCGGGGCGATGCCGGTGTCGATGATACCGACGACGACGCCGGCGCCGGCCGCGTCAACGCCGCCGACCGTGTCCCAGACGCCGCCGGCGCCGGCGGCATCACCGAGCCCGAGGAAGTCGGTCGAGGACTGCGCCGTGACCCGGCGGATCGCGTCCCTTTCGATGGCGAGAACCTCTCGGTTCGCGGAGAGCGCGGCGGCCTGGGCCGCGGTGAGGTCGGCGGCGAATCCGTTGAGTGCGGTCGTGTAGGAGACGCTGACGCTCACCCCGGCGGCCGCGGCGACCTTTCTCTGCTCGGCCGCGAGGTGCGCGGCGTAGGCGGTCGCGTTCTTCGATCTCGCGTCGAGCTGCCGGCCCGGGGCCGGCTTGGTGGCGTCGAAACCGGCGACGCCGCCGGAGTAGGCGGCGACCGCGCTGGCGGCCAGCGTGACGACGTAGCGGCCGGCCTCGAACGCGGTGGCCGGCTTTTCGATGGCCGCCAGCGGAGCCTGCTGCGGTGCGGCGCCGGCTGCGACGGTGCCGCCGACGAGGGCCGCGGTAGCCACCAGCCCGACGGTCAGGGCCACCGCGGTGGCCCGGCGCAGTGCGCGCGGCGGCCGGGGGTCGAGGTCCCAGGGTGAGAAATGCCGATTTCGTGAGTTCACGTGCATCATCCAATCCGTTCAACGACGAAAGGTTGACCCCCAACGGAGGGACATGAACTTGAAGCTAGCTGAATACGACCTCAGACTGTGCAACTTGCACGCGTTGACACCTGAACTGGGGGCATCCAGCACAATAGGGCGACGCGACTCAGCGACTCAGTGCGCCGGCCGCCGCCGGCTCGCGAGCGGCGATCTGGGCCTGCACCGAGGCGTCCCGGCGTCCGCCGATCGCCCGCAACGCGTTCAGGATCGTGGCCAGGTCGACGAATTCCTGCAACAGCGCCCCCGCGGTGGCGGGAATGAAGCCGAACGCGGCCAGGACCATCAGGCCGAGGCTCAGAGCGATGCCGAGCCAGATGCTCTGCAGCGCGATCCGGATGGTGTCCTGGCCGATCGCGACCGCGCGGGCGGCGCGGGTCAGGTCGTCGATCAGGATGACGACGTCGGCCGATTCGCTCGCGGCCGTGGCTCCGCGGGCTCCCATGGCGATACCGACGTCGGCGACGGCCAGCACGGGCGCGTCGTTAACTCCGTCGCCGACCATGATCACCGGGCGGTGGGCAAGGCCACGCACGGCGTTGACCTTGTCGGCGGGCAGGCAGTCCGCCTGCACCTGCCCGATCCCCACCAGCGCCGCGATGTGCTCGGCGGTGGGCCGGGCGTCGCCGGTGAGCATCACCGTATCCCGCAGGCCGAGGGCCCGCAGATCCGCCAGAGTCTGCGGTGCGTTCTCCCGCAGCGTGTCACTGGCGACGATGCTGCCGGCGAAACGACCGTCGACGGCGATGTAGATGGCCAGTTCGCCGCCCTCGAGCGGGGCGGCCACGGCATCCGTCGCCCGTTCCCGGATGAACGACAGCTTGCCCACAGTGACCTCGCGGGCGCCCAGCCGGGCCACGACGCCGTGCGCGGGAACCTCGTTCGCGGTCTCCGACCCGATCAACTCCAGCCCGCGGGTCCGGGCCGCCGCGATCACGGATGCCGCGAGCACGTGCGACGAGTACTGCTCCGCCGACGCGGCGAGGGCGAGCAACTCGTCCTCGTCGAAGCCGGGCTCGGGAAGCACGCGGGCGATGGTGGGGCTGCCGTGGGTGAGCGTGCCGGTCTTGTCGAAGACCACGGTTTTGGCCCGGGAGAGCATTTCGAGCACCCCACCGCCCTTGACGATGATGCCGTTGCGGGCGGCCCGGCTCATGCCGCCCATGAAGGCGACCGGTGCGGAGATCAGGAGGGGGCAGGGGGTCGCCACCACCAGCACCTCGGCAAACCGGGCCGGGTCGCCGCTGACGATCCAGGCCAGGGCGGCGATCGAGAGCGAGACCGCAGTGAACGGCACGGCGTAGCGGTCCGCCAGGCGCACCACGGGGGCCTTGCTGGCCGATGCCTCCTCGACCAGCGCGATGATCTGCTGGTACTGGCTGTCCGCGGCGGTCGCGGTGGCTCGGATGGTGGCGGCAGCCTGGCCGTTGATCGACCCGCTGAGCACGGCGTCGCCGGCTTCGCGCTCGACCGGGAGGCTCTCCCCGGTAAGCGAGGACTCGTCGAAGGCTGCGCTGACGGAGACCAGAGCGCCGTCGACCGGCACGATCTCGGCGGGGCGAACGAGGAGCAGGTCGCCCGGCCGCACATCGGTGGCCGGCACGTCCTCGACCTCGCCGTTTCCGGTGTCGGTATCGGTTTCGGTATCGGTATGGGTATCGGTATCGGTATGGGTACCGGCGACGAGCCGGTGCGCGATCTGCGGGGCCCGCCGGAGCAGGGCGTCGAGCTCGCGCTTGGCCCGGTTCACGGCGAAGTCTTCGAGGGCCGCGCCTCCGGTGAGCATCAGCACGATGATCAGGGTGGCCACGTATTCGCCCACCAGCACCGTGGAGACAATGGCCGTGATCGCGAGCACGTCGATACCGAGGGTGCCGCGCAGCAGCCGGCGTACCATGCCGATCGTTTCGTAACCGGCGACCAGCAGGCCGAATCCGCTGAACAGCCAGCGCACGGCATCCGTCTGACCGCCCAGGGCGAGCACCGCGCCGATGAGCCCGAGCAGCACGGTCGTGGCGACGAGCGGGTAACGACGAACGGCGGCGACCAGAGACGACATGGTCATATTCTTGCCTCACTCGCCGGGCTCCGCCAGCAAGGAAAGCCTCCCCTCAAGGGCCGGGATAACCCCGGGAAAACGCCCAAACACGAGCGGCAGCCTCACCCCCCCCCGGGGTAAGACTGCCGCCCTGGCGCTGCGAGTCAGGCCATGCGGGCCTGGAGGTTTTCCGCGATGGCCGCGAGGAACTCCTCGGTCGTCTGGAAGGGCTGCTCCGGGCCCACGAGAAGCGCGAGGTCCTTGGTCATCTTGCCGCTCTCGACAGTCTTGATGACCACGTCTTCGAGCGTGTTGGCGAACTCGGCGAGCGCCGGGTTGCCGTCAAGCTTGGCGCGGTGCGCGAGGCCGCGGGTCCAGGCATAGATCGAGGCGATCGGGTTGGTCGAGGTGGCCTTACCCTGCTGGTGCTGGCGGTAGTGGCGCGTCACGGTGCCGTGCGCGGCCTCCGCCTCGACGACCTTGCCGTCCGGCGTGGAGAGCACGCTGGTCATCAGGCCGAGCGAGCCGAAGCCCTGCGCGACGGTGTCCGACTGCACGTCACCGTCGTAGTTCTTGCAGGCCCAGACGTAACCGCCCTCCCACTTCATGGCAGAGGCGACCATGTCGTCGATCAGGCGGTGCTCGTAGCTGAGGCCGGCCGCGTCGTAGCGGGCCTTGAACTCGGCGTCGAAGATCTCCTGGAAGATGTCCTTGAAGCGGCCGTCATACGCCTTGAGGATCGTGTTCTTCGTCGACAGGTAGACCGGGTACTTGCGCTCGAGGCCGTAGTTCAACGACGCGCGGGCGAAGTCGCGGATGGAGTCGTCGAGGTTGTACATCCCCATCGCCACGCCGCTGCCGGGGGCCTGGAATACCTCGAACTCTTGCGGGGCCGAGCCGTCCTTCGGGGTGAAGGTCATGCTGAGCGTGCCCTCGCCCTCGAAGCGGAAGTTGGTGGCCTTGTACTGGTCGCCGAACGCGTGGCGGCCGATGATGATCGGCTTATTCCAGCCCGGCACGAGGCGCGGGATGTTCGAGATGATGATGGGTTCGCGGAAGATGGTGCCGCCGAGGATGTTGCGGATGGTGCCGTTGGGCGACGCCCACATCTTCTTCAGGCCGAATTCCTCGACGCGCGCCTCGTCGGGCGTGATGGTCGCGCACTTGACGCCGACGCCGTGCTTCTGGATGGCGCGGGCCGAGTCGATCGTGATCTGGTCGTCGGTCTCGTCGCGCTTCTGGATCGACAGGTCGTAATACTCGAGGTCGATGTCGAGGTACGGGTGGATCAAGGTCTCCTTGATCGCGTGCCAGATGATGCGGGTCATCTCGTCCCCGTCGAGCTCGACGACAGTGCCTTCAACCTTGATCTTCGCCAATGGAAATCTCCTCAGAATATCGGGGGGCAAGAATAGCCACACCGATTCTAGTGGGGCGACGTAACTATCTTGACATCGAGACAGTTTCCGGATCTTCCGGATGGGGCGGCTCACACGCCCTGTCGTCCGAAAACCCGACTACCCGACCGGCTCCGGTGCACGTTAGCCTGTTCGCATGGGTGAACTACGACTGGAAGAACTGTCCGCGCGCAACATCGTCGCGGCGAATAGCCTGAGCCTGAAACCGGGCCAGGAGCAGTTCATCGCCCCCGTCTCCTACGCGGTCGCGGCGTCCGTCATCAACCCTGCTACCGCCTGGCAGCGCGTCGTTCTGCTGGACGGCGAGGTTGCCGGCTTCATCCACGGAAACTTCGACCCCGACTCACCGCACGAAGAATTCCGTGCCTGCATCTGGCGCATCAACGTGGACGCGGAGGCCCAGGGCAAGGGTGTCGGCAAGTTCGCCGCAGACGCACTCGCCGCCGAGGCCCGCAAGCGCGGCTTCGACCACATCACCGTGATCTGGGAACCCGGCGAAGAGGGGCCGGAGTCATTCTTCCACCGCCTCGGCTTCAGCGACATCGGGCAAACCGTCTACGGCGAGACCATCGGCGCATTGCAGCTCTGACCCGCAGCCGATGACGGATGCCGGCACCCGGGAACCTGCTTTCGTCACGCACGTTCTCGGAATCGTGGAGTCGATCCCGGCCGGTCGCGTGATGACCTACGGCGACGTCGCGGCCGTGCTCGGCTCCCGTGGAGCCCGCCTGGTCGGGCAGATCATGGCGCGCCACGGCGCCGCCCTGCCCTGGTGGCGTGTGATCCGGGCCGGCGGATACCCGCCGATCGGGCACGAGGAGCGCGCGCTCCCCCATTACACCGCGGAGGGCACCCCGTTGAAGCCCGGGGTAGGCGGCTACCGCATCGATTACGCGGAGGCGCGCTGGAGCCCCGCGTAGCGATCGCCGCCCGGGGTTGCCCGCAATGCTTGGTTCGAGGCTGCGCCGGATGTTACCGTTTTTCATGGACAGCGAAAGCACAGCCGCACACACCGCCCTCGATCCCGTCGTCACCGACCCAGGCGCCTACCGAGTACTGCTGGAGAATGACCGCGTTCGCGTGCTCGAGTTCCTCGACGCTCCCGGCGATGAGACCAATCCCCACGAGCATCCCGACAGCGTCATGATCACGCTCAGCGCCTATGCCCGGCGCCTGTCGTCGGAGGGCCGCGAAATCGACGTCGAGCTGCCCGCCGGCGAGACCCGCTGGCTGCCGGCCCAGGCGCACGCCGGCGTGAACATCGGCCGCACGCCGACACACGCGATCTTCGTCGAGCTCAAGGAATCGTCCGCGATCCCGCGGGATCCCAGCTACCACCCGCTCGGACCGGTCGCCTCCAACCGCCCCCTGACGGGCACGCCGCTCTCCGACGACTCGAGCGACGAGGAGAAGGCCTGGGGGTTCGCCTAACCGCTCGCGCCGTCGCGTCGCCGATCAGACGAGCGAGTCGCGCCAGGCGGCGTGCAGCCGCGCGAACCGGCCGGTACCGGCGATCAGCTGGCCGGGCGTGCCGTCTTCGACGATGCATCCGTGCTCCATCACGAGCACCCGGTCGGCGATCGCCACGGTCGACAGGCGATGCGCGATGATCACGGCGGTGCGTCCCCCGAGCAGTGTCTGCAGCGCCTGCTGCACGAGGCGTTCACTCGGGATGTCCAGACTCGAGGTGGCCTCGTCGAGGATGAGCACCGCCGGGTCGGCCAGGAACGCCCGAGCGAACGAGATCAGCTGCCGCTGCCCGGCGGAGACACGCCCGCCGCGCTTGTTCACGTCGGTGTCGTACCCGTTCGGCAGACCCTCGATGAAGTCGTGCGCACCGACAGCGCGAGCCGCGGCCACGATCTCGGCGGGCGTCGCATCCGGTTTGCCGATCGAGATGTTGTCGGCGACCGAACCGCTGAACAGGTAGGCCTCCTGGGTGACCATGACGATCGCTCGGCGCAGGTCCTTGGGGTGCAGGTCGCGCAGGTCGACGTCATCGAGGGTCACCCGGCCCTCCGACGGGTCGTAGAAACGCGCCATCAGCTTGGCCAGGGTGGACTTGCCTGCCCCGGTCGACCCCACCAGGGCGATGGTCTGCCCGGCCGGGATCGTCAGGTCGAACTGCGGCAGGATGACCCGGTCGCTCTGGTATTCGAATTGCACATTCTTGAACGAGACCGCACCCTGTGCCGCCCAGAGGTCGACCGGCGTCACCGGGTCCGGCACTCCGGGATGCTCCTCGAGCACCCCGGAGATCTTCTCCAGCGCCGCGGCGGCCGACTGGTAGGAGTTGTAGAACATCGCCATCTCCTCCATCGGGTCGAAGAACCGGCGGGTGTAGAGCAGGGCCGCGAGCAGCGCGCCGATGGCAAGCTGGCCGTCGACGACGCGGAACCCGCCGACCAGGAGAACGACCGCGACGGCCACGTTCCCGATCAACACGAGACCCGGATCGAAGATGCCGAACAGCTGGATGACCCGCTCATTCACCGTGCGGTAGTCCTCGACCAGTTCGCCGAACACCTTCTCGTTGCGTTTCTCCGCCCGGAAGGCTTTGACCGCACGGATGCCGGTCATGGTCTCCACGAACTGCACGATCAGGCTCGCCGACGCCGTTCTCGACCGGCGGAAGAGCGTTTGCGAGCGCACCTGGAACCAGCGGGTGAGCAGCGCCAACGGCACGATCGACGCGAGCAGGACGAGCCCGCTCGTCCCGTCGAGCAGGAACAGGGCGATCGCGGTGAACACCATGTACAGCAGCCCCTGCACGAGCTGGTTGATGCCCGAGTCCAGCAGTTCCCGGATGGCGTCGAGGTCGCTGGTCTGCCGGGAGATGATGCGCCCCGAGGTGTACGACTCGTGGAATTCGAGACTCAGCCGCTGCGTGTGCAGGAAGACCCTCTTGCGCAGGTCGATCAGCACGGCCTGGCTGATCCGCGCCGACATGATCGTGTACCAGGCGATCAGGATGGCCCCGACCACGCCCGTGGCGAGGTAGACCACCCCCGTGGCGGCCAGCGGCACCCAGTCCTGCTCCATCAGCGCGGGCAGACCGCGGTCGATCCCGAACGCGATCAGGGCCGGGCCGGCCACCTGCGCGGCCGTGGACACGACCACGATCAGCATTGCCGCGAGGACCGAAAAGCGCACCGGGTTTAGCAGCGACCCGAGCAGGCGCAGCGACCGGCCCCGGATCTGCTTGCTCTCCGCGGCGGTGAAGTTGCTGCGGTCTTCGCCCTCGACACCGGTGACGCTCATCGCGTCGCCTCCTCTCGTGCGGACTCTCGTCGTTCCTCGTCTTCCAGACTCGAGATGACGAACTTGTAGTGTTCGCTCTCGCGAAGTAGATCGGAGTGCCGTCCGATCGCGGTGACACGCCCGTTCTGGAGCAGCGCCACCCGGTCGGCGAGCATCACGGTGGACGGCCGGTGCGCCACGATCAGCGCCGTGGTCGCGGAAAGCACCTCGCGCAGCGCGGCTTCGACAAGGGACTCGGTGTTCACGTCGAGCGCCGACAACGGGTCGTCGAGCACGAGCACGGCGGGTTTCGCCGCCACCGCCCGCGCGAGCGCGATCCGCTGCCGCTGGCCGCCGGAGAGGCTCATCCCTTCCTCTCCGACGAGCGTGTCCACGCCCTCCGGGAGGTCGTGGGCGAAGCCGGCCTGGGCGACCATGAGCGCCTCCTCGAGTGCGGCATCCGCTTCGGGCGAGCGCTCGGCCCACTCCGGGCGGCCGAGCAGCACGTTGTCGCGCACGGATGCCGAGAACAGCGTCGCATCCTCGAACGCCATCGACAGGTGGCGACGCAGTTCCTCGCGGCCGAGGGACCGCACGTCAACCCCGTCGAGGGTCACCGCCCCCTCCGTCACGTCGTAGAGGCGGGTGGTGAGCGCCGTCAGGGTGGACTTGCCGGAGCCGGTCAGACCGACGAGCGCCATGGTCTCCCCCGGTTCGAGCACCAGGTCCACGCCGTCGAGCAGGTCCGGGAAGCGGCTCGGCGAGTCGGGGTAGCGGAAGTGCACGTTCTCGAACGCGAGGCGTCCGCGGGGCCGGTCGACGGTGACGGGATGCTCGGGGTCCGTGATCGCGTTCGGCGCGTCGAGCACGTCGAAGAACCGGTCGGTCGCGGTGCGGGCATCGAAGGTCATCGACAGCAGGAACCCGACCGACTCGATCGGCCAGCGCAGCACGGTGGCCGTGGCGAAGAAGGCCACGAGCCCACCCACGCTGAACTCGCCCTGGCCGGCCAGCCAGACACCGGCGACGAGGCAGAGGGCGAAGGCCACATCCGGGATCATCAGCAGCCACAGCCAGATGCCGGCGATGGCGCGCGCCTTCTCGATCTCGGTGCCGCGCAGGCTCTCGGCCTGGTCGGAGAAATTCTTCAACGCGAACTTGCCGCGCCCGAAGGCCTTCAGCACCCGAATGCCGTGCACCGACTCCTCGACGGCCGTCGCGAGGTCGCCGGCCTGGTCCTGGCTGCGCCGCGCAACGACGGAGTATTTCCCCTCGAACAGGTAGCCGACGATCCACAGCGGCATGGAGCAGACGAGGAAGATGAGGCCGAGGATCCAGTTCATCGACACCAGGATGGCGGCGCCGATCACAACGGTGACGACGTTCACGATGAGCAGCACGAGGCCGAACGAGATCCACCGGCGGATGAGGTTGAGGTCGCTGACGGCGCGGGAGAGCAGTTGGCCGCTCGGCCACTTGTCATGGAATGTGACCGGGAGGTCCTGCAGCCGGGCGTAGAGCGCGTTGCGCATCCGCGCCTCGATGTGGGTGCCGGGGCCGAGAACGAACCAGCGGCGCAGTGCGATCAGCACCGCCTCGATCACACCGAGGGCGAGTACCACGATGACGGCCGGCCAGATCTGGGCGGCGTCCTGCTGGGTCAGGGCACCGTCGACGAGGTGCTGCAGCACCTGCGGGATGGCGAGCGCCACGAGCGCCGCCAGTAGGGCGGCGAGCATGCCGAGAGCAAGGCGCGGCAGGGCCGGCCGGGCGAAGGGGTAGAGGCGCAGCAGCACCTGGAGGGTGTTCCTCCGGGGCCGGGCAACAGGATCGGTTTCCGCTGCGGGGTCGGGGTCGGGCGGATGGCTGTGGTCGGTGAGCGTGGTCACGAGTGAGTCCTGAACGAGTCTGGTTCCGGTGAACGGCGGCGCGCGGCGCCGGGAAGCCGACGACAAGCACGTCGGTCGGCGGGGGTGGAAGCCGTAGCTTCCGGGGGCAGCATGGCTGCCGGCCTGCGGGCGGAGCCGGTCGCTGGGTGTCAGCGGCCCGGCGTCAGGCCCGAGGCGGGGCGGGAGATCGCGGGAGGCGGCCGGCTAAGCGGCGCGCGGGAACGAGGTGGCTGCGCCAAAGCGCGCGCCGTCGTTCGCAGACGTTGCGATCGTGTACGGTGCTGTCTTGGTCATGTCGGCCTCCTGAGCGCGTGGTATCTAAGCTGTGCCCCCCTGATCAGGCAGCCTTTCAGACTACGGTTCCGGGGCCTCGGGCGCAAGCGCCGAATCTGGGGATTCAGCGCACCCGGACGCCCAGGCAGGTGACGCAGCCCTCGAGCTTCTCGACGTCGGAGATGGGTGGCCCGGATTCGGCGCGCCGGTCATGCGCCGCTCCGCGCGTGGCGTGCCGTGCGCGGAGCGGCGCAGCACGCGCGCAACGCGAGCAAAGCGACCGGGGAGCTGCCCGGGCGGCTACCGCGGGCGGGCGGAGTCCAGCCGCGCGGCAGCGAGGCGCTCGGCGGCGGCGAGCGTTGTGATGCCTTGCTCGCGGGCATCCGTGAAGATCTGCGCGACGACATCGCCGATCGCGGCGACCCGCTCGGCCACGACGGCCCGGTCGGCGTTCGGCTCCGAGGCCAGGGCCAGATAGATGACGCCGCCGGCGTTCACGACGAAGTCGGGTGCCCAGAGGATGCCCCGCGCGTCCAGCTGAGCGGCACCCTCCGGCTGGGCGAGCTGATTGTTGGCGGCCCCGACGACCCCGAGCACGTTCAGTTCACCGATCACCCGGGCGGTGAGCACCCCGCCGAGCCCGCAGGGCACGAACAGGTCGGCCGGCACATGGTGCACCTCGTCGACGGGGACCCAGGTCGCGCCGAGGTCGGCGGCGAACTGCTGCTTGCCGAGGTTGACGTCGCTGACCGTGAGGCGAGCCCCGGCGGCGGCGAGCTCGCCGGCAAGGCGGCCGCCGACCTGGCCGAGGCCGGAGATGACGATGTGCCGGCCGGACACCTCGCGGCTGCCGAACAGGGCGTCCAGAGTGGCGAGCACGCTGGCGTAGACGCCGGCCGCGGTCGCGTCGGCCGGTTCGCCCACGCCGCCGCTGGCGGCCGGGAGACCGCAGACGTGGTCGGTGCGTTCCTTCACGATGGCCATCGACTCGGCGTTCGTGCCGACGTCCTCGGCCGTCATGTACGCGCCGTCCAGACTCTCGATGGCGTCGCCGAGGTCGAGCATGACGTCACGCCGCTCCGCCTCGCTCAACTCGGTGCCGAGCGGCACGTGGATCACGGACTTGCCGCCGCCCAGGTTCAGCCCGGCGGCCGCGTTCTTCAGCGTCATGGCCGCGGACAGGCGCAGCGCGTCGGCGACGGCATCCGTCCAGTTCTCGTACTGCCACAGGCGGGCGCCGCCGAGGGCCTGGCCGAGCCGAGTGGAGTGCACGGCCACGGTGATCACGAGGCCCGAACGGATGCCGGTGGTGATCAACACGCGCTCGTGCGTGAATGGGAGGCCGATCAGGGCGTCCAGCGAGGTGGTGGGGTGAGTGAGCGTCATGGGGTGGTTCTCCTCGCTGGTCGGCCTTGTGGGCTGGCTGTGCCGCCGCGATCGTGACGCGTCGACTGCATCAGAATAGCCGCGCGACTCCCCGACTGCGCGTTGTGGCCGGCGGCGCGTCAACGCTTCTCGGCCGGACCCTCCTGCACGGGGATGGTCGCGGTGAACTCGGCTGCCCGCGCCTTGGCGTTCTCGTCGCCGGAGAACAGCCCGACGGGCGCGGTGACGGGGTGGGCCGGCTGCGCGGCGCGCGCGGGAACCTCCGCACGCGGGGGCTCCCGCCGCAGTTCCATCCGTCCCACCGGCAGTGCCTCGGGGTTGTGCGTGTTGAGCCAGTCGATCAGGTTCTCGCGCACGAGGCAGCGGAGGTCGAACAGGGTGGGAGCGTCGGCGGCGGAGACCAGCACGCGCACACGCACGAAGCCGCCCACGGCATCCGTCACCTGGAGCACGACCACGCGGCCGTCCCAGAGCTCGGTCTGCGCGACGATGCGGTCGAGTTCCACGCGCATGCCGGCTGGGTCGACACGCCAGTCGAGGTCGAACTCGACCGCGCCGAGCAACTCGCTGTTGTGCCGGGTCCAGTTCTGGAACGGGTTGGTGGTGAAGTAGGTCGACGGCAGCACCATGCGGCGGTCGTCCCAGATGTGCACGACCACGTAGGTGAGGGTGATCTCCTCGATCTTGCCCCACTCGGTCTCGACGATCACCACGTCGTCGACCCGCAGGGCGTTGTTGAATGCCAGCTGGATGCCGGCGAACACGTTCGCGAGAGTGGATTGTGCGGCCAGGCCGGCCACGACGCTGAGCAGACCGGCTGAGGCGAACAGGCTCGCGCCCAGGGTGGCGGCGCCGGGGATGCTGAGCAGCACGGCCCCGATCGCGCAGATGACGATCACGACGACGCCGATGCGCCGCAGCATCCGCAGCTGGGTACGCACCCTTCTCGCGACGCGGTTGTCGCGCACGTCGATGCGGTAGCGGGCGGCCGCCACCTCCTCGAAGAAGTAGAGCAGCGCGCAGACCAGCCAGGTGGACGCGGCGATGAAGAGGGCCCGGAAGAAGAAGTCGACCAGTCGTTCGATCTCCTCGGAGGTCTGCAGGAACAGCGTGTGAACGGTCCAGATCGCGCCCACCAGCAGCGTCAACCGGAACGACACCCTGACCAGGCCGACCAGCGTGCGCGCCCAGGCTTCCTTGCGGCCCACCACCCGGAAGACCAGGGCGAGGATCGCTGTGAGCGCCACCGCGGCCACGACCGCGACCGCCAGGGCGACGAGGTAGTCGGTCTGGATGAATCCCTCGAGGTCTGGCACGGCGTTCCTTCCTGCCGGGGCGGGTCCGGCGAAGCCACGGTTCCTTCAATCGTGCCAGATTCCGTGGCCGCACCGGGGCTGCCCCGATGACCGCCTAGTGGAAGAAGTGGCGCTCCCCGGTGAAGTACATGCTGACGCCGGCATCCGCGGCCGCCTGGATGACCTCGGCGTCACGCACGGAGCCGCCGGGCTGCACAACGGCGGTGACGCCCGCGTCGAGCAACACCTGCAGGCCGTCCGCGAACGGGAAGAACGCGTCCGAGGCCGCGACCGAGCCGGCCGCCCGGTCGCCAGCGCGCAGCACCGCGAGGTGGCAGGAGTCGACCCGGTTGACCTGGCCCATTCCGACGCCGACGGATGCCCCGCCGCGCGCCAGCAGGATGGCGTTCGACTTCACGGAGCGGCAGGCCTTCCACGCAAACTCGAGGTCCGCCCGGGTGGCCGCGTCGACCTCGTCGCCGGCCGCGAGGGCCCAGGTCGACGAGTCGAGGTTGTCGAACGTGTCGGACTCCTGTACGAGCAGGCCGCCGGAGATCTGACGCAGTTCGAGCGAGGATCGGTGGTAGTCAACCGGAAGCTCGAGCAGGCGGATGTTCTTCTTGGCGCTGAGCAGCTCGAACGCGGCCGGCTCGAAACCCGGGGCGACGAGCACCTCGGTGAAGATCTGACTGACGGTCTCGGCCATGCCGAGGGTGACCGTGCGGTTGGCCGCGATGACGCCGCCGAACGCGGAGATCGGGTCGCAGTCGTGCGCGCGGTGGTGCGCGGAGGCGATCGCGTCGGGCGCCTTGGGGTTGGCGACGGCGATGCCGCAGGGGTTGGCGTGCTTGATGATGGCGACGGCCGGTGCGACGAAGTCGTAGGCGGCGCGCACGGCGGCATCCGCGTCGACGTAATTGTTGTACGACATCTCCTTGCCGTGGCGCTGCACGGCCTGCGCGATGCCCTGGCCGCCCTCGCCGAGGTAGAGGGCCGCGGCCTGGTGCGAGTTCTCGCCGTAGCGGAGCACCGCACTGCGGGTGGCCTCGATGACGAGGTTCTCGGGGAACGGCATCTCCTCGGAGAGGGCGTCGCCGATCACGGCGTCAAACTCCTCGAGGATCTCCTCGTCGAGGGCCGCGGCGTCGTCCTGCCACTGGTCGTAGACATTCTCCGTGAACCAGGCGGAGACGCTCAGGTCGTAGCCGGCGGTGTGCTCGAAGGCGAGCGAGGCCAGCTTCTGGCGCAGCGTCAGTGGGGTGCCGCCGGCCTCGACGGCTGCGACGATCTCGTCATAGTTGTCGGGGTCCACCACGATGGCGACGTTGGCGTGGTTCTTGGCCGCAGCGCGCACGAGGGCCGGGCCGCCGATGTCGATCTGCTCGATCACGTCGGCCGGGACCGCACCCGACAGGGCGGTCTCGACAAACGGGTACAGGTTCACGACGACGAGCTGGAATGCGGCGATGCCGAGGTCGGCGAGCTGCGCCTCGTGCGCCTCGAGGCGCAGGTCGGCGAGGATACCGGCGTGCACTCCCGGGTGCAGGGTCTTGACCCGGCCGTCGAGGGATTCGGGGAAGCCGGTGACGGCGGAGACATCCGTCACGTTGTGGCCGGCGGCGCGGATGAAGGCGGCCGTCGAACCGGTCGATACGATTTCGACGCCGGTCGCCGCGAGAGCTGCGGCCAGTTCGACCAGACCCGTCTTGTCGCTCACCGAGATGAGGGCGCGCTGTACGGGCACGACGTCGCGGTGGCGGTACAGGCTCGGGGCGTTAGTGGGACCGCTCATATGTGGGGATGCTCCTTGAGATCGACGTGTCCGTTGGCGATATCGAGCACGGCCTGCACCAGCAGGCGACGCTCGACGATTTTGATGCGGTCGTGCAGGGATGCCTGGGTGTCACCGTGCAGCACCGGCACCCGTTCCTGCGCGATGATCACTCCGTCGTCGACGCCGGTGTCGACCACGATCAGACTGGCGCCGCTTTCGGCGACCCCGGCGGCGAGCGCGTCACGCACCCCGTGCGCCCCGGGGAATTCGGGCAGGTAGGCCGGATGCGTGTTGAGCAGGTTCGGGGACAGCGCCGCCACCACCCGGGGCGGCAGCAGGCGCATGAAGCCGCTGAGCACGATGAGGTCGGCGTCCCACTGCTGGATCTGCGCGAGGAGCTCGTCGCCCCAGGCCTCCCGGGACGGATGCGACGTGTACGGCACCGTGAACGTGGAGATGCCGTATTCCTCGCCGAGCACGAGCCCGTCGGCGTCCCGGTCGGAGCCGATGGCCACCACGCGGGCCGGGTATTCGGCGTCGCGGCAGGCCTCGAGCAGGGAGCGAAGGTTGGATCCCCCGCCGGAGATCAGTACGACCAAGTTCAGCACGGGAGAAGCCTACCGGCGAGGGAGCGCGTCGCGCAGCCGGCCGAGGAGACGACCGACCCCGGTAGCCCCACTGCGCGCGGCACGTGACGCGGTTCCCGGCTTGGTTCCCGGCTTCGTTCCCGGCAATCCGCCCTTCGCACCGCGTCCGGAGCCGTTCGCGCCGACCGGGGGCGCGGGAGTCAGGAGACCGAGGCAGGCCGCGATGCCGACCTCGAGCGCGACCAACGCCCCGACCAGCAGCGGGTTCGGGCCGACCTCGACAAGACGGCCCGGGCCGAGAGCTCCGCCCGACCACCAGGCCAGCAGCCCGAGCAGCACACCGGCGACGAACCCGGTGCCGAGGCCCGTGAGGAGCCGTTCCGTGGCGGAAGGAGGGACATCCGCGGTCGCCCGCTGCCTCAGGATGACGGCGGCGAGGAAACCGACCAGCAGCGGCACGAGCAGGCCGACGAACCCGAACGCCAGGCTGCCCTGCGGCAGCACGCCGAGGATGGGCAGGCCCGGTACGGCGCCGAGCGAGGTGCCGACCGGGGACACGCTGGTGCCCACGCCTACCGCGATGCCCGGTCCGGCAAACCAGGCCGCGGCCCAGATGACCAGGTTCGGGATCAGCGCCAGCTGCAGGAGTGTGAGCGCGATGCCGCCCAGGACGCCGGCCTGCACGGTCTCGTAGAGTCCGATGATGGTGGCGTAGCTGGTTAGGATCAGCACGAAAACGGTGATCCCGGAGACGAAGAGAATACCGGCGGCCGCGGCCGTTCCGCTCCGCAGCGCCGCGGCGGCGCCCGCGCGCACCGCTACCGGGAGCAGGCCGGCTGCGGCACCCGTGCTGCTGGTGTAGCTGCTGGTGTTGGTGCTGGGGCCATTGAGGCCGTGGACGGTCTTGCCGGCGCTGTCGGCACTGCTGCCGGCTGCGCCGCGGCCCGCGCCCCGGACGACTCCCGGGAGGCGGCCGGGCAGCCCGGGGATGCTGCCGATCAGGTGGCCCAGCTGACCCTGGGCGGCGCCGATCAGAACGCCGGCGGCGAAGATGAGCGGGGGCAGAACCAGACCCTGTACCGTCTGGGGGCGCACGGCATCCGTGCCGGCCGACAGCACGAGCAGAGCGGTCAACAGCGCGTAGCCGGCGATGGCGCCCGTCACCCCGACCCAGCGGTAGGGGGTTTCCGCCGCCCGGCGGCCGGTGCGCAAGCCGAAGAGCACCGCCATCAGCGCGAAGCCCAGCAGTGCGATCGTGATCGGGAACGCGGCGTCCGAGCCGGGCAGGTTCAGGGCGGCGACGAGGGTCGGGTCGAGTTGGACGACCAGGTCGACGCCGTTGCCGACGAGCCAGACGTCGACCGCGGCACGCCAGAACACGAGCCAGTTGACGGCCATGTCGAACTGCGTGGCCCACAGAACCGTGAGCGGAACGAGCGCGATGCCGACCCCGATGGCTACGACAATGAGCGCGTCGAACGCGGCGAGCAGGGCGGTCGTTAAGCGTTTCATCCGATCGGAGCCTACCGTTTCCGCCGCCCCGGCTCCCCTGCCCCCGCCGCGGGCTGACGATTTCGACGGAGATTTTGCTCGATCCAGGTTGAAGCGGATGTTTCCGAGCCGGTTGTGACCAAAATCGCCGTCGAATTCGTTCGGGCTCCGGGCACGGCAGAGGCACGGCAGGCAGGCCCGCCGGCCGCGGACGACGACAAGACGGGGCCCGCCTGGTGAGGCGGGCCCCGTCGTTCGGTGCCGGTGCAACGATGCCGGTTACAGCGCCGCGAGAACCTCACGCAGCAGGGTGGCGGTCTCGCTCGGCGTCTTGCCGACCTTGACCCCGGCGGCCTCGAGGGCCTCCTTCTTGCCCTGGGCGGTTCCGGCCCCGTTGGAGACGATGGCGCCGGCGTGGCCCATGGTCTTGCCCTCGGGGGCGGTGAAGCCGGCTACGTAGCCGACGACGGGCTTGGTGACGTGGGCCTTGATGTACTCGGCCGCCTTCTCCTCGGCGTCACCGCCGATCTCACCGATCATGACGATGGCGAGCGTCTCGGGGTCAGCCTCGAACGCCTCGAGCGCGTCAATGTGCGTTGTGCCGATGATGGGATCGCCGCCGATGCCGATGGCGGTGGAGAAGCCGAGGTCGCGCAGTTCGTACATCATCTGGTAGGTCAGGGTGCCCGACTTGGAGACGAGGCCGACCGGGCCCTTGCCGGTGATGTTCGCCGGCGTGATGCCCACGAGCGCCTCACCGGGGGTGATGATGCCGGGGCAGTTCGGACCGATGATGCGGGTCTTGTTGCCCTTGGCGTTGTTGTAGGCCCAGAACTCGGCCGAGTCCTGCACGGGTACACCCTCGGTGATGATGACGAGCAGCGGGATGCCGGCGTCGATGGCCTCGATGACGGCGTCCTTGGTGAAGGACGGCGGCACGAACGCGATGGAGACATCCGCGCCCGTCTTTTCGATGGCCTCGGCAACCGTGCCGAACACGGGCAGCTCGACGCTGCCGTGCACGACGGTGGTGCCGGCCTTGCGAGCATTCACGCCGCCGACGACCTGGGTGCCGGCCCGCAGCATGAGGGCGGTGTGCTTGGTGCCCTCACCGCCGGTGATGCCCTGCACGATGACCTTGGAGTCCTTGTTGAGGAAGATTGACATGTTCGAAAATCCCTTACTTCGCGGCGTGGGCGAGTTCGGCGGCCTTGGCGGCACCCTCGTCCATGGTGGCGGCCAGTGTGACGAGCGGGTGGTTGGCCTCGGTGAGGATGCGACGGCCTTCCTCGACGTTGTTGCCGTCGAGGCGCACAACGAGCGGCTTGTTGGCGGCACTGCCCAGTTCGGCGAGCGCGCCCACGATGCCCTTGGCCACCGCGTCACAGGCGGTGATGCCGCCGAAGACGTTGACGAACACGGCCTTGACCTGCGGGTCACCGAGGATGACGTCGAGGCCGGCGGCCATGACCTCGGCGGATGCTCCGCCCCCGATATCGAGGAAGTTGGCAGGCTTGACGCCGCCGTGGTTTTCGCCGGCGTAGGCGACGACGTCCAGGGTGCTCATCACGAGTCCGGCGCCGTTGCCGATGATGCCCACTTCGCCGTCGAGCTTGACGTAGTTGAGGTCGTTCTCCTTGGCCTTCGCCTCGAGTGGGTCGGCAGCGGCCGTGTCTTCGAGGAGGGCGTGTCTCGGGTGGCGGAAGCCGGCGTTTTCGTCGATCGTGACCTTGCCGTCGAGGGCGATGACGTCGCCCTCTTCGGTCAGCACAAGCGGGTTGACCTCGACCAGGGTCGCGTCCTCACCCGTGAATACGTTGTAGAGCTGCACGAAGACGGGTGCGACCTTGTCGACGAGGTCGGCCGGGAACTTCGCGTCGACCGCGATCTGACGGGCCGTGTCCAGGTCGATCCCGGCAATCGGGTCGATGGCCGTGTAGGCGAGCGCTTCGGGCTTCTCGACAGCGAGAACCTCGATCTCCACGCCACCCTCGTAGCTCGCGAGCGAGAGGTAGGAGCGGTTGGTGCGGTCCAGCAGCACGGAGAAGTAGAACTCCTGCGCAATGCGGGCTCCGCCGGCCACCATGACCCGGTTGACGGTGTGGCCCTTGATGTCGAGTCCGAGGATGGCCCGCCCGGCGGCTTCAGCGTCGTCGGGGGTCTTCGCCACCTTCACGCCGCCGGCTTTGCCGCGGCCGCCGACCTTGACCTGGGCCTTGACGACAACAACGCCGCCCAACTTCTCGGCCGCGGCACGCACCTCCTCCGGAGTGTCCGCGATGATGCCCGGCAGAACCGGGACTCCATACTGTTCAAACAGGTCTCGTGCCTGATATTCGTAAAGATCCACGCTGCTCTTCCAATCCGCGTCGTAGCGTTCCTGCAAGGTCTTGAGGGGCAAGGGCACGGATGACCGCGCCGCAGATAGCTCGACATCAAGACATACGTACCATTTGAAACTCTATCGGTCCCCGCGGACATCGCGAACACGCCGTGCGCCGCACGTCGGTCGCCGTGAAGTTGCCGCCGTGAGGCAAGCCAGTCCTTGCTGGCGCGGCACGCATCCGCCTGCTTGGATTCAGTCATGACTGAACCCGAACACGGCGTCGATCCCCACTCCGCCGACCATGCCTCGCGCCTGAACTGGCTGCGGGCCGGCGTGCTCGGAGCCAACGACGGCATCGTGTCGGTGGCGGCCCTGGTGGTCGGCGTCGCGGCGGCGACCACGGATGCCTCGGCGATCCTGATCGCGGGCGTCGCCGCCCTGCTCGCCGGCGCGATCTCGATGGCCCTGGGCGAGTACGTCTCGGTGAGCAGCCAGCGCGACACCGAGCGCGCTTTGATCGCCAAGGAGACCTGGGAACTCGAGAACATGCCCGAGCAGGAGCTCGCCGAACTGGCCGACCTTTACCAGGCCAAGGGGCTCACCCCACGTACGGCGAAGCAGGTGGCACTCGAGCTGACCGCACACGACGCCCTCGCCGCGCACCTCGAAGTGGAACTCCACATCGGCGCCGACGAGCTGTCGAACCCGTGGCACGCCGCCTACGCCTCCGCCATCGCGTTCACGGTCGGCGCGATCCTGCCGCTGCTGGCGGTGCTGCTGCCGCCGCCCGAGTGGCGCCTGCCGGCCACCTTTTTCGCCGTCGCGATCGCCCTGGTCATCACCGGCTGGCTGAGCTCCTACCTCGGCGGCAGTCCGAAAGCCCGCGCGATCTCCCGTGTGCTCGTCGGCGGCCTGCTCGCGCTCGGAGTCACCTGGGCGATCGGCTCCCTGCTCGGCACCGCGGTCTGATCGGCACCGCGGTCTGACCCTCCGGGCCCCCGTAGGCTGCAGACATGGCAATCCAGCAGAACAGTCGGTCCGGTCTCCTCCTTGCGGCGGGGCTCGACGCCGCCCTGGTGCTGGTCTTCGTGCTGATCGGCCGGGCCAGCCACCAAGAGGAGATCCTCGGCACCCTGATCACCGGGCTGCCCTTCCTTGGCGGTCTCCTCGTGGGCTGGCTCATCATGCGCGCCTGGCGCAGCCCGCAGAAGATCGTCTGGACGGGTACCGGAATTTGGCTCTTCGCCGTCGGCGTCGGGATGCTGCTGCGCACCGTGAGCGGGCAGGGTACGGAGTTCAGCTTCGTCGTCGTGGCGACCGTCGTGCTCGGGGTGTTCCTGCTCGGCTGGCGCGGGCTCGCGGTGTTCCTCCGCCACCGGCAGGCTCGCACCCGCGCCGTCGCGTAGCCGCGCCGACGCACGTACGCTCGCCGAACGGTGAGCAGAGCTCCTCTCCCCACGGCCCACAGGGTGAGAATCTCCGTCGAATTGATTCGCCGCGGGCACGGCGCCCCTCTGGGGGTGATCGGCGCCCACGCGGTGCGGTCGGCTCTGATCTTCCGAGAGCGACAGAACCAATCCGTTCGTCGTGGCCGGCTACTCCCGGGGTCCGGGCTCGCCGGGCTCCTCGGTTTCCCGGTCGTCGTCCTCATCGTCAAGTCCAACCGGGCGCTGGTCGGCGTCGATCATCCACTCCGCATCGCCGTCCTCGGCGAGCGGCGCATCCTCGTCGAGGGTCAGTTCGATGTCATCGATCTCGCGGTCTTCGTCGAGTCCGTCGCTCGCCGCGTCCGCTCGCCGCGGCGAGAGTCCGTCCGGGTTGCTCGCCATGATGACACCTCCAGCTCGATGGGAGCCGCCCCGTTTGGGCATCCCCGCGGCGGCAACGCTACGCTCCCGAGCCGCAAGCGACAAGGAAGGGCGTCATGGCAGGGCGACAGGCCCCGCGCCCGCGAGCCCGGTCAGGCCGACGCCGCCCGCAGGCCCGGCGTGGCCAGCAGCGAACCGTCGCGCAGCACCGCCAGCACATCCGCGGTCACGATGTCCCGGGCGAAGACGGTGACCTGGCGATAGGCCAGCGCGTAGCCCACGATCACAAGCCCGGCGTGCGCGAGGATCAGGGAGAGCGCCGGCTTGCCGAACGACTGGTGCAGGGCCATGGCACTGTCGTGGCCGAAGGCCCGGTCGATGGCGGGCAACCGTGCGGCCAGCAGCATCATGATCAGGAGCAGGTCTGTGCCGACCAGTCCGGCCAGCACGCCGAAGGAGGTGAGCACGTCTGCGGGGTGGCGAAGTGGGAAGCGCCGCCATCGGCCAGGAACAGGGCGATGACGAGGGCGACGGAGACGGAGACGGAGACGGTACAGAGAACCTGCAGGGTGTCGGCCAGCCGCATCCGGTGCCGGTATTCGGGGCGCACGCGCGGCGCGGGAGCAGTGCGCCGCCGCGGCGGCGGGGTGGTGCGGGTGGCGATGCTCATGCGAAGAGCCTCGCGAGCGTACCCATCGACGGGGTATCGAAATGATGGGAGCGACCTGTGCAATTCCTATGCGTTCAGGGGTGGACGCTGCCCACCGAGCCGACGCGAACGCTGCCGGGCGAGGCCGCGCGCCACGAGCACGATCAGCACCGCGACCACGCCGCCGAGCGCGGTTTCCACCACCCGGTCGACCAGCAGCGTCGGCACGGCGACCGGGTCGGCCAGGTGAGCCACGGTCAGGGCCAGCGGGGTGACGAACAGCAGGGCGGCGCCGTAGTGCCTGCCGATCAGGATTTCCGCGCCGAACTGGCCGATCGCGATCACCGCGATCAACGCCCAGACGGATGGCCCGGGCAGCACGAGGGCGGTCACCGCCACCCCGAGCGCGGTACCGATGATGCGGTGCACCGCCCGGGAGATGGAGTGCGCGGCGCGGGGCGGCGGGAGCACGGCGACCACGCTCACCACTGCCCAGTAGGGGTGCCCGATGCCCACGAAGAGGGCGAGCCCTCCGGCCAGCAGTACGCCGACCAGGTTCTGCAGGATGGTGAGCCACACCTGGACGTCGCGGAACGCGGCCGGTCGCAGCAGCGGCGTGCGCGGCAGTTCCTTGAACAGGTCGCCGGAGCGGTCGCCGGCCAGGCGCCGAAACGCCCAGCCGGACATGGTGAGCAGCCAGGCCAGTGCGGCGCTCGCCACTGCCACCAGCAGGCGCGGCAGCATCTCGTCGACCGGCGCGGGCACCTGCGCACAGACCAGGTAGGCGAAGACGAAGAAGATCGGCGTGCCGGGGAACAAGCCATACGTCGATGCCAGCAGCATCCCCGCCGTGATCACGAGCAGAAGCCCGAGCACCAGGGCCGGCAGGGTTGCCTCGGCCACGCTCATCACGAGCCCGGCAGCGACGCTGACCAGCAGAAAGACCGCGGCGACGCTGACCGTGCGCGCGCGAATCCGGTACGGCTCGCTCCGGCCGTAGAGCGACGTCATCGCCCCGAACGACGCGTAGGCGGCCCAGTCGATCCGGCCCAGCAGAACGAGCACGACGAGTGGCACGACCACGGCGATGCTGGCCCGGGATGCCACCTCGAGGTCGAGGGCGCGCACCGATTTCACGCGTTCGAGCAGGGTCTCCGGTCTGCCCGGTTCCGGCGCGCCGGGGCCCGCGGCACGCGGCTCCGCCACTAGAGCTTCTCGATCGGCGCGATCTTGATCAGAAGCTTCTTTGCGCCCGCCGTGTCGAACTGGACGTGCGCGATGCGCTTGGTGCCGTCACCGGTGACCTGGTTGACGCGGCCGTCGCCGAAATCGACGTGACGGATGCGGTCGCCCTGCATCAGGGTGAGGTCACCGTTGTCGCGCACCTGGCTCGGCACCCGGCTGGCCCATTCGGTCTTCTTCTTCGGCGCGGGCGGCAGCGCCTGCGGGTCACCGCGCCCCGCGAACCCGCCGCCGAAGCCGTCGCGTCTCGCGTTCAGCGCCCGAGGCTGGGTGCCGCCGCGGGAGTTCGCCATGCCCGGGGACTGCTTCCAGTCGATCAGGTCGACGGGGATCTCCTGCAGGTAGCGGCTGGGCATGGCCACGTTGATGTCACCGAACTGGGCCCGGGTCATCGCCAGGGAGAGGTAGAGCCTCTGGCGGGCGCGGGTGATGCCCACGTAGAACAGGCGCCGCTCCTCGGCGGGCCCGCCGGGCTCGTTGGCCGACATCTGGTGGGGCAGCAGGCCCTCCTCCACGCCGGTCAGGAACACGGCCTCGTATTCGAGTCCCTTCGCCGTGTGGAGGGTCATCAGGGACACCGTTCCGGAGGCGTCGTCGAGGTCGTCGGCGGCGGCGACCAGGGACACCTGGGTGAGGAAGTCGACCAGCCCCGAGTCGGGGTTCTCCTTGTTGAAGTCCTTGGTTTGGGCGACGAGTTCCTCGATGTTCTCGGCGCGCGCCTCGTCTTGCGGGTCGCGGCTGCCTCGCAGCAGGCTGAGCAGTCCGCTGCCGTCGAGCAGGAAGGTGAGCAGCTCGGACACGTTCGCCGTGCCGGCCGGGTTCTCCGGGTCGAGCTTCAGTGCCGCCTCGTCGAGCAGGGTTGCCAGCTTCAGGATGGCCCCGGTCACCTTGGGGCCGAGGCCCAGCGATGCGCAGTCGCGCATCGACTGCCGGAAGCTGATCTGGTTCGCCTCCGCGAAGCTCGCCAGCGCCGTCTCGGTGGCCGGGCCGATCCCGCGCTTGGGGGTGTTCAGGATGCGACGCAGCGCCAGTTCGTCGTTCGGGTTCGCGACGGCGATCAGGTACGCCAGCGCATCCTTGATCTCAGCCCGCTCGTAGAACTTGGTGCCGCCGACGACCCGGTAGGGCACCGCGGAGCGCACCAGGATTTCTTCAAGCGCACGGGTCTGCGCGTTGGTGCGGTAGAACACGGCCATGTCGCGGTAGGCCATGCCGGCGCGGTGCAGCACCTCGATCTCGTCGGAGACGAACTGGGCCTCGTCGTGACCGGAATAGGCCGTGTAGCCGACGATCTTCTCGCCGTCGCCGCCCGCACTCCACAGTTTCTTGTCTGTGCGGTCGAAGTTGTGGCCGATCACCGCGTTGGCGGCCGAGAGGATGTTCTGGGTCGAGCGGTAGTTCTGCTCGAGCAGGATCACCCTGGTGCCCGGGAAGTCGCGCTCGAACTCGCTGATGTTGCGGGTGTCCGCGCCGCGGAAGGCGTAGATCGACTGGTCAGAGTCGCCGACCACGGTGAGCGAGGCTCCCGGGATGCCGCCGGAGGCGTCGCGCAGGTTGCGCACGTGCACACCGGTCGCCTCCATCTCCTCGGCCAGATCGGGCTCGACGGGACGGGTCAGCTCGCGCACGAGCGAGTACTGCGCGTGGTTGGTGTCCTGGTATTCGTCGACCAGGATGTGGCGGAACCGTCGCCGATAAAGGGCCGCGACCTTCGGGAACGCGCGGAACAGGTAGACCGTCTCGCCGATCAGGTCGTCGAAGTCGAGGGCGTTGGCCGCGCGCAGCCGATGGGTGTACTGCCGGAAGATCTCGACGAACATGACCTCCTGCGGGTCGCTCATGTTCGCGTTGCGGGCGTAGGAGTCGGCGTCCGCGAGCTCGTTCTTGAGCTTGGAGATCTTCGCAGACGCATTGCCGGGCGTGAAGCCGAGCGTGTCGGCGTCGAGTGCCTTGATGATGCGCTTGAGCGTCACCTTGGTGTCGGCCGAGTCATAGATGCTGAACGTGGCGGAGAGGCCCGCGCTTTCCGCTTCGCGGCGCAGGATGCGCACGCAGGAGGAATGGAAGGTGCTGATCCACATGCCGTCGGCCCCCTGGCCGAGGATCGCCCGCACCCGCTCGCGCATCTCCGCCGCGGCCTTGTTGGTGAAGGTGATGGCGAGGATCTGGCTCGGCCAGGCCTCGCGGCTCTCCAGCAGGCTGGCGATGCGGCGGGTGAGCACGCTGGTCTTCCCGGAGCCGGCGCCCGCGATGATCAGCAGCGCCGGTCCGCGGTACAGCACGGCCTCGCGTTGCTGGGGGTTGAGCCCTTCGAGCAGCGGACTCTCTCGGTCGCGCGGAGCCGCTCCGTCCAGGATGATGGGCACCGCGGAGGGAACCTGGCGGGCGGGCGGGTGATCCGGGTCGAAGTGGGTCGTCATATCGCTCCCAATTCTACGTGCTGCGTCTGACACCGCCCCGGTGCGGCGCAGCGCCTCGGTCAGTCCTCCGCGGCCAGCTCGTCCCGAATGAGCACCGCCAGGTCGGGGTGATCGGCGAAGACCCCGTCGATCCCGGTGCCGAGGATGGTGCGGAACTCGGCCTGCCAGTTTCCGAAGTCGGCCCGAAGCCGCCCACGGCGGAACGTCTTCGCAAGGTACCGGTTCTCCGGGCGCAGCGTCCAGCAGTAGATCTCCAGGTCCGCGGCGTGCGCGGCGTCGACCAGGTCGGAGGCGCCGGAGACGTGACCGTCGGCATCCGTGGCGAGGATGAGCGATTTGGGCACGCTGATCCCGTCGACCGTGCCGCTCATTCCGTAGAGCCCGGTGTCGGAGAGGTAGTCGGCGTAGTGGGGCGCTTTCGGCCCGAGCAGCGCGACCTCGTCGAAGGGTTTGCCGCGCGCCTCGAGCAGGAAGACACGCTTGCCGTAGATGCCGCGCGCGTAGACCTTGTCGAGGAGGCTGCGCTCGAAGCTCTCGATGGTGAGGCGGCCGTCGCCGGCGTTCCAACCGGCGTCGTTGACCTCGGCGGCGAACAGCTCGTCGAGCGGAAGCCCGATCGACTCGAAGTAGGTGGCGTGCTTGAGCTCGGCGACGACGCCGATGGGCCGGCGCGCCCGTCCGGAGACCCGGTCCATCAGCTTGAACACGTCCCGCAGGCGCAGCAGGGGGAACCGGCCGTCGAAGGTGGCGCTTGCCTTCCGCACCTCGGGCAGGCGCTCCCGCGCGCGCAGGGTGCGCAGCTCGGCCCAGGTGAAGTCCTCGGTGAACCAGCCGGTGAGCCGGATGCCGTCGATCACCTTGGTCGCCCGGCGGCCGGCGAACTCGGGGTGCGCTGCGACATCTGTCGTCGCCCCGATCTCGTTCTCGTGGCGCACCACCAGGACGCCGTCGCGGGTGGCGACGATGTCAGGCTCGACCGCGTCCGCGCCGAGAGCGACGGCCAGTTCGTAGGCGGAACGGGTGTGCTCTGGCCGGTAACCGCTCGCCCCGCGGTGACCGATCACAATCGGCTGCATTTGCCAACCCTACGCGTGCAACTGCCAGAATCGAGGCGATGACACCCTGGACCGTTCCACCGACCCGCCTGCACCGGTGGGGCAGCTACCGCGCCCGATACCTGACCGGACTGACGCTGGTCGTGCTCGGGGTGCTCGCCACGAACTTCACCAGCACCTACAGCCTGTTCTTCCTGGCCATCGGCCCGCCCCTGCACGTGCTGGGCTGGCTGATTCTGCCTGGGGCCCTGTGGCGGCGGCTCACGGTTCTGGTTCCGGCCCTGCTGTGCAGCATCCTGCTGCTGGGCGGCGCCCACTTCAATGGTGTCTTCGCCGTGTTTCTGGCCTGCTGGTTGCTCGTGCGGCACCGCCCGTGGCTGAGCTATCTCGCTCTGATCCCGTCGATCACGATGAGTTTCCTGCTCAAGGACGCGCTGAACAATTACGACCAGAACTGGGTGGGCTATCTGGTCGGTTTCATCACCACGGCGGCCGCCTCCTGGCTCGCCTGGTGGCTGGCCGGCTGGTCGGCGGGGCGCCGCCCCCGGTCACCGCGAACCACGGGCGTCAAATTGGGCGGATCCCCAGCAGATCTGCATAGAATCTAGGAACTGGTCAGCACCTACCGGTGTTGGCTCCGCTACCTACCCACTTGATTGTGAGCTACGGCAACCATGGCATCTTCCAACCCCGCGTTCTCCCGAAACGCCGCATTCGGCGCTCCAGGCGCCACTGCCGGCGGCAAGGTGCTCTCCGACAGCGACCTGCAGAGCATGTTCAACGCTCCCTCGGCCGGCTCGCAGGAAACCGACCGGATGAGCTACGACGACACCATCCGCAAGACGGTGCTCAGCTTCGCCCTGCTGCTGGTGACCGCCGCCATCGGTTGGCTCGTCACCCCGGTGACGATGCTGCCGCTGATCGTCGGTGCGATCGCGGGTCTGGTCCTCGGACTGGTCAACGCGTTCAAAAAGGAGCCGTCGCCGCCCCTGATCCTCGCGTACGCCGCGGCCCAGGGCCTCTTCGTCGGTGGCATCTCGATCGTCTTCGAGCAGATCTACCCGGGTGTCGTCACCCAGGCCGTGCTCGCCACGCTCGTCGTCGTCGGTGTCACGCTGGCCCTCTTCGCCAGCGGCAAGATCCGCGCCTCCAAGAAGGCCACCAAGGTCTTCATGATCGCCATGATCGGCTACGGCGTGTTCTCGCTGATCAACTTCGGCATGATGGTCTTCGGCGCCACCGACAACGCGTTCGGTCTCCGCAGCGCCGAGATCTTCGGCATCCCGATCGGCCTCCTGATCGGCGTTCTCGCCGTGATCATGGCCGCGTACTCGCTGGTGCTCGACTTCGACTTCATCCAGCGCGGCGTCAACAACCGCATCCCCCGCAAGTACGGCTGGACCGGCGCCTTCGGCATCATGCTCACCGTCGTCTGGCTCTACGTCGAGATGCTCCGCATCTTCGCCATCGCCCGCGAGTAGCACACCACCCCGCACGCAGAAGGGCCGCCCCATCGGGGCGGCCCTTTCGTCGTCCTCCCCCCACAGTTGCTTCTCCCTCAGCGACCGCGAAGCGGGGAGCGGGCGTGTCGCGGGGTGCCGGGTTATGGGCGGCGGAGCGACACGCCCACTCCCCGCGTCACAACCGGGAGCATTCCCCTACTCCCATTCGATGGTCCCCGGCGGCTTGGACGTGACGTCGAGCACGACGCGGTTCACCCCGTCGACCTCGTTCGTGATCCGGTTCGAGATCCGCGCCAGCAGGTCGTACGGCAGGCGGGTCCAGTCGGCCGTCATGGCGTCTTCCGACGACACCGGGCGCAACACGATCGGGTGACCGTAGGTGCGGCCGTCTCCCTGCACGCCCACGGACCGCACGTCGGCGAGCAGCACCACCGGGCACTGCCAGATCTCACGGTCGAGGCCCGCGGCGCTCAGCTCGGCGCGCACGATCGCATCCGCGTGGCGAAGCAGGTCGAGCCGGTCCTGGGTGATCGAGCCCACGATGCGGATGCCGAGGCCGGGCCCGGGGAACGGCTGGCGCTGCACGATCTCGGCCGGCAGTCCCAGCTCGGCGCCGATCGCGCGCACTTCATCTTTGAACAGGGTGCGCAACGGTTCGATCAATTCGAACTGCAGGTCTTCCGGCAGGCCCCCGACGTTGTGGTGGCTCTTGATGTTGGCGGTGCCGCTGCCGCCGCCGGACTCGACGACGTCCGGGTACAGGGTGCCCTGCACGAGGAAGCGGATCGGGTCTTCATTCGTTGCCGCCGCTTCCCTGATCAATTCGGCCTGAGCCTGCTCGAAGGTTCGGATGAACTCACGACCGATGATCTTGCGCTTGGTCTCCGGGTCGCTGACGCCCTCCAACGCGGTCAGGAACTGCTCACGCACATCGACGGTGACCAGACGCACGCCGGTGGCCTTGACGAAGTCTTCCTCGACCTGACGGCGCTCGTCCTGGCGGAGCAGGCCGTGGTCGACGAACACGCAGACGAGCTGGTCGCCGATGGCCTTGTGCACGAGCGCAGCGGCCACGGCGGAATCGACTCCGCCGGAGAGCCCGCAGATGACCTTGCCGGTGCCGACCTGGGCCTGGATGCGGGCCACCTGTTCGGCGATGACGTTGCCGCTGTTCCAGTCGGCGGGGATGCCGGCGGCGCGGTGCAGGAAGTTCTCGAGCACCTTCTGGCCGAATTCGGAGTGCTTGACCTCGGGGTGCCACTGCACGCCGTAGAGCCGGCGCGTATCGTTCGCGAAGGCGGCGACCGGGGTGGAGCTCGTGGACGCGAGCACCGAGAAGCCGGCGGGGGCCTTCGACACGGAGTCACCGTGGCTCATCCACGCCGTCTGCTCGGCCGGCTGCCCGGCCAGCAGTGCGTTGCCGCTGTCGGTGACTCTGACCGGGGTCGCGCCGTACTCGCTCAGGCCAGTGCGGGCCACCTCGCCGCCAAGGGTCGTGGCCATCACCTGAAAGCCGTAGCAGATGCCCAGGATCGGGATACCCAGGTCGAAGATGGCCGGGTCGAAGGTGGGGGCGCCCTCGGCGTAGACGCTGGACGGCCCGCCGCTGAGCACGATGCCGAGCGGGTTCTTCTCCGCGACCTCGGCCGCGGTGATCGAGTGGGCCACGATCTCGGAGTAGACGGATGCCTCGCGCACCCGGCGCGCGATCAGCTGCGCGTACTGGGCCCCGAAGTCGACCACTAGAACGGGGCGGGCGCCGGTCGAGGCGCTCACAGCGGCGCTCACGAGCGGGCCTCGGCCCCAGCGGCAGCGGCAGCGGCAGCGGCAGCGGCAGACGAGTCGGCGTGCGTCGCCAGGAAGGCGTTGACCTCGCGCGCGACGCGAACCTCGAGGAAGAAGGACAGGGTAGGAATGATGCCTCCGAGTGCGATCAGCAGAAACTTGGGGAATGACCAACGCATCAGGCTCCAGAGCTGGAAGTCACTGAACAGGTAGAGCACGTACAGCCAGCCGTGCACGATCAGGATGCCGGTGCTCAGGTTGAATGCGGTCACCGAGTCCCGGGCGACGAGGGCAATGATCCCGTTCGGGCCGCCGACTTCGATTTCAAGCTGCAGCACGAACTTCAGGAAGACCTCGACGCAGAGCAGCAGCAGGAAGACACCGGTGATGACCGAGGAGACCTTGTAGAGCCGGAGCGCAGCGGGGATTTTGGGGATGTCGGCAGGCTTGGGGTCAAGTGGCATAGGCCAATTCTAGACGGCCTCCGCCGCGCCGATAGCGGCCTGCTCCTGCTGACGCTCCCAGTCGTCCCGAACCAGGCGGTACCAGAGGAACACCGCGAACCCGGCGAAGACTGCCCATTCGAGGGCGTAGAAGATGTTCAGCCAGTTGACCGATGCGTCGTTGCCGGGCACGGGCGAGTCGATCACGGTGAGGTTCGCGGCAGCATCCGTGTCGACGATGTAGCCGGCGTAGACGGACTGGTCGGTGAAGTCCGCCCACCGGTTGATCAGCGCGGCAGTGGAGACCGTGGTCTGGGTGCGCGGGTCGCTGTCCTCGTCCGGCACGACGGGAGCCTCGGAGGGAACGAAGCGGCCGGTCACGGTCTGCTGCTGCGCGGCCTGCGCCGAGAGCGCCTCGATCGCCGACCTGGCCTCCTCCTCGGTGGCGGCCCAGCCGCGAGCCACGGCGATGGTGGAGACGGGCACGGATGCCGTTTCCACCGTCGACAAGCGGCTCACCACCCAGAAACCGCTGTCGCCCCCGTTGAGGCGTTCGCTGATCAGCGCGTCGTCCCCCGGCACGAATGAGCCGTCCACGGTGACCAGCTGGCCGGTCGCAGACTCGCGCGGCGGCCCGTCCGGCGACACCGCCTCGTGGAGCGGCTGCACGGTCTCGGTGCTGCGCTCCACGACTTCGCCGGACGCGATGGCGCGTTCGAGCTGCCACCGGCCGAGCAGGGCGAAGGCCGCGGCGATCGCGAGCGCCAGCAGCAGCGCGATCAGCCAGCGCGGCCGGAGCATGGTTGTGATCATGAGTAGTCCCCTGACGCGGTGTCACGCACCGGCTTGTCGACCGGGCCGGTTTCGGCCGGGCGCCGGCCGGAGATGAAGTCGAGCATGGAGTCCCGAGCCTCGGACGCCGGTCCGTCGGCCGCGGCGGCGTCTGCCTCCGCGTCGGCGGTCGCGTCGGCAGGCGCCATGGCCGGCACTGCGCCGGGTGCCGCGGCGGCCGGGCGCTGGCGGTGTTCGGCGAGGAGACGGTCGGCGGCGCGTTGGGCATCCGTGCCGGTATCTGCGGCGGTGGCCGCCTCGACCAGGGCGATTTCCTCCGCCAGCATCACGTCGTGGGCGCGTTTCCCGGCCGGGACGGCCTTCCGGCGTCGCCGCAGGGCCGCGCCGATCTTCTCGGAGTTCGCCGCGAAGAGCGGCCCCAGGATCGCCATCGTGAGCACGTAGAGGCCAGCGAAGGGCTGCAGCCGCTGGTCGAGACCCGCGGTCACCGACAGGGTTGCCAGGATCAGCGTGAACTCGCCGCGGTTGACGAAGATGGCCGCGGTGTTGAGTCCCTCCCGCGGGCCCATGCCGTGCAGTTTCGCCATCAGCATTCCGGAGATCAGGCTGAGCACGAAGGTCATGCCGACGGCCGCGAACACGATGGTGATCACCGACCCGAATTCGGCCACGTTCAGCGCGAGGCCGAAGTTGAGGAAGAAGAAGGCCCCGAACACGTCGCGCAGGGGCACGGCGACGCGCTCGATCCGGCCGCGGTACGTGCTCGCGCCGAGCACCACCCCAATCAGGAAGGCCCCGATCGCATCCGTCACGCCGATGATCTCACCGATCCCGGCGAAGAGCACGGCGAGCCCGAAGAAGAGGATGGTGAACAGTTCGTCGTCCTTGGTGCGCATCAGCCGGGAGACGACTTTGGCGCCCCAGCGGGCCACCGAGAACATCACGACGAGAAAGAGGAAGGCGATGCTCAGTTGCAGCACGATCGGCCAGACCTCGGTCTTGCCGCTGAGCACGACGGAGACGATCGCCAGGTAGACCGCGATGAAGATGTCGCCGACGACGGTCACGCCGAGGATCATCGGAGTTTCCTTGTTGGCAAGCCGGCGCAGTTCGATCAGGAGCTTGGTGATGATGGCGCTCGAGGAGGTGCCGGTCATTCCGGCGATCACGAGGGCCTCCCGGCTGCCCCAGCCGACCATCAGGCCGAACGCGAAGCCGACTCCCATGTTGATCAGAACGTAGGAGCCGCCGGAAATCAGGAGTTTTCCGGCGTCGCCGAAGAATGCCTCCTGGTCGAATTCGAGGCCAAGGCTGAACAGGAGCAGGATCAGCCCGAAAATGGCGATCAGTTCGATGTCCGCCGACTGGAAGTCCAGCGGGAACCAGCCGGTGTTCGGGCTGGCCAGGAGCCCGACGATCATGTAGATGGGGATGGACGGCAGCCCGATCAGCTTTCCGGCACGACCGAGGAGATAGGCAACGACGAGCAGGATGCCAAGAGTGATGAGGTCTTCGCCGAGGTGCATGAACTAGCCCCCGGGCGGCGCGTCGACGGACTTGGCCTTAACCTCGCCGGTGCGGAAGAAGGCGAAGGCCTTCGCGACCTTCTCGGGCGAGCCGGCGACGACGAGCGTGTCGCCGGGGAAGACACGGAAGTCGTGGGCGGGCGCCGGGTTCGCGGACTCCCCGCGGACGACGGCCACGACCGTCAGACCGGCTATGCCGCGGTCGGCGGGGTTGCCGAGCGCCTGGCCGGCGATGTGGTCTTCGTAGTCGACGGTGAACCAGTCGATGCTGAGGCCGGGAATCTGGTCGAGCGCGGTGAGCGACTCGGTGATCTGGGTGCCGCCGAGGAGCTCGGCGAGTGTGTGCGCTTCGTCTTCGTTCAGCCGCAGGGACACCTTGGCGGCGTCGGGGCCGCCCTCATCGTCCGCGAAGGTGATGAGGTCGCTGTGCCCCGAGCGGTGGGCGATGACGCCCACTTTGCCGCCGTCATCCGTGATGAAGGTGTGCAGCACTCCCACCCCGGGAAGTTTGACCCGCCGAACGTCAACCATGGTGCAACTCCTGAGGTTTATGGGCAGTCAGCCCAGTCTACCGGAGCGAGTTTGCGTGCCTCCCGCCCGCAGTCGCGCCGCCAACCCCGCGGCCCCGCGCCCCGCGACCCCCGCCGCGCCGCCGCGCCGCCGACTGCTCTCACCAATTCGACGGAGATTCTGCTCCCGAAGGTGCTGTCGGACGCTTTCTGCTCCGCACGGGCCACAATCTCCGTCGAATTGCTCCGGGCTGGGGCTGAGTGTCTGGCGGATGCCCGAACCGCACAGGCGCTGCGGCACATCCGCTCGGTGTTGCGGCTAACGCAGGAGATCCGTCCGGCCGGACCCGGGCACCCGCACGAGTTCCGCTCTGGTCCGTGTCGGGCGGGCAGCCCAGGTGACGGATGTCCTGAGTTGGCCACACGCGTGCGCTCGGCCGGCCTAACCAATTCGACAGAGATTTGGCTCTGAACGGCGCTGTCGGGTCACCCCAGCATTTTTCAGGCCCCACAGGGCAGAATCGCCATCGAATTCGTTCACGCACCGGCGGGGTGCGGGCGGACAAGCGGAGGCAGGGAGTGGACGCCGGGCGAGGGTGGCGGCAGGAGAGGCTCGCTCCTATTTCGTAGCGGCGATGTCCGGAGCCTCGAGCCGCACGCGGTCGGCGGACTCGTCGTCGGGCTGCTGCTGTGACGCGCGTTCCGCCGCCACCCGCTTGAGGTAGGTGCCCACTTCGCGCGTCTCCCGGGCCTCGTCCCAGCCGAGCACCCCGGCCATCAGCCGCGCGACAACGGGCGCCGCCGAGACGCCGCGGTCCCAGGCCTCGATCGAGATGCGAGTGCGGCGAGCCAGCACGTCCTCGAGGTGCAGGGCGCCCATATGCGTGGCCGCGTACACGACCTCCGCCTCGATGTAGTCGTCGGCCCCCGGCAACGGGTCCGCGAGTGACGGGGTCTTGCGGATCAGGTCGAGAAGCTCGTCGGTCAGGGTGCCGTAGCGGTTCAGCAGGTGCTCGACGCGGACGGTGTGCAGGCCGAACGCCCGCGCGATCCGGCCGCGCTTATTCCAGGCCGCCTGGTAACCCTCGGCGCCGAGCAGTGGGATGTCCGCCGTGGTGGAGGCCGGGACCCGTTCGTCGAAGGCGTCGACGGCCGCATCGATCGCATCCTTCGCCATCACCCGGTACGTGGTCCACTTTCCGCCCGCGATCACCACCAGGCCGGGCACGGAGTGTCCGACGAGGTGTTCGCGGGACAGCTTCGAGGTGCTCTCCGACTCCCCGGCCAGGAGCGGCCGCAGGCCCGCGTAGACCCCCTCGACGTCCTCCCGGGTCAGCGGCACCCGGAGCACGGCGTTCACATGTTCGAGCAGGTAGTCGATGTCGGCGGCGGTGGCGGCCGGGTGCGCCTTGTCCAGGTGCCAGTCCGTGTCGGTCGTGCCGATCAGCCAGTGCCGTCCCCAGGGGATCACGAACAGGACGCTCTTCTCGGTGCGCAGCAGCAGCCCCATGGCCGACTGGAACCGGTCCCGGGGCACGACCAGGTGGATGCCCTTCGACGCGCGCACCTTGAACGTACCGCGTTCGCCGACCATGCGCTGCGTGTCGTCGGTCCAGACCCCGGTGGCGTTCACGACCTGCCGGGCCCGCACCTCGAACCGTTCATCGGTCTGCAGGTCGTGGGCGTGCACGCCGACCACCCGCTCACCCACCTTGATGAATCCCTCGACCCGCACCCGGCTGGCCGCGTGCGCCCCGTAGAACGACGCGGTGCGCACGAGCGAGGCCACGTAGAGCGCGTCGTCGACCTGCCCGTCGTAGTAGGTGATGCCGCCGACGATCGTGTCGGTGTTCAGGCTGGGCAGCAGCCCCTTCACCTGCCGCTTGGACAGGTGGCGGTGGTGCGGCACACCGGGGGCGCGCCCGCCGGTATACGAGAACAGGTCGTAGAGGAGCATGCCGGCACCCACGTAGAAGCGCTCGGTGACGCGCTTCCTGAGCGGGTACAGGAACCGCACCGGCTTTACCAGGTGCGGGGCGATGCGCTGCAGGAGCAGGCCACGCTCCGTCAGAGCCTCGCGCACCAGCCGGAAGTCGGCCTGTTCCAGGTAGCGGATACCGCCGTGCACCAGCTTGGACGACCGGCTCGACGTTCCCGACGCCCAGTCCCTGGCCTCGAGGATGCCCACGCTCAGGCCGCGGGTGACCGCGTCCAGGGCGGCTCCGGTGCCGACGATGCCGCCGCCGACCACGAGGATATCGAGCTCCTTGCCCTTCAGTCGTTCGAGGGCCGCAGCTCGTTCCTCCGGACCCAGTTTCGTGGATCGCGACGCCGAATTACCTGATGCCATGTGCTCACTCCCATTCCGGATGGTGTGGTGCTTACCTGACGCTAATTCATACCGACGCTAGTTCACTCGTCGCGGCGCGACAACCGTCTAATTCCCCCGGTACGGGGCGACGACCACCTCGACGCGCTGGAATTCCTTCAGGTCGGAGTAACCGGTGGTCGCCATCGACCGGCGCAGCGCGCCGACGAGGTTCGCGGTGCCGTCGGCGATCGGCGTCGGGCCGTACAGGATGGTCTCGAGCGGTGCCAGGGCGCCCACCTCGACCCGCTTGCCGCGGGGCAGCTTCGAGTGGTGCACCTCGGCGCCCCAGTGGAAGCCGCCGCCGGGGGCATCCGTCGCCCGGGCCAGCGCGGTGCCGAGCATGACGGCGTCGGCGCCGCAGGCGATGGCCTTGACGATGTCGCCGGAGGTGTTGAGTCCGCCGTCAGCGATGACGTGCACATAGCGTCCACCGGACTCGTCCATGTAGTCCCGGCGGGCACCGGCGACATCGGCGACGGCCGTGGCCATGGGCGCGTGGATGCCGAGGGAGGCGCGCGTAGTCGAGGCAGCGCCGCCGCCGAAGCCGACGAGCACGCCGGCCGCACCCGTGCGCATGAGGTGCAGGGCCGCGGTGTAGGTCGCCGCCCCGCCCACGATCACGGGCACGTCGAGTTCGTAGATGAACTTCTTGAGATTGAGGGGCTCCTGGTTCTGCGAGACGTGCTCGGCAGAAACGGTGGTTCCGCGGATGACGAACAGGTCGACGCCGGCGGCGACGACGGTCTCGTACAATTCCTGCGTGCGCTGCGGCGACAGGGCGCCGGCCACGGTCACGCCGGCCGCGCGGATCTCCGCGAGGCGGGCGGTGACGAGCTCGGGCTTGATCGGCTCGGAGTACATCTCCTGCATGCGCGCGGTGGCCCGGTCGGCGGGCAGCTCGCGGATCTCGGCGAGGAGCGGCTCGGGGTTGTCGTAGCGGGTCCAGAGGCCCTCGAGGTCGAGCACGCCGACACCGCCGAGCTGACCCATCATGATGGCCGTCTGCGGGGACACCACGGAGTCCATCGGCGCCGCGAGGAACGGGATCGAGAACTGATAGGCGTCGATGGTCCAGTTGACCGACACATCCTCCGGGTCGCGGGTGCGCCGGCTGGGCACAATCGCGATGTCGTCGAAGGCGTACACGCGGCGGGCGCGCTTGGAGCGGCCGATCTCGATTTCCATGATTTCAGTTTAGGTGCCGCGGCGCTCCTCGACGACGGATGCCGCGGGGTGCATCCTGAGGTGATGGACGTCACCGCCGACCCTCTGTCCCTCCTGCGCGAGCGCACCAGCATGAAATGGCGCAGTTTTCCCGCCGATGTGCTGCCGCTATTCGTCGCCGAGTCCGACTTTCCGCTCGCCGAACCCATCCGGGACGCGTTGACAGCGGCGGTGCGGCGCAGCGACACCGGGTATGTCGCACCGGTCAACGGGCTTGGCGCGGCCTTCGCGGGATTCGCCGGTCGCCGCTGGGGCTGGCAGGTCGACCCGGAGCAGGTGACCACCACGACGGATGTCAGCGTGGCCATCGTGGAGACCCTGCGCATGCTGATCAGGCCCGGCGACCGGGTTGTGATCACTCCCCCGGTCTACCCGCCCTTCTTCGACCTCGTGCCCGAGGCCGGCGGGGTGCCGCACGCCGTGCCGCTCCTCGCCGGTCAGACCGGCTGGACCCTCGACCTGGACGGCCTCGAGCGCGCCTTCCAATCGGGCGTGCGCTGCGTCCTGCTCTGCAACCCGCACAACCCGATCGGGCATCCGCACACCGTCCAGGACCTCACGGCGCTGTCCGGGCTCGCCGCCCACTACGGCGTCACGGTCGTCAGCGACGAGGTCCACGCCCCGCTGACCTACACCGACGCCGCTTTCACGCCCTACCTCACCGTCTCCACCGAGGCCGCCGACCACGGCGTCTGCGTGACGAGCGCGAGCAAGGCCTGGAACCTGGCCGGCCTCAAATGCGCGCTTCTCGTGACCGCCGGCGAACGGATGCGCGCCGAGCTCGCCGCCCTGCCCCAGGAGGTGTCCTGGCGCACAAGCCAGTTCGGGCTGATCGCCGGCATCGCGGCGTTCCGCGACGGGGAGCCGTGGCTGGACGGGGTGATCGCGGCCCTCGACGACAATCGCCGCGAGCTCGCCGCCCTGCTCGACGCGCAACTGCCCGGGGTCGGCTACCGGCAGCCAGGGGCCGGCTACCTGGCCTGGCTTGACCTGCGGAGCCTCGGCTGGGGTGACGACCCGGCGCTGGTCGCACTCGAGCAGGCCCGGGTCGCGCTCAGCCCCGGCCCGATGTTCGGCGAACCGGGACGGGGCTTCGCGCGTCTCAACTTCGGGTGTTCACCTGAGGTGCTCGCGGAAGCGGTCTCCCGGCTGGCCGCGGCCACCTAGTCACCCTCGAGTACTGTCAGCGGCGGTAGTTGGGCGCCTCGACCACGATCTGCACGTCGTGCGGGTGCGACTCCTTGAGCCCGGCGGACGTGATCCGAACGAACTTACCCTTCTGTTTGAGCTCGTCGATCGTACGCGCGCCCACGTAGAACATGGACTGGCGCAGGCCGCCGATCAGCTGGTAGGCCACGGCGGACACCGGTCCGCGATACGGGACCTGGCCCTCGATGCCTTCCGGGATGAGCTTGTCGTCGGAGGGGACATCCGACTGGAAGTAACGGTCCTTGGAGTAGGAGGTCTTCGTGCCGCGGCTCTGCAACGCGCCGAGCGACCCCATGCCGCGGTAGGTCTTGAACTGCTTGCCGTTGACGAAGACGAGTTCGCCGGGGCTCTCGTCACAGCCGGCGAGCAGAGAGCCCAGCATGACGGTGTCCGCGCCGGCGACCAGTGCCTTGGCGATGTCGCCGGAGTACTGCAGCCCGCCGTCGGCGATGACCGGGATACCGGTCTCCCGAGCCGCGAGCGACGCCTGGTAGACGGCGGTGATCTGCGGCACGCCGACGCCGGCGACGATGCGGGTGGTGCAGATCGAGCCGGGGCCGACCCCGACCTTGATCGCGTCGGCGCCGGCGTCGATGAGGGCCTGGGCGCCGGAGCGGGTGGCCACGTTGCCGCCGATCACGTCGACCCCCCCGAAGGCAGGGTCGGACTTCAGGCGACGGATGATCTCGAGCACCCCGGCGCTGTCGCCGTTGGCGGTGTCGACCACGAGCACGTCGACGCCCGCCTCGAGAAGTGAGGTGGCGCGCTGCCAGGCGTCGCCGAAGAAGCCGATGGCCGCGCCGACGCGCAGTCGTCCGGCGTCGTCCTTGGTGGCGAAGGGGTATTCCTCGCTCTTGTCGAAGTCCTTGACCGTGATCAGGCCCGTCAGGCGGCCGTGGTCGTCGACGAGGGGAAGCTTCTCGATCTTGTGGGTGGCGAAGATGGCGACGGCGTCCATCGGGGCCATGCCGACCTTGCCCGTGATCAGCGGTGCCGTCGTCATCACCTCGCGCACCCGGGTCGTGTGCTTTTTGGTGGTGGAGACGAACCGCATGTCCCGGTTTGTGATAATGCCCACGAGCACGCCGTCGCCGTCGACGACGGGGAGACCGCTGATCCGATACTGCCCGCAGAGGGCGTCGACCTCCGCAACGGTGGCGTCGGGCGAAGTTGTTACCGGATTGGTAATCATGCCGGATTCGCTGCGTTTGACGAGGTCGACCTGCTCGGCCTGGTCCGCGATCGAGAGGTTGCGGTGCAGCACGCCGAGGCCACCCTCACGGGCCATCGCGATGGCCATCCGGGTCTCGGTGACGGTGTCCATCGCGCTGGACAGCAGCGGCGTGGCCACGTTGATCCGGCGCGTCAACCGAGACGTTGTCTCGGCTTCACTGGGAATGACGTCGGTGTGCCCCGGAAGAAGAAGGACGTCGTCGTACGTGAGCCCGGTGAAACCGAACGGATCTGGCTGATCCATAAAACCCCTTTTAACAATGCAGGAAAGTGGAGAAAACGCGGCCATCCAACTCGATTACCGGCTTCTCAATGTTAAGCGACGTTGCGCTCCGCGCATTCCTCAGCAGAGAATCTAGGGAGTGTCGGCCGTCGTCGTTACATATGCGACATAATCTTCACTTACTGTCAACAAAGATGTTGGTAGGTGAGACCCGGGGCACGCTCGGTCACAGACCCAACGGTGCCGCCATGGAGGTGCAGTGAATTCCCCTGAAGCTGTTCGCAGATTCTCACCCAGAATGCTGGTGATCTTTCTCGGCCTGCTCTTTGCAGCCCTGACGATGTCCACATTCGCCACCGTCTCGGCCAGTCCGGCTCATGCCGACGAGGTCGGAACCGACGAGTACGAGTTCGTCCTCACCGGCAATGTGCAGTTCGACCAGAAACCACTCGACAATGTGCTGATCACCGTCGAGGGGGCCGGCTATGAAGCATCCGTGGAAACGGGTGCCGACGGCAAGTGGAAGGTCGGCGTGCCCGAGAAGGCCACCTACACCGTCACCCTCGATGAGGAGACCCTCCCCGAGGGCGTCGTCGTCGCCAAGGGCGGCAGCGTGATCGAGGCGGAGTTCGCGCTCACGAAGGTGAAGTCGGTCAACTTCTTCCTCGGTGAGGGCACGCGCACGACGGTGAGCTTCTTCGACCAATTCATCAATCGGTTCGTCAACGGGCTGAACTTCGGTCTGCTCCTGGCCCTGGCCGCGATCGGGCTGTCCCTGATCTTCGGCACCACCGGGCTGAGCAACTTCGCGCATGCGGAGATGATCACCTTCGGCGCGCTGATGTCCCTCCTCTTCTCGGTCACGCTCGGCCTGCCGATCTGGCTGGCGATCATCATCGCCGTCGTGCTGAGCGCGGGCTTCGGCTGGAGCCTGGACGCGGTGATCTGGAAGCCGCTGCGCCGCAAGGGCGTCGGTCTGATCCCACTGATGATCGTGAGCATCGGTCTCTCGCTCGCCCTGCGCTACCTGTTCCAGATCTTCGTCGGCGGCGGAACGAGCCAGCTTCCGGGATCCGGCCTCGCCGACATGCAGCTGGGTCCGATCCGGCTCTCGATGATCGACGTGGCCAGCATGGGCATCAGCATCGTGGTGCTGTTGGCCGTTTCCTACTTCCTGCTGCGCACCCGCATCGGCAAGGCCACCCGCGCGGTCTCCGACAATCCCAGCCTGGCCTCGGCCAGCGGGATCGACGTCGACGGCGTCATCCGGATCGTCTGGGTGCTCGGTGGGGCCCTCGCCGGCCTCAGCGGAATTCTGTGGGCCTACTTCCGCCCGGGCGTCAGCTGGGACATGGGTTTCCAGATCCTGCTGCTCGTCTTCGCGGCCGTGACCCTCGGCGGTCTCGGCACCGCTTTCGGCGCCCTGATCGGTTCGATCATCGTCGGCCTGTTCGTCGAACTGTCGACGCTGTGGCTTCCCTCCGACCTTAAATACGTCGGTGCACTTGTCGTGTTGATCCTGGTGTTGCTGCTTCGGCCGCAAGGCATCCTGGGTCGCAAAGAGAGAATTGGCTAGAAGGGCATCCGATGATCGACTGGGGAGCAATCTTTAGCAACGCAGCCGTCGAGCTGATCAGCCCGACCACCGCCGCCTACGCCCTCGCGGCACTCGGGCTGGCGATCCACTTCGGATACACCGGCCTCCTGAACTTCGGCCAGGCCGGCTTCATGGCCCTCGGAGCCTACGGGTTCGCCATCTCCACCCTCAGCTTCGGTTTCCCCGTCTGGGGTGCCGTGCTGGTGGGGGTCGGCGCATCCATCGTTTTCGCCCTGGTCCTGGGCATCCCGACGCTCCGCCTGCGCGCGGACTACCTCGCGATCGTGACGATCGCGGCGGCCGAGATCGTGCGCCTCCTGTTCACGACGAACACGTTCCAGTCCATCACGGGTTCCGCGAACGGCCTGAGCGGCTACAAGGGCGGTTTCGCCGGCCTCAACCCGATCCCGGAGGGGCGCTACGGCTTCGGCCCCTTCGAGTACAACGAGTACGACTGGTGGCTGCGCATCGTGGCCTGGTCGATCGTGGCCCTCGCCTGCCTGTTCACCTGGCAGATCATGCGCAGCCCGTGGGGTCGCGTGATCAAGGGAATCCGTGAAGACGAGGATGCTGTGCGCGCGCTCGGCAAGAACGTCTACTCCTACAAGATGCAGTCTCTGATTCTCGGTGGCGTGTTCGGCACGATCGCCGGAATGATCTTCGTGCTTCCCCGTGCCGTGGTGCCCTCGAATTATCAGACGTCCCTGACGTTCTTCATCTACGCGATCCTCCTGCTCGGCGGCGCGTCGACGATTCTCGGGCCGGTCATCGGCTCGATGGTCTTCTGGGTTCTGCTCTCCTTCTTCTCCGGGTTCATCGCCCGAGCGGTGGAGGCAGGCTGGATCCCGTTCATCACCAGCATCCAGGCCGGCCAGCTGCGCTTCATCCTGGTTGGAGTGGCGATCATGCTTATAGTCATCTTCAGACCGCAAGGCATCTTCGGAAACAAGAAGGAGTTGGCCTTTGTCAAATAACACCGTTCCCAGCAACAAGCCGGTCAAGTCGACCGACCTGCACATCGGCGAGGCCGAACCGGGCTGCAAGAAGCGCGACCCGATCCTGGTTGCCGACGGCGTGAGTCGAACCTTCGGCGGTCTCAAGGCCGTCGACGTCGGCCACGTCGAGATCCCGCGCGGCGCCATCACGGCGCTGATCGGGCCCAACGGAGCCGGCAAGACCACCCTGTTCAACCTGCTGACGGGCTTCGACAAGCCCGACACCGGGTCGTGGACCTTCGAGGGTCGCCCACTGTCGGGGATGCCCGCGTTCAAGGTGGCCCGGATGGGCCAGGTGCGCACTTTCCAGCTCACCAAGGCGCTCGGCCTGCTGACCGTCATGGACAACATGCTGCTCGGCGCCAAGGGCCAGGCCGGCGAGAACCTGTTCCGGGCGATCTTCCCCTTCTTCTGGGCCAAGCAGGAGGAGGCGAATAGGGTGCGGGCCCTCGATATCCTCGAACGGTTCAAGCTCGACACCAAGAAGGACGACTACGCCGCCAGCCTCTCCGGCGGGCAGCGCAAACTGCTCGAGATGGCACGGGCGTTGATGAGCGAGCCGAGCCTGGTGATGCTCGACGAGCCGATGGCCGGTGTGAACCCGGCACTGACGCAGTCGCTACTGGACCACATCCTCAACCTGAAGGCGGAGGGCATGACGGTTCTCTTCGTCGAACACGACATGCACATGGTGCGCCACATCGCCGACTGGGTCATCGTGATGGCCGAGGGCCGCGTGGTCGCCGAGGGCGACCCGCACGAGGTGATGCGTAACCCCGCCGTGATCGACGCCTACCTGGGTCAGCACCACGACGAGGACCTCGGCGAGGATCCGGCCGCCGAAACAGAACGTGTGGAAGCCATTAAGGAGTTGCTCGATTGACGAACACCAGCCCTGCCGCCGCGCCGGCCTACACCCCCACCGGGCAGCCCGTCGTCGAGGTCAAGACGGTGACGGCCGGCTACCTGCCGGGCGTCAACATCCTCAACGCCTGCTCCCTGACCGCCTACGACGGCGAGCTGATCGGGATCATCGGCCCGAACGGCGCCGGCAAGTCCACGCTGCTCAAGTCGATCTTCGGCCAGGTCAAGGTTCGGGAGGGTGAGATCCTGCTTCGCGGCGAGAACATCACCAACCTCAAGGCGAACAAGCTCGTGGCCAAGGGCGTCGGTTTCGTGCCCCAGACGAACAACGTCTTCCCCACGCTCACGATCCAGGAGAACCTGGAGATGGGCATGTTCCTGAAGCCGAAAGGCCTGACCGAACGCCTCGAGTTCGTCACGGAGATCTTCCCGGAGCTCGGGAAGCGTCTGCAGCAGCGCGCCGGATCGCTGTCCGGCGGGGAACGCCAGATGGTGGCCATGTCGAGGGCGCTGATGATGGGCCCGCACGTGCTGCTGCTCGACGAGCCGAGCGCAGGCCTCTCCCCCGTGCGCCAGGACGAGGCTTTCCTGCGTGTCAAGGAGATCAACAAGGCCGGCGTGACCACGATCATGGTGGAGCAGAATGCGCGCCGATGCCTGCAGATCTGCGACCGCGGTTACGTGCTCGATCAGGGCCGTGACGCCTACACGGGCACCGGCCGCGAGCTGCTGAACGATCCCAAGGTGATCGGCCTCTACCTCGGCACCCTCGGCCAGGACGACTAGCCGGAGCCGCCCGCACCGACTGCCCCGCACGACGAAGCGGCGCCCGAGATCTTCGGGCGCCGCTTCCGTGTGTCCGGTGCTCCGGATCCGGTGACGCCGCTGGTGTCCGGGAGGGGCGTCACCGGGTGACGGCCGTCACCGGGCGAACGAAGAAGGGCCCCGACCGAAGTCGGGGCCCTTCCAGATCGAATGCTGGTCAGCGACGAATCGTGACTAGTTGATGCGCTTGTACGTGTTGTCTTCGAGGTACTCGTAGACGCCGATGGTCGCCTCGGTCGGGTCGCCGTTCTCATCGAACGTGACCGGGCCGGAGAAGCCGTCGTAGTCGACCTGGTCGCCGTCCGCGAGGGCCTTAGCCGCCGCGGTGAAGTCGGAGACCGTGGTGCCGTCGCCGGTTCCCCCAGAGACCTGGCGGAGGTGCTTGGAGATGGCCTCACCCGAGACGTCGTTGGCCGCGTAGGCCGCCAGCGCGACGAGCATGACGGCGTCGTAAGATTCTGCCGCGTAGCTGAAGTCGGTCAGGGTGGGGTCGATCTCCTTGAGACGATCGGTGAAGTCGCCGAGCGTTCCCACGTCGAGGCCGGGCAGCGTGCCCTTGGCACCGGTGATGATGCCGGCGTCGAAGTCCTTGCTGTAGTCGGACAGGTTGCCGTCCACGAAGTACAGGTTGCCACCGGGGAAGCCGGAGCCGACCAGTGCGGGGGTGATGACCTTGGCCTGGTCGAACGTGATCAGGGCGATCGCGTCGGGGTTGGCGGCGGTCACTTCGGAGATCTGAGCGGCGAAGTTGGAGTCACCCTCGTTGAACAGGGACGTGGCGACGACCTCGCCGCCCGCAGCCTCGAAGGCGGTCGTGGTGGACTCGGCCAGGCCGGTGCCGTACGAGTCGTTGAGCACGATCAGGCCGAGGGTGCTGTTGCCGTCGTCGGCGATCTGGGTGCCCAGGACTTCACCCTGCAGCAGGTCGGACGGGGCGGTGCGCCAGTAGAGGTCCTTGTCGGCATACTTCGTGAAGTCCGCCGAGGTGTTGGCCGGGGAGAACTGCACGACGCCCGCGCCGGTGATCTGGTCGATCACGGTCTTGGAGACGCCGGAGGATGCCGCGCCGATGATGGCGGAAACCTTCTGCGAGAGAAGGTCGGTCACCGAACCGGTCGCGGTGTCCGTCGTGGTGTCGCCGGAGTCACGGAAGATGGCCTCAACGGTCAAGCCGAGGTTCGCGTCGTTGATGTCCTTGACGGCCAGGGCGACGCCGGCTTCTTCGGGCGGGCCGAGGAAAGCCAGGGCACCACTCTGGGGAAGGATGGTGCCGATCTTCAGGGTCAGGTCGCGGTCGCCGGCCGTGATGGCCTGGGCGTCTCCGCTCGCGGCGGGGGCTTCCGATGCAGCCGGCTCAGCGGTGTTGCTGCTGCAGCCGGTGAGCAGAAGTGCACTGACGCCGACGAGGGCGACTCCAGTGACGACTGCCCGAACTGAGCGGGAGGCCGAGGCCTTCGCAAATACGCTCATGTTGCTCCTTGGGACTAGGAATGAGAAATGACAGCGGTCGATTGACTGCCGTTCTGTCACATTATTGACAGGAATCGCGCGAAACAAGGCAACCGGGTTACATCCGTGTAACGCAGACCAAATCGTTACGATCGGCGGCCGGTGACGCCCTGATAGGCGATCTGTTGCGCATCGGCCAGCGCGGCCGCACATTCTCCCCAGGATGCGCAGGCGAACGCCCCGGTACTCACCTGGTCGAGAGCGGGCCTGATCGACGCCGCACCGTCGTCTCCGGCCCGTGCTGCTGCCAGGGCGCTCAGGACAACTCCGTCATAGGCTTCACCGCCGCCGGCAGTGTCGACCAGCCCTGGATCGAGGGTGCGCAGGCGCGCAGCGAAGCCGTCACTGGCGGCCAGCGGCGTGCCCCCGTTTGCGAAGTCGCCGAGCCACAGCAGTACCACCGGCGCCGCCGCGACGGCGGCGGCCAGATCGCCCGGCATCGGAACGGTGGCGTCCCACAGCACGACGTCGACGCCACGGGCCAACAAGTCGGTCAGCGACGTCGCCGGGTCGACGGCGGAGTCGCGGTGGATGATCTCGATCGGAGTGCCGAGAATGCGGCCCTGCTCGGTGATCTCGCGGGCGGCCAGTTCGGAGCCGGCCACCTGTGCCGCACCACTGGCCGCCGACGGGCCCGTCATGGGGAACAGGGTTCCGAGGCGCACGGTACCGTCACCGGACGGAGCCACCACGACGGACGCGGCGGCAGCGGGCTCGACTACGGGCGGCGCGACCTCGGCCCTGCATCCGGACAGCAGGAGCACGCAGGCGAGCGCCCCGACGAGGTGGACGGGCAGGGAAGTCGACGCAGTGCGCATCCGGTGTCCTTTCACGTACGAGGTGCGTCCCCGAGCGTAGCGGGGCTCAGACCGGTTCAAGGGACGCACGCCGGGGCGCGCGTCCGGTGAGGACCATGTCGGTCGTGAGAAGGACCAGCGCCACCCAGACCAGTGCGAAACCGACCCAGCGCTCGGGAGGCATGGGCTCGAGCAGCACGAAGACGCCGACCAGGAACTGCAGGATCGGAGCGAAGTACTGGATCAGACCCATGTAGGTCAGAGGCAGGCGCCGGGCCGCGGCGGCGAAGAACAACAGCGGCACGGCGGTCACAACACCTGCTGCCAGCAGCCCCACGGTATGCCAGGTGGACACGCTTCCGAAGGTGAGACCGGAGACGGAGGCCACCACGATCAGCTGCACCACGGCGATGGGTGCGAGCCAGACCGTTTCGAGGGTGAGTCCGGCGACGGCATCGACGTCACGGCCGACCCTTTTCTTGATCAAACCGTAGAAGCCGAACGAGAACGCGAGGATGAGTGACACCCACGGCAGCGAGCCGTAGCCGACGGTGAGCACGACGACGGCCCCGAGGCTGATTCCCACGGCTACCCACTGCAGCAGGCGCAGACGCTCGCGCAGCAGAATGACGCCGAGGAACACGGTCACGATCGGGTTGATGAAGTAGCCGAGGGCTGCCTCGACCACGTGGCCGCTGAGGGCGGCGAAGACGTAGGTCTGCCAGTTGACGAAGATCAGGAGGCCGGCCAGACCCATCGTGAACACGATGCGGGGCCTCCGCAGCAGCGCGAGGAAGGACTTCCACTTGCGCGTGACCGTGATCAGCAGTGCGCAGAACACCAGAGAGAAGAGAACCCGCCAGGCCACGATCTCGAAGGCACCACTGGGCGCGAGGAGCAGAAAGTAGAGCGGCAGCGCGCCCCAGAGGGCGTAGGCGAGGACCGCGTAGATCAGTCCCTTGCTTTGCTCCGACCGCGCCGGGCGGGCCGCGCGGATTTTCCCGGGTGAAAGAGGGTCTTGCGCCACAGCGGACCTTTCTTAACGACGAATCCCGGATGGCCAGGGCCATCCGGGATTCTACCGTTGCGTGGGTGTGGCTAGCGAACGACGACTGCGAGCACGTCGCGGGCCGACAGGACGAGGAGGTCCTCGCCACCGAACTTGACTTCGGTTCCACCGTACTTGGAGTAGATCACCTTGTCGCCGACGGCGACGTCGAGTGGAATGCGGTTGCCGTTGTCGTCGATGCGGCCGGGGCCGACTGCGACAACTTCGCCCTCCTGGGGCTTTTCCTTGGCGGTGTCAGGAATGACCAGACCTGATGCGGTGGTCTGCTCTGCGTCGACCTGCTTGATGACGATGCGATCCTCGAGCGGCTTGATGGAGACCGACACGGTTGACCTCTTTCTTAGCTAAGACATAGTTAGCAGACTCACAGCGAGGGTGCTAAGAAGAGTTTAGGGCGCATCTGGCACTCACGCAACGTGAGTGCCAGATGCGCCGTGTTGATAGGTTTGCACGATGGAACGCTCAGAGCTCGTCGAGCTGTTATCGCCGGGCGGTTTGCGCCTGCTGGACTCGTTGCCGCCGTACGACCCGGCCGCCGACGTCGTGCGGGTGGTGAGCGAACTCCGCAAGGCCGGACACAGCCCCGACCTGGTCACCGCGGTGCTCAGCCAGTCCCGGCTCCGCGCCAGGGCCGTGCCCAAGTTCGGCGAGTTCGCCGGCCGCATGCTGTTTACGGAGGCCGGCCTCGAGCAGGCCACCCGGTTGAGGGTGGCGGCGCTGCACGCCGGCCGCTTCGCGGGCGCGTCCCTGGACCGGGTCGTCGACCTCGGCTGCGGCATCGGAGGCGACGCCATGGCCCTGGCCGCCATGGACCTCACGGTCACGGGGGTGGACGCCGACGAGGTGACCGCGACCGTCGCCAGCTACAACCTGGCTCCGTTCGAGAACGCGAGCGTGCTGCACTCGTCCGCGGAAGACATCGACCTGGCCGGCTTCGACGCCGCCTGGCTCGACCCGGCCCGGCGCACCGCCGGGCACTCCAACACCTCGCGCCTGACCCGGCCGGAGGACTACTCCCCCCACCTCGATTTCGTCTTCGGTCTCAGTGAGCGGATGCCCGTCGGCGTCAAGCTCGGGCCGGGCCACGACCGCGAGCTGATCCCCGCGGAGGCCGAGGCGCAGTGGGTCTCCGTGGACGGCAAGCTCGTGGAGATGGGGCTGTGGTTCGGAGCACTGGCACGCGCCGGCATCCGTCGCTCCGCCCTGTTGCTCGGCCGGACCGGGATTCACGAACTGACCGCGCCGCACGACAGTACGGATGCCCCGGTGGGAGTGCTGGGCGACTACCTGTACGAGCCGGACGGCGCGATCATCCGTGCACGTCTGATCGGGGACCTGGCCCGGTCGCTCGACGCGTCGATGCTGAGCGAGGGGATCGCGTACCTCACCTCCGAGACCCTGCACCGCACGCCCTTCGCCACCGCATTCCGGGTGCTCGAGGTGCTGCCCGTCGACGAGAAGAAGCTGCGGCTGGCCCTACAGGAACGCCGCATCGGCACTCTCGAGATCAAGAAACGCGGCGTGGACGTCGACCCGGCCACCCTGCGCACCCGACTGAAGCTCAAGGGCCCCGAGTCGGCGACGCTCGTGCTCACCCGGGCCGCCGGCCACCGGGTGGCTCTGCTGGTGGAGCGGATTCCGCCACTCGACTAGGGCCAGCGGCGAAGGACAGCGCGGCTCAGCCGGGCACGACCGTCAGCACCTGCGTGACGATCAACACCCACCCGACCGCGAGGACCAGCCCCGCCAGCCCGGTCCACAGCCCGTAGGCCCACACGGTGCCGGCACGGCGCTCGGTCAGGCGGGCCATCACGGCCAGCACGACCGCGGCCAGGGAGAGCGCCGCGCCCCAGACGCCGAAGACCGCGATCAGCAGCCCGAGCAGCCCGAAGACGAGCGATGCGATGGACAGCCCGCTCCGGTCTGCCTGCGCGCTCAGCTCGCTGTCGGTGTAGACGTACGGCACCCATTCGGTGGGGGCTGTGATGGTCGACGCGTAGTCCAGCTCCCCCGGAGCGGGCGCCGGAGGCCGGGTGAGGTCGACCCGGAAGTCATCGTTGCGGGACCAGTCCCGTTCCTCCCCAACCATCCCCGCTGCTATCTTCCGCTCAGTACGACGAGGTGGGGATGGTGGCGAAGAAGACAGACCAGATCACGATACTGACCAGTGCCAGCCCGACGCCGATGAACCCCGTGATCAGCCCGGTCAGCCAGAAGCCCCTCGCCTGCGGCTCCTTCGACTTGCCGAGGAAGCCCAGGACGACCGCGGCGGCGGGGATGAATAGTCCGAGGATGCCACCCACAATCGGGAGGAACACGATCGGCGAGCCGAGCACGCCGATAACGCCGGCGACCAGCGCCAGGATGCTGAGAATCGGCTGCTTCGCGGCGACCGCACCGTAGGGCGACGAATACGCGTCGCCATAGGCAGGTGCCTGGGTCATCGTCGGGGCGCCGTAGCCGGGCGGCTGGGTCGGGCCGCCGTAGGAGGGCGGGACGGAGGCCGGCGGGGTCGGGCCGTTGTACGCCGGCGGGGCGGCAGACGCCCCCCGCTCGTCGCGCGGGATATCGGGGACCTGTGGCACGTCGGGCACATGCGGTACGCCGGGCACCTGCGGCACGTCAGGCACGCGGGGCACGTCAGGGTTGCTGGGGTTATTGGAATCGCTCATGCGAATTCATTCCTTTCCGGACGACGGGGTGGCGTCGCTGGTTGCATATCGGGTCACGGGCCATCGACGCGCAGGGTTTCTGCCCGTGGCCACCGGGTCAGTAGGTATTGAGCAGGGTCGGGTCGTTCGCGATCGCGATCATCAACGGGATCAGCAGGACGACGGCCAGGAGCTGAGCCGCCAGGCCGGCGTAGCCGACAATGAGGCCGGCGATCGCGAGTCCCCGTCCCTTTTCTCCGGTCTTCCCGATCTGACTCAGACCGATGTGGCCGGTGATGATGCCGACCAGGGAGATCCCGAGCACCGAGGTCACGAGCGACACGATGGACAGCACGTTGTACTTCTCGGACGGGCCCTGCGGCGCGTAGGGCTGGGGGTAGCCCGGCTGGGCGTAGGCCGGAGCGGCCTGCGCCGCCGGCGGCTGGAACATGGGCGGGCTAACCGGCGGCTCGTTGGGGTCGGTCATGTCGATTGCTCCTTCGGGAATGGTGCATCTGGGCTGCCGATCTGGCTCCCAGTCGGACAAGGTGTTGATCGCACGAACAAATGTCGCCTGCCGAAGCCAGAATACCCGTCCGGTGGCGAAATACCGGTGGGAGGGGGTTTCAGACTTGGATCTCGGAGACCGGAAGAGTGGAGTCCGCCCCGAACTCCAGTGACGACGGCGCATGCCCGGCCATGATCAGCTGCGCCCCGAGGGCCGCGATCATGGCGCCGTTGTCGGTGCAGAGCGACAGAGGCGGGATGCGCAGGGCGATGCCGGCGGCGTTCGTGCGCTCCTGGGCCACCTGACGCAGCCGGGCGTTGGCGATCACGCCGCCCCCGAGCAGGAGCCTCGGCACACCGAGGTCGACGCAGGCAGCGACGGCTTTGGTCAGGAGGATGTCGACGACCGCCTCTCGGAAACTGGCGGCCACGTCGGCCAGCGGCACCGGCTCATCCGCGTCGCGTCTCTGCTCGACCCAGCGCGCGACCGAGGTCTTGAGCCCGGAGAACGAGAAGTCGTACCGGTGTTTCGCCATGTCCTTGGTCTGGCTGAGACCGCGGGGGAAACGGATGGCGGCGGGATTGCCTTCCCGCGCGGCCCGGTCGATCTGGGGTCCGCCCGGGTAGGGCAGGCCGAGCAGGCGGGCCACCTTGTCGAAGGCCTCGCCAGCCGCGTCGTCGATGGTCTCGCCGAGCAGTTCGACATCGGAGACCAGATCGCGCACCAGCAGCAGTGAGGTGTGACCGCCGCTGACGAGGAGTGCAACGGTGGGGTATTCCAACGGCTCCGTGGAGTCGTCTGCGCCGAGTCGAAGCACATCGGCCCCGACGTGACCGACCAGGTGGTTGACCGCGTAAATCGGTTTGCCGAGAGAGATGGCGAGTGCCTTGGCCGCGCCGACCCCGACCATGAGCGCGCCGGCCAGACCGGGGCCGCAGGTCACGGCCACCGCATCGATGTCCTGCAAACGGATGCCGGCCTCCAGCGCGGCCGCCCGGATCGCCGGAACGAGCTCCTCCAGGTGCGCGCGCGCGGCCACCTCCGGCACGACTCCGCCGTAGCGGGCGTGTTCGTCCATCGACGACGCGATCGTGTTGGAAAGCAGGGTGGTTCCGCGGACGATTCCGATTCCGGTCTCGTCGCAGGAGGTCTCGATGCCGAGCACGAGCGGGTTGGCGGGGTTCTGCGCGGTCATCGCGTTCAGGGTGGTCATTCGGTGGCCTCCGGTGCGGCCTCTGCCGGTGTCATCTGCATCTCGGCGTCAGGCACGTGCAGTCGCATCACGATCGCGTCGACGTTGTCGGGCTGGTAGTAGCCAGGGCGGATGCCCAACTCCTCGAAGCCGAGCCGGCGGTAGAGCTCCTGGGCCGGCGGGTTGTCGGCCCGCACCTCGAGGAACACCTCGCGCATGCCCCGCTTCCGGGCCTCGGCGATCAGGCTGAGCATCAGGGTTCGGCCGAGGCCGTGACCGCGGGCCTCTTCGGTGACCGCGATGGTCTGAATGTCGCCCTCGCGCGCTCCCTGCAGGGCCTGCAGCCCGGCGTAGCCCTCGATTCGGTCGGGCTCATCGGGGGGGAAGGCCACCAGGTAGTAACAGTTCGGATTGACCACGTCCTGGGCCATCGCCTCGGCGGACCACGCGTCGTTGACGAAGATACGGGTCTCGAGCGCCATGATGGCGTCCACATCGGCGGCCCGGGCGCGCCGCAGCTGCCACATGATCAACTCACCCGTTTCGGGCCGTTGGACACGGTGACATCCGGCGAGCGCAGGTAGAGCGCCGTGTCGGCGGCGAACGGGCGCTGGTGGGCCCACATCAGCTCGGCGACCTGCCCCAGCTCCCCGGCGGACACGGCGACCGCGTCGAAGCGGGGCACCCCAGCATGCGCCCAGTCGGGCTCCCGCAGCACGGCCGGCCGGGCCACGCCAGGACCGTCGACCCGGATCGGAAGACCCACGGCATCCGCCCCACTGTACACAGACCAGTTCACCTCGCGGCGACGGGCATCGGTGACGACGACGAGCGGACCGGTGTGGCCGGCCTGATAGCGGCCGAAGGCGAGCGCATCGTGGCTGACGACGGGCACGAAGGGAACCCCGGCGCCCAACGCGAAGACCCGCGCGGCGGCGATGCCCACCCGGAGGCCGGTGAAGGGGCCGGGACCCATGCCGCCGACCACCGCGGAGAGGCCGCTGATCGGCACGGCCGCGTCGCTGAGGCAGTCGGCGATCAGGCGGCCGACCACCTCGGCGTGGCGCATAGTGTCGTCGGTGGCGTGTTCGGCGATGACGCCTCGGGCGAGATCCACGACCGCGACGCTCGTTCCGGCGGAAGTATCGATGGCGAGAAGCACCTCACCAGCCTATTCGCTGTGTCCAATGCGCTGCGCCGCCGATGTGCTGTGCCGCCGATGCCTGCTCGTCGGCCGCCGTGAACGAATTCGACGGAGATTTTGGGCTCTGGAGCCGAATCGTGCCCGTCATGGGCCTGTCGGAAAGCAATCTCCGTCGAATTCGTTCGGCCAGCGGGGGCCGTGCGGGGTGACCGTGACCGTGCGCGGCTCGTCGAGGTCGAGCACCTCGGCCTCGTCGGCGACGACGGATGTGGCCGCCTGCGAGGCCCCGACGGGCCGTTCGATCTCGATATCGAGCCAGGATTCGGCGATACCGTTGAGCATCCCGCGACCCCACTCGACCACGACGATCGACCGGGCGAAATCGATGTCGAGGTCATCCAGCTCGAGGGCGCTTCCGAGCCGGTAGGCGTCGACGTGCACGAGCGGGGGTCCTCCGATCGTGCTGGGGTGGGTGCGGGCCAGTACGAAGGTGGGGCTGGTGACCGAGCCGCGCACCTGCAGACCCTCCCCCAGGCCGCGGGTGAAGGTCGTCTTTCCGGCGCCGAGGGGCCCGGTCAGCACGATCAGGTCGCCGGCCTGCAGCAGCCCCGCGACCGTGCGGCCGAACTCGTGCATGCTGTCGGCGTCGGGGATGACGGCGCGCATCAGCGCGAACCGCCGCCGGGACGAACGCAGCCACCGGGCCGCGTGCCGCCCGCCGCGCCGTCGACCGCGTTCCGGTAGCTGCGGGTAACCCGGCGACCGATCCGGGTAACGATCTCGTAGTTGATGGTCCCGGCGGCGTCGGCCCAGTCGGTCGCGCTCGGCACACCGGTCTCCGGGTTGCCGAACAGTACGATCTCGTCGCCGACCGTCACGCGTTCCTGGCCGACGCTGACGACGAACTGATCCATCGCGATGCGCCCGACCAGCGGATGCGAGCGTCCAGAGATGTCGACCCACGCGGTTCCGGAGGCCTGGCGGGGCACGCCGTCCGCGTAGCCGAGTGGCACGAGGGCGAGGTAGCCGTCGACCGGTGCCCGCCACAGGTAGTCGTAGGACACCCCGGCCCCCGCAGCCACGCGGCGCACGGCGGCGACGCGCCCCCGCAGCGTCATCGCCGGGATGAGGCCCAAATCCTGCGACGTCTGGTCCGCGAACGGCGACAGACCGTAGATGCCGATACCCACCCGCACCATCGAGAAGCGGGCGGCCGGCACGCGCAGCGCCGCCGCGGTGGACGCCAGGTGGATCAGAGCCGGGGCCAGCCCGGTGCCGGCGGCGAGAGCGACACCGCGTTCGAAGCGCTCGATCGCCTCGGCGTCGTCGACCGGGGACGCATTCGACAGGTGGCTGAAAATACCGGTCACGGTCAGGCGGCCGGCCCGCTCGAGCTGGGCCGCCAGAGCGAACGTCTCGGCCCAGTCCGGTTCGTTCACGCCGTTGCGGTTGAGCCCGGTCTCGAGCTTGAGGTGGACCTCGGCCACGCGACCGAGAGCGGCAGCGGCCTCGGCGACCTGGTGCAGCTGCCGCGCCGAGGACAACCCGAGGGTGATGTTCCGGGTGATGGCGACGGTGAAGTCGGCATCCGGATCGTGCAGCCAGGCCAGGACGGGCGCGTCGATGCCGGCGGCCCGCAGCTCGAGCGCCTCGTCGACGTCGGCCACCCCGAGCCAGTCTGCGCCCGCGGCGAGCGCGGTACGGGCGACCGGCACTGCCCCATGGCCGTAGGCGTTCGCCTTGACGACGGCCATCAGGTGCGGGGTGCCGGCCACCTGCCTGAGGTGCGCGACGTTGGCGTAGACCGCGCCCAGGTCGACGACGGCCTCGCGGTATCCGGTCATGCCCCGCCCTCCGCGACCACGAACGCACAGGCCACCCCGGCGTCGTGGGTCATGGTCAAGTGCACCGTGTCGATGCCGCGGGCCGTCAGTGCCGCCGCGGCAGCCCCGTGAAGCACGAATCCCGGGTTGCCGTGCGCGTCGGTCACGACGTCCATCTCCTGCCAGCTGGCGCCGGCACTGTCGCCGAGCGCTTTGATCAGCGCCTCCTTGGCCGCGAAGCGCGCGGCCAAGGAGTGCATCGGCAACCCGCGCTCGGCTTCCGTGAAGAGCCGGGGAATGAGCCCAGGCGTGCGCAAGACCTGCCGTTCGAAGCGAGCGAGGTCGACGATGTCGACCCCAATGCCCCGGATCATCCGGCAAACCCTTGCACCCTGTGCTGCACCCTCCGGCTACTCCGACTCGAGGACTGGCGCTACTCGACCGTGACGGACTTCGCCAGGTTGCGCGGCTGGTCGACGTCGAGGCCCTTCACCGTGGCGAGCTCCATGGCGAAAATCTGCAGCGGTACGACCGCGAGGAGCGGTTCGAACAGCGGCGAGGCCAGCGGGATGCGGATGACGGTGTCCGCGAACGGCAGCACCGCGACATCCCCTTCTTCGGCGATCGCGATGATGCGCGCGCCGCGGGCCCGGATCTCCTGGATGTTCGAGACCACCTTGGGGTGCAGGTGGGCGGAGCCGCGTGGGCTCGGCACGATGACGAAGACAGGCTGGCCGGGCTCGATCAGCGCGATGGGGCCGTGCTTGAGCTCACCGGCGGCGAAGCCCTCCGCGTGGATGTACGCGAGCTCCTTGAGCTTGAGCGCACCCTCGAGCGCGATCGGGAAACCCACGTGGCGGCCCAGGAACAGCACGGCGCGCGTGTCGGCCATCCAGGTGGCCAGCTCGTGCACGGTCGACTCCTGCAGCAGCGTGGTCGCCAGCTTGTCCGGGATGGCCTGGAGCTCGGCGATCTGCACGGCGCACTCTGCTTCGCTGAGGCTGCCGCGCACCCGGGCCAGGTGCAGGCCGAAGAGGTAGAGGGCGGCGATCTGGGCGGTGAAGCCCTTCGTCGAGGCCACGGCGACCTCCGGGCCGGCGTGGGTGTAGATGACGGCGTCCGACTCGCGGGGGATGGTGGCACCCTGCGTGTTGCAGATCGAGATGGCCTTCGCGCCCGCTTCCCGGGCGAACTTGACCGCCATCAGCGTGTCCATGGTTTCGCCGGACTGGCTGATCGAGATGACCAGGGTCTCAGGGTTCAGCACCGGGTCGCGGTAACGGAACTCGTGGCTGAGTTCGATGTCGACCGGAACCCGGGTCCACTTCTCGATGGCGTACTTGGCGACGTAGCCGGCGTTCGCTGCGGTGCCGCAGGCGACGACCACGATGCGACGGATGCCGGCGAGCACGTCGTCTCCGAATTCGGTCAGCTCGGGAACGACGGCCTGGCCCTCGTGGATGCGCCCGCGCAGGGTGTTGCGCACGGCATCCGGCTGCTCGGAGACCTCCTTGGCCATGAAGCTGGACCAGCCGCCCTTCTCGGACGCGGAGGCATCCCAGGCGATGTCGAACTCTTCGACTTCGACGGCGTTGCCGTCGAAGTCGGTGACGGTGACGAGGTCCGGCGTGATTGTGACGATCTGGTCCTGGCCGATGGCGACCGCGCGGCGGGTGTACTCGACGAAAGCGGCGACGTCGGAGCCGAGGAAGTTCTCTCCGTCGCCCAGGCCGATCACGAGCGGTGAGTTGCGGCGGGCGCCGACGACGATGCCGGGCTGGTCTTGGTGGACGGCGAGCAGGGTGAAGGCCCCGTCGAGGCGGGAGACGACAGCCCGGAACGCTTCGCCCAGGTCGCCGACGCGCTGGTATTCCCGGCCGAGCAGGATCGCGGCGACCTCGGTGTCGGTCTCACTCTCGAAGGTGAATCCCTCCGCGAGGAGTTCGTCCTTGAGCACGGAGAAGTTTTCAATAATTCCGTTGTGGATAAGGGCCAGCTTGCCGTTGTCACCCAGGTGCGGGTGCGCATTCACGTCATTCGGCGCCCCGTGGGTGGCCCACCGAGTGTGTCCGATACCGGTGTTCCCATTATTAATCGGGTTTGCCTCGAGCTCGGCGGCAAGAACGGCCAGTTTGCCCGCCCGCTTAGCGGTATTGAGAGTACCTTCGCTGTCGATGACAGCGATCCCCGCGGAGTCGTACCCCCGGTACTCGAGTCGCCGCAGACCTCCCATCAGGACCTGAACGCTCTTGTTATCTCCGACGTATCCAACGATTCCACACATGACTGCGATATTAGTCCGAGTAAGCTCGGTGAAATGTCCGATCCGGTTGCGAGTCCCTGGAACAACGGCCACAGCACTCCTTTCGTCGAACTGGACCGGGCTGACTGGGCCGCCCTCGCGCCAACCACCCGGCTTCCGCTGCGGGAGACGGAGATCGTGCAGTTGCGGGGGCTGGGTGAGCCGCTCGACCTCAATGAGGTGACGGATGTCTACCTGCCGCTCAGCCGCCTGCTCAACCTCTACGCCGCCGGTGCACGGCAGCTGCACCGCGCCACGAGCGACTTCCTCGGGGAGCGCGCCCAGCGCACGCCGTTCGTGATCGGGGTCGCCGGATCGGTCGCGGTGGGCAAGTCGACCATCGCCCGCTTGCTGAGGGAGCTGCTGGCCCGCTGGGAGGACACCCCGCGGGTCGAACTGGTGACCACCGACGGTTTCCTGCTGCCTAACGCCGAACTCACCCGCCGGGGCCTGATGGACCGAAAAGGGTTCCCGGAGTCCTACGACCGGCGGGCCCTGCTGCGCTTCGTGGCCGCGGTCAAGAGCGGTGCCGCCGAGGTGCGGTCGCCGTTCTACTCACACCTCAGCTATGACATCGTGCCCGACGCCCAGATCGTGGTGCGGCAGCCGGACATTCTGATCGTCGAGGGCCTCAACGTGCTGCAGCCGCCCGGACCCGGCCATGGCCTCGCCGTCAGCGACCTCTTCGACTTCACCGTATACGTGGACGCCCGCACGCAGGACATCGCCCGCTGGTACGAGGAGCGTTTTCTCAAGCTGCAGCGCGGCGCATTCAGCAATCCGAAGTCGTACTTCCACCGGTACGCGAGTATGACCGAGGCCGAGGCGCGGAGCCGGGCCCGGGAAATCTGGACCGAGATCAACGAACCGAACCTGCTGCGAAACATCCGTCCGACCCGCTCTCGGGCGACCCTCGTGCTGCGCAAGGATCCGAACCACTCCGTCTCCAAGGTGCTGCTGCGTAAGGTGTGACCCGCCGTGTGCCACCGCACAGTGTGCTCCGCCGTGTGTCACCGCACGGGCATCCTCGACGTCCGGGCACTCCGGCTGTGAACCAATTCGACGGAGATTTTGGCGAAAAGCCGGTTTCTCTGGCTGTTTCGGAACGATTCGGGCAAAATCTCCGTCGAATTCGTCAGGGGTGCGGGGCAGAGCGGGCGCGCGGGGCGCGGCCGAAAACGAGAGCGCGGGGCCCGCGGCCGAGAACGAGGGTGCGGCCCCGGGTGCGGCCGCGGCCCCGGGTGCGGCCGCGGCGAGAACTCTCTAGAGGGCGAGCTGCAGGCGCACGATGTCGGCCAGCTCGTTTGCGAGCCGGTCGGCGGTGCCCTGATCGGCCGCTTCGACCATGACGCGCACCATGGGCTCGGTGCCCGACGGGCGCAGCAGCACCCGTCCGGTGTCCCCGAGCTCGGCCTCAGCGGCGCGGATAGCCTCCGCGATGACCTCGTTCGATTTCAGCCCGTGATGGTCGATGCCGCGCACGTTGACCAGGATCTGCGGGTAGACCGTCATCACCGAGGCGAGCTCTGCGAGGGTCTTGCCGGTGCGTGCCATTTCGGCGACCAGGTGCAACCCGGTCAGGATGCCGTCACCGGTCGTGGCGAACTTGGTCATGATCACATGACCGGATTGTTCGCCGCCGAGGGACAGCCCGTCGACGTTGAGTTCTTCGAGCACGTATCGGTCGCCGACCTTGGCCTCGATCATGCGGATGTCGTTGGCCGCCATGGCCTTACGCAAACCGAGGTTGCTCATCACCGTGGCCACGAGCGTGCGGTCTTTCAGAACCCCGCGCTCGGCCATGGAGACAGCGAGGATCGCCATGATCTGGTCACCGTCGACGACGTTGCCGTCGCGGTCGACGGCCAGGCACCGGTCCGCGTCGCCGTCGTGGGCGATTCCGACGTCCGCACCGGCCTCGAGGACGGCACGGGAGAGGTTGTCGAGGTGGGTGGAGCCCACCCCGTCGTTGATGTTGTTGCCGTCGGGGTCGGCGCCGATGACCGTGAGCGTGGCACCGGCATCCGTGAAGACCTGCGGCGATACGCCGGCGGCGGCACCGTGCGCGCAGTCGAGCACGACGTGGATGCCGTCCAGGCGGTGCGGCAGCGTTCCGAGCAGGTGCACGACATAGCGGTCCTCGGCGTCCGCGAAGCGGCTGATGCGACCGACGTCTCCGCCGATCGGCGTGAGCATGTCGAGCGACAGATGCTCTTCGATGCGGTCCTCGACGTCGTCGGGAAGCTTGGTTCCCCCGAAGGCAAAGAACTTGATGCCGTTGTCGGGAGCGGGGTTGTGCGAGGCGGAAATCATCACGCCGAAATCTGCGCCGATATCGGCGATCAAGAAAGCCGCGGCTGGAGTCGGAATGACGCCCGCGTCGAGCACGTCCACACCGGAGCTCGCCAGGCCGGCCGCGACCGCGGCCGAAATGAATTCACCGGAGATCCGAGGATCCCGGGCGAGCACCGCGACGGGCCGACGGCCCTCTGCGCGACGCAACTCCGCGCGGCGGCCCTGCGTGAGGACCGCCGCACTGGCCTGGGCGAGGGCCAGAGCCAGGCCAGCCGTGACATCACGGTTGGCCAGACCCCGGACGCCGTCCGTGCCAAACAGTCGAGGCATTTTTCTACGGTGCCAATCGACTTAACGCTTGGAGAACTGAGGAGCCTTACGGGCCTTCTTGAGTCCGGCTTTCTTGCGCTCCTTGACGCGAGCGTCACGGTTGAGGAAGCCGGCCTTCTTGAGGATGGCGCGGTTGTTCTCTTCGTCGATCTGGTTCAGTGAACGAGCGATACCGAGGCGCAGGGCACCGGCCTGGCCGGAGGGGCCACCACCGGTGATGCGGGCGATGACGTCGTAGCTGCCGATGAGGTCGAGCACCTTGAACGGGTCGTTGATGAGCTGCTGGTGCAGCTTGTTCGGGAAGTAGTCCCCGAATTCGCGGCCGTTGACGGTGATCGTGCCGGAGCCGGGGACGATGCGCACGCGGGCGATGGCCTGCTTGCGGCGTCCGACGGCTGCGCCGGGTACGTTGAGGATGGCGCGGGGCGCCTTGGTTACAGTCTCGGTCGGAGTCTCGGTCGAGTAGCTCTCCGGAGCCTGGTCAATCTGATCTGCGATTTTCGCCACGATGGTGTGAATCCTTTTTTCTTAGAGTCGAAAAGTCTGGAGGCCGGCGCTACTGAGCGACTTGGGCGAGGGTGTACGGCTTCGGCTGCTGCGCAGCGTGCGGGTGCTCCGGGCCAGCGTAGACCTTGAGCTTGGCCAGCTGGGCGCGGCCGAGCGTGTTCTTCGGCAGCATGCCACGGATGGCTTTCTCAACCGCACGGGTCGGGTGCTTTTCGAGCATCTCCGAGTAGTTGGTGGCCGTGAGGCCGCCCGGGTAACCGGAGTGGCGGTACGCCATCTTCAAATCGAGCTTCTTGCCGGTGAGGGCAATCTTCTCGGCGTTGACGATGATGACGAAGTCGCCCATATCCATGTGGGGAGAGAACGTTGCCTTGTGCTTCCCGCGGAGGAGAATTGCGGCGTGGCTGGCAAGACGACCGAGCACGATGTCTGTGGCGTCGATGACGACCCAGTCGTGCTGGACTTCGCTTGCCTTGGGAGTGTAAGTGCGCGTCACTATTGAGCTGCTTTCTTGTTCGAACGGAGGTGTTCGTGAATCCCGCTCCGGGTGTGTTCCCAGAGAGGGAACACGATCGATGGAGGGCTCACGTTCGTGTGTCTGGCTGCAACGCACAGACACCAATGAATAACTCTAACGCCGTCGGCCCGGCAGCGCAATTCAACCATCACTCGGTGTCGTCGATGAGCTCCCGGCGAGCGCGGGTTTCGCGGGCCCGCAGGGCGAGCAGTTCGTCGGCCGGATAGCCGACCTGAAGCAGCGTGAGACCCTGGGCGGGCATCACCTTGAACTCGCTGGTGCGGGCCCGCTCGATTCGGAGGTCGACCAGACGGTCCCCGGACAGCCGCCCCTCCCCCACCGCGACGCAAGCCCCGACCAGCGCGCGCACCATACTGTGGCAGAAGGCGTCAGCCTGAACGGATGCGACGAGCACACCATCCGGATCGCGGTACCAGCGGAACTCCTGCAGGGTGCGGATCGTGGTGGCCCCGGGCCGCGGCTTGCAGTAGGTGGCGAAATCGTGCAGGCCGATCAGCGTCGCGGCAGCCGCGTCCATGGCGTCCACGTCGAGGGCGAAGCCGTGCCAGGTGGTACGGAACCGCTGCAGCGGGTCGTGCCCGACGACGGAGTCGGCGATCCGGTACTCGTAGCGCCGGTACAGCGCGGAGAACCGGGCGTCGAACCCGGGCGGGGCGAGCACGGAGGATGTGATCACGATCTCGGGCTGGGTGACGAGGATGCCGCTGAGCCGCCGCTGCACCATGACCGCCAGGGGTGTCGGGGGCCGCCCCTTGCCGCGGGAGATGCGCACGAGGCCGTCGGCCTGGTCGGGGTTCAGATCGAAGTGGGCGACCTGCCCGGTCGCGTGCACACCGGCATCCGTTCTCCCGGCCACGGTCAGGATCGGGGTCGGCGGGTGGCTGTGCAGGATGCCGGCCAGTCCGGCCTCGATCTGACCCTGCACGGTGCGGAGGCCCGGCTGCGTCGCCCAGCCGCTCATGCCGGTGCCGTCATAGGCGATGTCGAGCCTGATCCGGGTGGTGCCCGCTGCTTGGGTCTCGTCGGGCGCCGGGGGAAGAATCACGGAGGTAAGTGTACGGTCCGGTCCGGGTTATCGTAGAACCCGGGCTTCGGTCCCCACCTGTCATGAAAATTTGCCGCCCCCGCCCTCTGACGCTCATCCGTACTCCGTGAACGTGCCCACCAAACGCCTGGCCGGTCTCGACGGCCTGCGTGGTATCGCCGTGGTTCTGGTCGTGGTGTTCCACTTCTTCCCCGCGGTCCTTCCCGGCGGATTCATCGGGGTCGACGTCTTCTTCGTGATCAGCGGGTTCCTGATCACGGGCCTCCTCATCACCGAACGAGACGAAACCGCGCGGATCGCGCTCGGTCGTTTCTGGAAACGGCGGGCGCTGCGCCTGGTGCCGCCACTGGTCCCGCTGGTGCTGATCCTGTGCACTGCCGCCTGGCTGATCGGCGGCGACGTGCTGGTGGGCCTCGGCTGGCAGCTGCTCGGCGCGATCACCTTCGGCTACAACTGGGTGTCGATCGCCGGGTCGGCGAGCTATTTCAGCGCCACGGCGCCGGAACTGTTCCGCAATCTGTGGTCGCTGGCGGTGGAGGAGCAATTCTACCTGATCTGGCCGTTCGCTCTCCTCGGCCTGCTGCTGGTGAGGAGCGGCCGGCTCCGCCTGGCACTCGTCGCCGGTCTGGCCCTGGCCTCTGCCGTCTGGATGGGGCTACTGTACGACCCCGCCGACCCCACCCGGGTGTACTACGGCTCGGACACGCACAGCTTCGGGCTCTTCACGGGTGCCGCGCTCGCGCTGCTGCTGCGCCGTTCGGGCCTCCCGGGCGACACGGCACCCCGCCTCGCCGCCCTGCGCGACCGCTGGCGGCCGTGGCTGGGTCGGCTCGCCCTGGCCGGGGTGCTGGCGGCGGCGTTCGCCCTGCCCGACACCGGCCTGGCGACCTATCGAGGCGGACTGATGCTGGTGAGCCTGCTGACCGCGGTCGTAATCTGGGCGGCCGTGCGCGGGCCCGGCTTCGGCCCGGCGCTGGACACCGCGCCGCTGCGCTACCTGGGTGAACGCTCCTACGGCATCTATCTGTGGCACTGGCCGGTGCTCGTGCTCGCTCAGGGGGCGTGGCCGGTGGCCGCCGCATCACCGACCGTGCTGACGAGCATCGGAGTCGGGGTGCTGGCGGGCGCGCTAACGCTGCTGGCGGCCGGTGCGTCGTACCGCTGGCTGGAACTTCCCGTGCGCACGAAGGGCGTGCGCGGCAGCATCCGTCGCCTGCGGCAGAGCACGAGCGGCGCGCGCACGATCCGCACGCCCGGCAGGCTCGTCTGGTTCGGCCTGTTCGGCGCCGCCGCGCTGTTCCTGGCGACCGGCACGATCGCGGCCCTGCTCACCGCTCCCGCCCAGACGAGCGCGCAGAGCGAGATCGAACGCGGCCAGAAGGCACTGGATGCTGCGCAGCGGCAGGCCGTGCAGAACGCACGGCGCGCGTCCCGGCCGGCCGCCAGCGCCATCGAACGCGCGGCACCCGGGGACCTGATCACGGCCGTGGGCGATTCGGTGATGCTCGCCTCGGCCCCCGAGCTGCAGGCCGGCTTCCCGGGGATCGCGATCGATGCCACCGTCTCTCGGGGCATGGGGGCTGCCCCCGACATCCTGGCCACCCAAGCCGAGGCCGGCGCGCTCCGGCCGGTGGTCGTCGTGGGCCTCGGCACCAACGGGCCGATCCGTTCGAGTCAGCTGGCGGCCATCCGCGCGGTGATCGGTCCGGACCGGGAGCTGATCCTGGTCACTGCCTTCGCCGAACGTGACTGGACGGCCGGGGTGAACGCCAGCCTGGCCGAGTACGCGGCCCGGCACCGCGCGGTCGAGCTGGCCGATTGGAGCACGGCGATCGCCTCGCACACGGATGTGCTCGCAAACGACAATATCCATCCCGGTCCGGCCGGCGGTCGGATCTATGCCGACGTCATTCGGGCCGCTCTGGAACGGCTGGCCCAGCCGCCGCCGCAGCCGGGCCTCGAGGCGTATCGCCTGCCCGACCCTGCCGGGTCACCCTCTCTCCGGCCGCCGCTGCTGCCGTGACAAAGTCCGGGTCGGCCGGGTCGGCCGGGTCGGCGGGTGCGGGACCCGGGTGGGACTAAAGCTCAATGGTGAAGGCGAGACTGCGGGTGGTGGGCGTGAAACCCATGCCGAGGTACAGGTTCAGCGCGCCGGTGGGACTTTCGGAGTCGACGACCAGGGTCGCCCGGGCCAGACCCTCGGCGCGTGCGGCACGCAGATGCAGGCCCAGCAGGGTCCGCGCGATGTGTTTGCCCCGCCAACCGTCGATGACGCCGACGAGGTCGACGTGGCTGCCGGTGTAGCCCTGGTTCAGCCAGTCGTCCTCGTTGACCGTGGCCAGGGTGAAGCCCACGACCTTCGGGGTGCCGTCGGGGCCGGTCGCGAGGGCCAGGTATGAGAGGTCGGGGCGGAATTTGCGACTCGTCACGAAGGAGTCCCAGGCATCGTCGCTCATCGGTTGGCTGGCCCAGTGATCCCGGAACGACGAGTCGCGCGCTTCGTGAACGGCCGCAGAGAACTCCGTGGTGAATCGGATGACGCGAATGTCAACCGGAAGGTCGATCTCGGGGACCGGCTCGTCGAGGCGCCGCTCGAGGGACTGGAAGTACCGGGCGCACTCCATGCCGAGGCGCCGGAACAGACGGATGCTGCGGTACGCGGTCTCCTCGGTGTACGCGAGGATCCAGCGTGGAATCGAGGGATCGTCGGTGGCGAGCTGCTGCTCGGCCCGGTCCAGCTGCCACGCGAGCAGCTCGCGGCCGATTCCGCGTCCGCGGTAGTCGGGGTGAACCCCGCCGACCAGGATCGCGCGGGCCAGCGTCTCGCGCCGCGGCGGCGCCATCACCATCCCCATCGCCACGAGGGTGCCGTCGGCGGTGAACCCGATCAGGGAATCCTGCTCCGGATGGAAGTACGACAGGCCGAAGTCTCGCTCGATGCCCTCCCGCGTCGTCAGGTGGTACGGATGGTCCGCCTTGCCGACCGCTCGGGTGAGTTGCCACAGGTCGTCGGCGTCCGACACCGTTGCCGGACGCCACCGGGCGATCTCAGGGTGGGCGGGCCCCGGCGCGTCGGGCGGCAGGGCCGCACGGCGCCGCGGACCCTGATTTTGGGTTCCGGTCAGGCGTTCCATGGCGAGTATCGTAGCCGGGGCCCCGCGAGGGCGCTAGCCCGTCGCCGGGGCACAAAAAGAGGGGCCCGACCGAAGTCGGGCCCCTCTCAATTCAACACAGCGATTCAGCTGAGCCGATACAGCGCAGAGTGCCTACTTGGATTCCTCAGCGGCAGCGACATCATCCTCGACGACGTCAGCTTCGTCAGCAGCATCCTCGACGACGACCTCGGCCGGAGCGTCGGCAACGGGCGCTGCCGCGGCGGGCTTGGAAGCAGCCTTGGCGGAGGAGCGCTTGACCTTCGGGGTGACGGGCTCGAGAACGAGCTCCATCTGCACCATCGAAGCGTTGTCGCCCTTGCGGAAGCCGAGCTTCGTTATGCGGGTGTAACCACCCTCACGAAGGGCAACCTGAGGTGCGATCTCGGTGAAGAGCTCATGCACGACGGTCTTGTCGCCGATGGTGGCAAGCACGCGACGACGGGCGTGCAGGTCACCCTTCTTTGCGAAGGTGATCAGTCGCTCGGCGACCGGACGCAGGCGCTTGGCGCGCGTCTCGGTCGTCTTGATGGACTTGTGGGTGAATAGGGATGCGGCCAGGTTGGCGAGCATGAGGCGCTCGTGGGCCGGTCCGCCTCCGAGGCGGGCTCCCTTAGTGGGCGTAGGCATTGGTTATCTCCAGTATCAAAGTCGAAAGTCAGTCTGAACGACTGCTTTAGATGGTTTCTTCGTCGTAGCCGCTGTAGAAGTGGGCGCCGTCGAATCCGGGCACCGAGTCCTTCAGGGACAGGCCGAGCTCAACGAGCTTGTCCTTGACCTCATCCACCGACTTCTGTCCGAAGTTGCGGATGTTCATCAGCTGGGTCTCCGAGAGGGCGACCAGTTCGCTGACGTTGTTGATGCCCTCGCGCTTGAGGCAGTTGTACGAGCGCACCGACAGATCGAGGTCTTCGATCGGAATCGACAGCTCGGTCGACAGCACGGCATCGACCGGCGCCGGGCCGATTTCGATGCCCTCGGCGGCGGTGTTCAGCTCACGGGCCAGACCGAACAGCTCGGTCAGCGTGCGACCGGCGGATGCGATGGCGTCGCGAGGCGAAATCGCCGACTTGGTCTCCACGTCGACGACGAGGCGGTCGAAGTCGGTGCGCTCACCGGCACGAGTTGCCTCGACGCGGTAGGTCACCTTGAGCACGGGCGAGTAGATCGAGTCGACCGGAATCTGGCCGGCCTCGGAGTACTCGTTGCGGTTCTGGGTGGCCGACACGTAGCCGCGGCCGCGTTCGATGGTCAGTTCGAGTTCGAACTTGGCCTTGTCGTTCAGCGTGGCGATGACCAGCTCGGGGTTGTGCACCTCGACACCGGCCGGAGCCGAGATGTCGGCGGCCGTGACCTGGCCGGCACCCTGCTTGCGTAGGTACGCGGTGATGGGCTCGTCGTGCTCGCTAGAGATGACGAGGCCCTTGATGTTGAGGATGATCTCGGTGACGTCTTCCTTGACACCGGGAACGGTGCTGAACTCGTGCAGCACACCGTCGATCCGGATGCTGGTGACAGCGGCTCCGGGGATCGATGACAGGAGGGTGCGGCGCATCGAGTTGCCGAGGGTGTAACCGAAACCAGGCTCAAGAGGTTCGATGACGAACCTGGATCGGAACTCCGAGATGTTCTCTTCGGTGAGCGTGGGGCGCTGTGCAATAAGCACTGTTGATTCCTTTCGGCTAAGTGTCCGCTATATGACACTTGCGTGGCGAGGTTTTGAGTTGTGTGTCTCTCGACAAGCCCGACAATCGAGCACATCGTCGAACGAGGGAGGGGTGATGCCCCACGACCCGCCACAGCCGGGCCCGTCTTGTGACGGGCCCGGCCGATGGCGAGATGCCGGTTGGTTAGACGCGACGACGCTTGGGCGGACGGCATCCGTTGTGCGCCTGGGGGGTGACGTCGTTGATCGAACCGACCTCGAGGCCGGCGGCCTGGAGCGAACGGATCGCGGTCTCGCGGCCCGATCCCGGTCCCTTGACGAAGACGTCAACCTTCTTCATGCCGTGCTCCTGCGCCTGGCGGGCAGCCGACTCGGCAGCCAGCTGTGCGGCGAACGGGGTCGACTTGCGCGAACCCTTGAAGCCGACTCCACCCGAGGACGCCCAGCTGATGACCGCACCGGTGGTGTCAGTGATCGAGACGATGGTGTTGTTGAAGGTGCTCTTGATGTGGGCCTGGCCCACAGCGACGTTCTTCTTTTCTTTCTTGCGCGGCTTCCGAACGGCCGACTTTGGTGCTGCCATGAATTTCTCCTGAGTCCTAAAGGCGAGACGGGCCAGGCCGAGGCCTAGCGCGCCTTCTTCTTGCCGGCTACGGTGCGCTTCGGGCCCTTGCGGGTGCGAGCGTTGGTCTTGGTGCGCTGGCCGCGAACGGGCAGGCCCTTGCGGTGGCGGATGCCCTCGTAGCTGCCGATCTCGACCTTGCGACGGATGTCAGCGGCAACCTCACGGCGGAGGTCACCCTCAACCTTGAAGGTTCCTTCGATGTAGTCACGGAGGGCGACGAGCTGCTCGTCACTCAGGTCCTTGACTCGGATGTTTCCATCGATTTCAGTGTCGGCGAGGGTCTTGAGTGCCCTCGTGCGGCCAACACCAAAGATGTAAGTCAGTGCAACTTCCACGCGCTTATCGCGGGGAATATCAACGCCGGCTAGACGTGCCATTGTGGCTTCTCCTGTATATGAGTGGAGGTCTGTGACAGTGCCTGTTCATCGGCCTCCAACCGATGGTGTCCCCTCGAAGGGTTCCCGGCACTGCTATTTTCTGTATTCAGTTGCATCTCGTCCGACTCGACCGTGATCGAGCCTGTCGAGATCAGCCCTGACGCTGCTTGTGACGAGGGTTCTCGCAGATGACCATCACGTTGCCATTACGGCGGATGACCTTGCACTTGTCGCAGATCTTCTTGACGCTGGGCTTGACCTTCATGGTGTGTCCTTGTATTCGCTGTCTTCGTACCCCAGGAACGCCTCGGGCCGTTACTTACAGCACTCTCTACTTGTAGCGGTAAACGATCCGGCCGCGAGTCAGGTCGTACGGGCTCAGCTCCACGATCACGCGATCCTCCGGGAGGATACGGATGTAGTGCTGACGCATCTTGCCTGAAATGTGGGCAAGAACTTTGTGGCCGTTGCTCAACTCGACGCGAAACATCGCGTTGGGAAGAGCTTCGACTACCGCGCCCTCGATTTCGATGACACCGTCTTTTTTGGCCATAACTCACTATCGCTAGGGTATTGATTGCTGGTCGTGCGTGGATTGTGGTGCACTGGTACGCCGCATACGTGCGCGCAAGACACCAAGGATTTACTCTATGGTACGGAGTTGCCTTTTGGCAATTCTTCCCTATAATCCCTCGCGGGATTCTCCGCTCAGAGGGCCTTCTGCACCGCGGCCACGACCAGGACCACGTCGGCGAACAGCGGATGCGCGGCGTCCAGGCCACACACCGACGCGGTGAACGATTCGGCCGTCTCGGCGCGCAGCATCCGTTGCAGCAGGGCGCTCTGCTCATCGTCGGCGACGTCGAACCGGAGTGCGGCTTCGACGGCTGCGAGCAGCGCGACCGGGCGGGTGCCGTGTTCGGCGATCTCGGCGGCAGGGCCGATGAACCGTTCGTGGCGGCTGAGCTTACGCAGCGGCTGGCGGCCGACGCGCTCTACCGTGTCGGGCAGGGACGGGTTGGCGAAGCGCACCAGGATCTTCTCCCGGTAGGCGCGCTGGGCGTCCACGTCGAGGCCGTGCTTGGCCACGAGCAGGGCCGAGGTTTCCTCGAGCACCGCTCGGACGCCGTCCAGCACCGCCGGCACCAGGAGCGCGTCGGAGATCTTGGAAGCCCCGGCAACACCGCCGAGATAGGCGACGGTCGCGTGTCCGGTATTCACCGTGAACAGCTTGCGCTCGATGTAGGGCGCGAGATTGTCGACGAAAGTGGCACCCGGGATGACCGGCACGGCGCCGTTGAAGGCGCCCTGCTCGATAACCCACTCGTAGAAGGCCTCGACGGTTACGTCGATGCCGGCACCCTCGGCCTGGCCGGGCACGATGCGGTCGACTGCCGTGTTGGCGAAGACGACGCGCTCGGCCACAGCCGCTCGTTCCGGCTCCGGCACGTTGGCCCAGACCTGTTCGGCGAGGACATCCGTAGCGTTGATGGCGTTCTCGCACGCCATCACGGCCAGGGGTGGCAAATCGGCCGACCGCCGCCCCAGTCCGGCCGCGATGACCGGAGCCACGAAGCGGAGGACGGTGGGGCCGACCGCGGTGGTGACGATATCGGCCGTCGCGATCTCGTCGATCAGTTCGGCCTCATCCGTGACGCTGTTGATGGCCCGGAAAGTGTCGACCACGCGGGTGGTCGACACGTCCCCTGCCTCGTGCACGGCGTAGCTGCCGGCAGCCTGCAAAGCGTCTATCAGGGAGACATTCACATCGGCGAAGACAACCTCGTATCCGGCATCGTGAAGCAGGAGGCCGACAAATCCGCGGCCGATGTTCCCTGCACCGAAGTGAATGGCCTTCATTCTGCGTTTACCTCCTCGAGGAGCATGAAGATGTCCTCTGCTGTGACGGCGTCAATCAATTTCTGCACTTCGTCCTCGTCCGAGAAGACGATCGCGATCTTCTGCAGGATTTCGAGGTGCTCATTGTTGAGCCCCGCGATCCCGACGGCGAAACGCACCTGCTGGCCGTTCCAATCGATCGGTTCGGCGTAACGCACGAGCGACAGAGCCGACCGGACGATCGACTCCTTGGCGTCGTTGGTCCCGTGCGGGATCGCCAGGAAATTTCCCATGTAGGTCGACACGCTGGCTTCGCGGTCGAACATCGAGTCGACGTAGTCTTCGCGCACGGCGCCTGCGGTGACGAGCAGGGCGCCGGCCTCACGGATGGCGCCCTGCTTCGTGGTGGCCGCCCCCGCGGCCACGACGTTGCCCAGTTCCAGAATGCGGTCGGTCATCGCGCTACCTCCTCGGCCGCCTGGCCCTGAATCAGGGCGACGACATCATCGTATTTCGGGCTGTTCATGAAATTCTCGACCGAGACATGCGTCGAGTCAGGAGACTTCGACTGGGCCCGGGCGGTCAGGTCCTGATGCGTGATGACCAGATCGGCCGTGCCGTCGAGGTTCGCGATCGCCTGGTTGGTCACGGTGATTCCGTCGAGACCGGCCTTCTTGATCTTGTTGCGCAGCACCGAAGCGCCCATGGCGCTGGAGCCCATTCCGGCGTCGCACGCGAAGATGATGGTCTTCACACGGCGAGCGGTGGTGGCCGAAGTGCCGGAGGCTCCGAGGCCGCCGAGGATGGTACTGGCCTTGCCCTTGTTTGCTTCGGTCTTGGCGATGGCCTCGGCCATGTCACCGGTGTCGCCGGCGGTCAGGTCGCGCTTGCGGCTGGCACGGAGGATGACGGCTGCGATCAGGAATGACACCGTGGCGGCGCCGATGACGGAGAGGATGACGCCGACGTAGCTGCCCGGGGCGGTCTGGATCAGGATGGCGATGATGCTGCCGGGTGAGGCAGGGGCGCGCAGGCCGGTTGCGAAGGCCACGTTGATGGCGACACCGGTCATGCCGCCGCCGACTGCGGCGAGGAGCAGTGCCGGCTTCATCAGCACGTACGGGAAGTAGATCTCGTGGATGCCGCCGAAGAAGTGGATGATGATGGCGCCCGGTGCGCTGGCCCGTGCGATGCCGACTCCGAAGAAGGAGAACGCGAGCAGGATGCCCAAGCCGGGGCCGGGGTTCGCCTCGAGCAGGAACAGCACCGACTGGCCGTTTTCCGCAACCTGCTGCACACCGATCGGCGTGAGCACGCCATGGTTGATGGCGTTGTTGAGGAACAGGATCTTGCCGGGCTCGATGAAGATGCTGGCGATGGGCAGCAGGCTGTTGGAGACGAGCCAGTCGACGATCATCTCGAGGAAATTGCTGATCCCGGTCACGAGCGGGGCGATTCCGAAGAACGCACCCAGCGCGAGGATCATGCCGAGGATGCCGGACGCGAAGTTGTCGACCAGCATCTCGAACCCGGGCTTGATCTTGCCGGCCCAGAGGCTGTCAAGCTTCTTCAGCAGGTACGCGGATCCCGGGCCGACGATCATGGCGCCGATGAACATCGGGATCTCGCTGCCCACGATGACACCCATGGTCGCGATCGAGGCGATGACCGCACCACGCGTTCCGTAGACCATCCGGCCACCGGTGTTGGCGATCAGAAGCGGCAGTAAGTACACGATCATCGGTCCGACGAGCGTTTCCAAGGTCGCGTTCGGGGTCCAACCGGTCGGAATGAAGAATGCGGTGATCAATCCCCACGCAATGAATGCAGGGATGTTGGGCATGACCATTCCGCTGAGGAAGGTGCCAAAGCGCTGAACGTGCACACGGGTTCCTCCGCTCTTGGTCTTGGTAGCTGACGTCGTCGTCATTTCTCTGCCTTTCGTAGGGATGCGATGAGGAGTTGCCCCGTCACGTTGCGACTGATTCAAGTCTGATCAAGATGGTCTTGCGGGGCCACCAGAGACTTTTCCGCACCCCCGGAAATCTCGTGGCAGTTATCCGGCCGGGAGCGGCGTGGGAGACTTACTTTTTACTTGGGAGTTTCATGCGATGAGCGACAAACAGACACGGATGCTGGATTTTCTGTCGCAGACACCGGCCTGGGTCACCGCCGGCGAGCTTGCCGACCTCCTGGGCGTCACGCCCCGGACCGTGCGCAGCTACGTCACGAACCTGAAACTGGCTGCCGGGCCGCTCGAGATCATCGAGTCGGGTCCGGCCGGGTACCGGCTGGACCTCGAGGCGTTCGCCGTGTACCGCGCCAGGGGGCGCATACACTCGGACGAAGCCGAGACCCCGACGGATCGCCTTTACGCTTTGGTGCGCCGCCTCACGGAGTCCCACGAGGGGCTCGACGTCTACGCTCTGTCCGCCGAGCTGTTCGTCAGTGACTCCACGATCGACTCCGACCTGACCAAGGTGCGGCAGCTACTGCCCGACACCGGGCTCACGCTCACCCGCCACGGCAGCGTGGTCACGCTCGCCGGCTCCGAGACCGACCGGCGGCGGCTGCTCAGCCGGCTGTTCCGCGAGGAGAGTTCGCGCGGTCTGCTCGAACTCGAGGCGATTCAGCGCGAGTTCGCCTCCGAGAGCCTCGGAGAGTTCAAGACGGATCTGATCGCGATGCTCGACTCGCAGGGGTATTTCGTCAACGAGTACGGCACCAACGACGTTCTACTCCATGTCGCCATCGCCATCGACCGGGTCACGAGGCGCACCTCCCCCGTGGTGGCCGAGACCGCGGCATCCGTCGGCTCCCCCGATGCGATGACCCTCGCCCTCTCCGGGCTGATCGTGCGCCACTTCCACGTCGAACTGGGTGCCGGTGACCTCGACTACATCGCACTCCTGCTCAAGACCCGGGTGATCACCCCCGGGCAGGACCAGCCGGCGCAGGTTCTGATCGAGAGCTTCGTCCGCCCCGAAGATCTCGACGCCGTGCGCCGGATCGTCGGCCAGGCCGGGGACGAGTTCCTGCTGGACCTCGCGGAGGAGAACTTCATCGTGCGGCTCACGCTGCACGTGCGCAACCTGATCAACCGGGCGACCGACCGCTCGTACTCGCACAACCCGCTCACCCGGTCGATCAAGACGTCGTACCCGATGATCTATGAGGTCGCCGTCTACATCGCCAGCCAGTTGCAGCGGCAAGAGCAGATCGTGATCAACGACGATGAGATCGCGTACATCGCGATGCACGTCGGTGCCCACCTTCAGCAACAGTCCCGGCGCGAGGACCTGGTCACGTGCGCCCTGATCTGCCCGAACTATTACGACATGCACGTGCTGCTGCGCGAACGGATCGAGCGGGTCCTCGGTGACGAGCTCGAAGTTGTGTCGGTGGTCACCCGCAGCGACGTCGACTGGAAGGCCCTGGATGCGAAACTCGTGCTCACCACCATCGAACCGCAGTCGCCGGCCGAGTCCGTCATCGTGATCCAGCCGTTCCTGACCGAGGCCGACATCGACCGCGTGCGGAAGGCCGCGAGCCGCATCCGTCGACTTCGCCGTCGCGCCGACCTCAAGGACGAGCTGCTGCAGTTCTTCGACGAGTCTCTGTTCGCGCACAACTTCCACGCCGCTGACGAGACCGCGATGATCCGCGCTCTCGGCGAACGGATGATCGCACACGGCGATATCGACCAGAGCTACATCGACGGCGCGATCGAGCGCGAGCTCATGTCGTCGACGGCGTTCACGGACAACGTGGCGGTGCCGCACTCGATGTCGATGACGGCAATCCGTACCTCGATCGCCGTCGTGATCAACGACACGCCCATGGCGTGGGGCGAGAACCGGGTCAACGTGGTGGCGATGGTCGCCTTCAGCGCCGCCGGGCGCAAGAGCTTCCAGACCGTCTTCGACCAGTTCGTGGAGGTCTTCTCGGACCGGGCCGACGTGCAACGGCTGGTCAAGCGGTCGGTGGACTTCGCATCCTTCATCGACGAGCTCGTGCACCTGATGGACCAGTAGGCCACCGGTCAGCTACTTTTTCGTTTCGGCCCAGTCACGCGTCTTGTAGGCATAGATCGCGGCATCGAGCGCTTCGTCGCCGTTCTGCGAGGCGAAGACGGTCTCCTCCAGCAGGGCGATGCCGACCCCGGCGTGCACGGCCTGAAGTCGGATTTTCTCAAACCGAGGTGCCAGGTGGGGACCCACCAGAAGCACGTCGATCGGGCCGAGGGAGGCCGGCAGATCGGATTCGCTCCCCGCGAAGACGTGGACATCCAGACCGCGGGCCGCGGCCGTGTGCCGAACCCGATGTGCGACAAAGGCACTGGAGGCGCCAGCACCGCAGACGATGAGAATCTTCATGGAATCGCTCTTTCCCTGAGCCGAGACGGACGGTTTGTCCTCTCCACCATCCTCCCGCCTCCGGAGTCCCGAAGAGACCAGATCCCCTCCCCCGAGTGCGGCTGGTTCGGGCCGGGTGCGGCTACGGGAGCGGGTTCCGATTGCCGCGGGTGAGGGGCGATCGCGGGTGGCGGGTGAGTGGCGATTGGTCCATTTCTCGGACAGGCGAGAAGTTGACCGCAGCGCGGGGCGGATGCGCGCTGCAACCGCCGTCTCGTACGAGTCCGGAGCCCGGGGTCGACTCACCCCGAACGAATTCGACGGAGATTCTGCCCAAAACACCGCTTTCGGGCACGAAAACGGGTGTTTGACCCAAAATCTCCGTCGAATTGGTTTGGCATCGGGCACGGCATTTCGCGTGCGGAACGGCGTCCACGCAGTGCGGTGAGATCCGACGTTTCGAGTGCGGCTGGTTCGGGCCGTGTGCGGCTACGGGAGCGGGACGGGCGTGATGCCGAGCGGGGCCAGCCCCGCAGCGCCGCCGTCGGCGGCGGTGAGCACCCAGATGCCGTCCTTGTGCACGGCCACGCTGTGCTCCCAGTGCGCGGCGGCCAGGCCGTCGCTGGTGGCGACGGTCCAGTCGTCGTCGCGCACGAACGTCTCGATGGATCCCATGACGACCATGGGCTCGATCGCGATCACGAGACCGGGCTTCACGTCCGGACCCTTCTGGCGCACGCGATAGTTGAACACGGGCGGGGCCTCATGCATGGACCGGCCGATGCCGTGACCGACATAGTCGGTGAGGATTCCGTAGTCCCCCTGAGACTCGACGTAGTCTTCGATGGCATCGCCGACCTCGTTGAGGTGACGCGCCACCGCGAGCCGGGCGATCCCGTGCCACAGCGACTGCTCCGTGACGTGCGACAGTTTCTCGCGCTCGGCGACGACCTCGGGCCGGGCCGGGTCCGGAATCACGAAGGAGAAGGCCGCGTCGCCGTTCCAGCCGTCGATGATGGCGCCGCTGTCGATCGACACGATGTCGCCGGCGGCGAGCACGCGAGCCCCCGGGATGCCATGCACGACATCCTCGTTGACAGAGGCGCAGACCGTGTGGTGGTAGCCCTGCTCCAGCTTGAAGTTCGGCAAGCCGCCCCGAGCCACGATGGCCGCCTCGGCGGCCGCGTCGAGCTCGAGGGTGGTCCCACCGACACGGATGGCCGCCCGGGCCGCATCCAGGGATGCGGCCGTGGCCAGTCCGGGCGCGATCATCAACCGCATCTGCGCCGGCGACTTGTAGATGGATCGTCGAAGGCTCATGGTGAAGATCTCTGCAAACTGCTGAGGACGCGCACGCTGGGCGTGCACGACCGGGTTAGGAGGCGCTGGCTGCGTCTCCGCTGGTGACGGGAACGCTGGTGACGGGCGCGCTGGTGACGGGCACGGAGAGTCCGCGCTCGGTCAGTGCCGCAAGGATGCGCCCGGTCACCTCGTCGACGGCGCCGAGGCCGTCGACCGTGACCACGAGACCGCGGGAGGAGTAAACGTCGATCAGAGGAGACGTCTGCTCCTCGTAGACGGAGAGGCGGTGCCGGATGACGTCGGCGGTGTCGTCCGCACGCCCCTGCTCGGCGGCACGTTTGAGGAGTCGGGCGACGACCTCTTCAGTGTCGGCGACGATCAGCACGACGGCGTCGAGTGCGTCACCGTCGGCCTCCAGTATCCGGTCCAGTTCCAGAACCTGTTCCTGCGTGCGCGGGTAGCCGTCCAGCAGGAATCCCCCGGTGGCGTCGGGCTGCTGCAACCGATCGGACACGATCGCGTTGGTGAGGGAATCGGGCACGTACGCGCCGGCATCCATGAACGCCTTGACTTGAAGACCCAGTTCGGTGTCGTTCTTCACGTTGAAGCGGAAGATGTCACCGGTGGAGATGGCCGGAACGTCGAAGGCATCGGACAGGCGCTCGGCCTGGGTTCCCTTGCCCGCGCCGGGCGGGCCGATCAGCAGCAAACGGGTCATCGGAGAAGCCCTTCGTAGTGGCGCTGCTGGAGTTGTGCGTCGATCTGTTTGACCGTCTCGAGTCCGACACCGACCACGATCAGGATGCTGGCGCCACCGAACGGGAAGTTCTGGTCGGCTCCGATCGCGGAGAACGCGATCAGCGGCAGCAGGGCGATCAGGCCCAGGTACAGGGCACCGGGCAGCGTCACCCGGGTGAGAACGAAGTCCAGGTACTCGGCGGTCGGACGACCGGCACGGATGCCCGGGATGAATCCGCCGTACTTCTTCATGTTGTCGGCGACCTCTTCGGGGTTGAAGGTGATCGCGACATAGAAGTAGGTGAATCCGACGATGAGGAGGAAGTACAGCGCCATGTAGAGCGGATCGTTGCCCTGCGTGAGGTTGTTGGTGACCCAGGTGACCCACGCCGCCGGCGCCTGTCCGGCCGCCGGCTGGTTGAACTGCGCGATCAGGGCCGGCAGGTACAGCAGTGACGACGCGAAAATGACGGGCACAACGCCGGCCATGTTCACCTTGATCGGGATATACGTGTTGTTCCCGCCGTAGGTGCGGCGTCCGACCATCCGTTTGGCGTACTGCACCGGGATGCGACGCTGGGACTGCTCGACGAAGACCACGGCAGCGACCACGACCAGACCGACCGCGATCACGATCATCAGGATGTCGAGGCCCTTCTGCTGACCGATGGAGGCGAGCGATCCCGGGAAGAGAGCTGCGATCGAGGTGAAGATCAACAGTGACATGCCGTTGCCGATGCCGCGCTCGGTGATGAGCTCACCCATCCACATGATCAGGCCGGTGCCGGCGGTCATGGTGATGACCATGAGCATGATGGCGTACCAGGCGTCATTGGTGAGCAGCTGCGAGCACTCGGCGCTGGCGGACGTGCCGTAGAGTGCTCCGCTGCGGGCCACCGTGATCAGCGTCGTCGACTGAAGGATCGCGAGGGCGATGGTGAGGTACCGCGTGTACTGAGTGAGCGTGCCCTGTCCGGACGCGCCTTCCTTGTGTAGTGTCTCAAAATGTGGGATGACCACGCGCAGGAGCTGCACGATGATCGAGGCCGTGATGTACGGCATGATGCCGAGCGCGAAGACCGACAGTTGCAGCAGGGCGCCCCCGCTGAAGAGGTTGACGAGCTCATAGAGGCCGCTGGCGTCCTGGTTCGCCGCCAGACACGATTGAACGTTTCCGAAGTCGACGAAGGGGGCAGGGATGAACGAGCCCAGTCGGAACAGGGCAACAATACCCAGGCTGAACCCGATTTTCCTGCGCAGGTCGGGTGTGCGGAATATCCGCGCGATGGCGCTGAACACAATGCCTCCAGTTAATAACGTGAAAAACGAGCTTGTCGAGACCAGCATCGAAAGATTTCGATTGGTGGCCTCGACAAGCTCGCTCAGCGTCTACGGACTTACTTGATTGAGCCACCCGCAGCGACGATCTTCTGCTCTGCTGAGCCGGAGACCTTATCCACTGCAATGTTCAGCTTAACCGCAATGTCACCATTGCCGAGAACCTTGACCTTCTCGTTGTCGCGAACGGCACCCTTGGCGACCAGATCGGCGATGGTTACATCGCCGCCGTTCGGGTAAAGCTCCGCGAGCTTCTCGAGGTTGACGACCTGGTACTCGACGCGGAACGGGTTCTTGAACCCGCGCAGCTTCGGAGTACGCATGTGCAGTGGCATCTGGCCACCCTCGAACCCGATGCGCACGTTGTAGCGCGCCTTCGTGCCCTTGGTTCCACGGCCGGCGGTCTTACCCTTGGATCCTTCACCACGACCGACGCGCATGCGCGACTTCTTGGCTCCGGGGGCGGGGCGAAGGTGGTGAACCTTCAGAACCTGCTCGCGCTTCTCGGTCGGAGCAGCCTTCACTGCGACCTTGGCGGAGGCAGTCTTCTTGGGGGCTGCCTTCTGTGCAGTGGCGGGCTTGGCGGCTGCCGTGGCAGCTTCCTTCTCGTCAGCCATTAGTCAATCTCCTCGACCTTTACGAGGTGAGCAACGGTGTTGACATAGCCACGGTTCTGCGAGTTGTCCTCGCGAATCGTGACTGCGCCAATGCGCTTGAGACCCAGGCTGCGAAGCGTGTCGCGCTGGTTCTGCTTCTCACTAATTTTGGACTTGATCTGTGTCACTTTGAGGCGAGCCATCAGGCACCTGCCTTTGCTGCCGCTGCAGCTGCTGCTGCTGCGGCGTCGGCACGCAGGAAGCGCGCCGGAGCGACGTCTTCGTACGCGAGGCCACGACGAGCCGCAACCGCACGCGGCTCTTCGAGCTGGTGCAGGGCCTCGACCGTGGCGTGAACGATGTTGATGGTGTTCGACGAACCGAGCGACTTGCTGAGGACGTCGTGGATGCCCGCGCACTCGAGAACGGCGCGCACCGGGCCACCGGCGATAACGCCGGTACCGGCCGCGGCGGGACGCAGCAGGACGACGCCGGCTGCGGCTTCACCCTGCACGGGGTGCGGGATCGTCAGACCGACGCGGGGAACGCGGAAGAAGTTCTTCTTCGCTTCTTCGACGCCCTTGGAAATGGCGGTCGGCACCTCGCGGGCCTTGCCGTATCCAACGCCGACGAGGCCGTTTCCGTCACCGACGACGACGAGAGCGGTGAAGCTGAAGCGACGACCACCCTTCACCACCTTGGAAACGCGGTTGATGGTGACGACGCGCTCCAGGAACTGGCTCTTGTCGGCATCGCGGCTTCCGCGGTCCTTGTTCGGGTTGCGCTCACGACCGCCACGACGAGCCTCACGGGGCTCGTTCTGGGCAGGTGCCGTTGAGGCAGCGGTTTCGACGGGTGCCTCTGCGGCCACCACGGTCTCCTTGGTTGCTGTGTTAGCGGTTTCAGTGCTCACAGGTTCAATCCACCCTCTCGAGCTCCATCGGCGATCGCAGCGACGCGTCCTGCGTACTTGCTTCCGCCACGGTCAAATACGACGGCGTCGATGCCGGCGGCCTTCGCACGCTCGGCGACGAGTTCGCCGACCTTGCGGGCCTTGGCGGTCTTGTCACCATCGAAGGTGCGCAGACCGTCTTCGAGCGTGGACGCCGAAGCAAGGGTGAAACCCTTGCTGTCATCGACGACCTGCACGAACACGTGGCGAGCCGAGCGGGTCACGACGAGACGCGGACGAAGCGCGGTCCCCTCGATCTTCTTGCGAAGACGTGTGTGCCTGCGTCCGCGGGCAGCGGCCTTGCTCTTACCTCTAGTTCCTAGACCCATGGTTACTTACCACTCTTTCCGGCCTTGCGGCGAACAATCTCGCCGGCGTAACGCACACCCTTGCCCTTGTAGGGCTCCGGCTTGCGAATCTTACGGATGTTGGCGGCGACCTCGCCGACAGCCTGCTTGTCGATGCCACCGACCGTGAGGCGGTTGACGCTCTCCACGGTGAGGGTGATGCCGGCAGGTGCCTCGACGAGGACCGGGTGCGAGAAGCCGAGGGCGAACTCGATCGAGCTGCCCTTCTGGGCGACGCGGTAACCGGTACCGACGATCTCGAGGGACTTGGTGTAACCCACCGTCACCCCGATGATCTGGTTTGCGATCAGCGTGCGAGTCAGTCCGTGCAGCGAACGCGAGTTGCGCTCGTCGTTCGGGCGTGTGACGACGACGTGGCCGTCCTCGATCTTGACCTCGATGGGGTTCGCGACGGTGAGCGCGAGCTCGCCCTTCGGGCCCTTGACGTTGACGCGCTGGCCTTCAGTGGCGACCGTGACATCCGCGGGAATCGGGATGGGAAGTCTTCCAATACGTGACATTGTCGGCTACCACACGTAGGCGAGAACTTCTCCGCCTACGCCCTTCTTCTCAGCCTGGCGGTCGGTGAGCAGACCGCTGGAGGTGGACAGGATGGCAACGCCGAGACCACCGAGAACGGTGGGGATTTCGGTCGACTTTGCGTACACGCGCAGGCCGGGCTTGGAAACCCGCTTGATGCCGACGATGGAACGCTCGCGGTTCGGACCGAACTTGAGGTTGAGCGTGAGGGTCTTGCCGACCACTGCATCCTTGACATCCCAAGCCGAGATGTAACCCTGGGCCTTGAGAATGTCTGCGATGTTCGCTTTGAGCTTGCTGTGCGGCATGGACACGGTGTCGTGGAACGCCGAGTTAGCGTTGCGCAGTCTGGTCAGCATGTCTGCGACCGGATCTGTCATTGTCATTTGTGGTGCCTTTCTCGCCTGGTTTCGTTCATCCGTTACACGGGTGACGACCTTGGTCGTGGTGGGGCTGGACGGTTGTCCAGCCCCGGGTGTGTACTACAAGAGCCAAAGAGCTACTTTACTTGGTGTTTTCGGCCGTCTTGAACGGGAAGCCCAGCGCCTTGAGCAGCGCGCGGCCTTCTTCGTTGTTCTTGGCCGTCGTCACAACCGTGATATCCATACCGCGGATACGGTCGATCCGGTCCTGGTCGATCTCGTGGAACATGACCTGCTCGGTGAGACCGAAGGTGTAGTTACCGCTGCCATCGAACTGCTTGTCGCTCAGACCGCGGAAGTCGCGGATGCGCGGAAGCGCCAGGCTCAGGAGCCGGTCGAGGAACTCCCACATGCGGTCGCCACGAAGTGTGACGTGCGTGCCGATGGGCTGTCCTTCACGCAGTTTGAACTGCGCGATCGACTTACGGGCCTTGGTGACCTGCGGCTTCTGACCGGTGATCTTGGTGAGGTCGGCGACGGCGCCATCCATGATCTTGCCGTCGCGTGCTGCCTCGCCGACACCCATGTTCACAACGATCTTGACCAGGTTCGGAATCTGGTGAACGTTGGTGAAGCCGAGGTCCTTGCTGAGCTGGGCCATGATCTCATCGCGGTACTTCTGCTTGAGACGCGGCAGGACGGCCTCAACGGGCGCTTCTGCTGCTGCAACTGAAGTGTCGGTCATCAGAGGTCCTTCCCTGACTTCTTGGCGTAACGGATGCGGACCGTCTTGGTGACGCCGTCCTTCGTTACTTCTTCGAGGCGGAAACCGACGCGAGTCGGCTTCTTGGTCTCCGGGTCGACGAGGGCCACGTTGGACACGTGAATCGGCGCCTCCATGGTTTCGATGCCGCCGGTCTTGGTGCCGCGCTGGGTCTGGCCAACGCGAACGTGCTTGGTGACGAAGTTGATGCCCTCAACGAGGACCCTGTTCTTCTCCACCAGGACGGCAATGACCTTGCCCTGCTTGCCACGGTCTCCGCCGCGGGCCTGGGTGCGGCCGGTGATGACCTCTACGAGGTCACCCTTTTTGAGTCTGGCCATGATTTAGATAACCTCCGGTGCCAGCGAGATGATCTTCATGAACTTCTTGTCGCGAAGCTCGCGACCGACCGGTCCGAAGATTCGGGTGCCGCGGGGGTCACCTTCGTTCTTCAAAATCACTGCGGCGTTCTCATCGAACTTGATGTACGAACCGTCTGAACGACGGGTCTGCTTTTTGACGCGAACGACGACGGCCTTGACGACGTCGCCCTTCTTGACGTTGCCGCCCGGGATGGCGTCCTTGACGGTGGCGACGATCGTGTCGCCGAGGCCTGCGTAGCGACGGCCGGAACCGCCGAGCACGCGAATGGTCAACAGCTCCTTGGCACCCGTGTTGTCGGCAACCTTGAGTCGTGATTCTTGCTGAAGCACTTTTTATACCCTTCTATCAAGTAAGCGCGAGGCCTACTTGGCCTTCTCGAGGATCTCGACCAGGCGCCAGCGCTTGGAGGCGCTGAGCGGACGGGTCTCACTGATCAGGACCAGGTCGCCGACGCCGGCGATGTTCGCCTCGTCGTGAGCCTTCAGCTTGGACGTACGGCGGATGACCTTGCCGTACAGGGGGTGCTTCACGCGGTCTTCGACCTCGACAACGATGGTCTTGTCCATCTTGTCGCTGGTCACGTAACCACGCAGCGTCTTGCGGTAGCCGCGAACGAGAGCCTCAGCCTCGGCAGCGACGACCTTTTCGTCAGTCTTCGCCATGACTAGGCCTCCTTCGTCTGGGCGGCGTCGGCCGCAGCGGAGTCGTCAACGGACTTCACTGCCGGCTTGGCCTTCTTGGTCTTCTTCTCAGCCTTGGCCGGAGCCTCGACTGGTGCGGGAGTCGGACGAATGCCCAACTCGCGCTCACGGAGCACCGTGTAGATGCGAGCGATGTCGCGCTTGACCGCGCGGAGGCGGCCGTGGCTCTCGAGCTGGCCGGTGGCCGACTGGAAGCGAAGGTTGAAGAGTTCTTCCTTCGCCTTCTTCAGCTCATCGAACAACCGCTCGTTTTCAAAAGTGTCGAGCTCGACTGAGGCGAGCTCCTTGGATCCGATCGCCATTATGCGTCGCCCTCCTCGCGCTTGATGATGCGTGCCTTCAAGGGCAGTTTGTGGATAGCGCGGGTCAGCGCTTCCTTTGCGACGATGTCGGTGACACCGCTGAGTTCGAAAAGCACGCGACCGGGCTTGACGTTGGCAACCCACCACTCGACGGAACCCTTACCGGAACCCATGCGGGTTTCGGCCGGCTTCTTGGTGAGCGGTCGGTCCGGGTAGATGTTGATCCAGACCTTGCCGCCGCGCTTCATGTGACGGGTGATCGCGATACGAGCGGACTCGATCTGACGGTTGGTCACATAGGCGGGCGTGAGGGCCTGGATGCCGTACTCACCGAACGACAGCTCGGTACCACCGGTTGCGTGGCCGGTACGGCCCGGGTGGTGCTGCTTGCGGTGCTTGACTCTGCGTGGAATCAACATGGTTATGCCTCAACTCCTGCTGCAACCGGTGCCGCTGCCTCTGCGCGGGGCGCACGACGCGGTCGGTCGTCACGACGCTCGGGGCGGGTCGACTTAGCGTTGGCCTGCTCGCGAGCGAGTTCCTTGTTGGTGATGTCGCCCTTGTAGATCCAGACCTTCACGCCGATGCGGCCGAAGGTGGTCTTGGCTTCGTAGAACCCGTAGTCGATGTTCGCGCGCAGAGTGTGCAGGGGCACACGGCCTTCGCGGTAGAACTCCGAACGGCTCATCTCGGCGCCACCCAGGCGACCGGAGACCTGGATGCGAACACCCTTGGCACCGGCGCGCTGGGCACCCTGCAGGCCCTTACGCATCGCGCGGCGGAATGCCACGCGAGCGGAGAGCTGCTCGGCGATGCCCTGAGCGACCAGCTGAGCGTCGACCTCGGGGTTCTTCACCTCGAGGATGTTCAGCTGGATCTGCTTGGCGGTGAGCTTTTCGAGGTCGGAGCGAATGCGCTCGGCCTCCGCGCCGCGGCGACCGATCACAATGCCCGGACGGGCGGTGTGGATGTCGACGCGAACGCGGTCACGAGTGCGCTCGATCTCGATGCGGGAAACGCCGGCGCGGTCGAGACTGGTGCTCAACAGGCGGCGGATCTTGACGTCTTCAGCGACGAAGTCGCTGTAACGCTGGCCCGGCTTCGTGCTGTCAGAGAACCAACGCGACACGTGGTCGGTCGTGATTCCCAGACGGAAGCCATAGGGGTTTACTTTCTGACCCATTACTTCGTACCCTCCTCAGGAGTGGCGAGCACAACCGTGATGTGGCTCGTGCGCTTCTTGATCTGGAATGCGCGACCCTGTGCACGGGCCTGGAAACGCTTGAGGGTCGTACCCTCATCAACGAACGCCTGGCTGACGAACAGGTCCTGCTCGTCGAGGAAGGTGTTGGCTGCATCAGCCTTGACTCGCGCGTTGGCGATTGCCGAGGCAACCAGCTTGTACACCGGGTCGCTCGCGCCCTGCGGCGCAAACTTCAGAATTCCCAGGGCCTCGAAGGCCTGCTTGCCGCGGATCAGGTTGACAACGCGACGAGCCTTCTGGGGGGTAACGCGGATGTGACGCACGCGTGCGATCGACTCCACCATTTCTTATCCTCCTTCACGTCCCCGCGTTAGCGGCGACGGCCCTTCTTGTCGTCCTTCACGTGTCCACGGAAGGTGCGGGTGGGCGCAAACTCGCCGAGCTTATGCCCGACCATGCTCTCGGTGACGAACACCGGGATGTGCTTGCGCCCGTCGTGCACGGCGATGGTGTGCCCGAGCATGCCGGGGATGATCATCGAACGGCGCGACCAGGTCTTGATTACGTTCTTGCTGCTGGCTTCGTTCGCCTTGACAACCTTGCGAAGCAGGTGGTCGTCAACGAACGGGCCTTTCTTGAGACTGCGTGGCATCGTCTACTCCTACTTACGCTTCTTGCCGACGGTACGGCGACGAACGATGAGCTTGTCGCTTTCCTTGTTCGGGTGGCGGGTACGCCCTTCTTTCTGGCCCCAAGGGCTGACGGGGTGACGTCCACCGGACGTCTTACCCTCACCACCACCGTGCGGGTGGTCGACCGGGTTCATGGCAACACCACGAACGGTCGGGCGAACGCCTTTCCAGCGCATCCGGCCGGCCTTGCCCCAGTTGATGTTCGACTGCTCGGCGTTACCGACCTCGCCGATCGTGGCGCGGCAGCGGGCGTCGACGTTGCGGATTTCTCCGGACGGCAGGCGCAGCTGGGCGTAGATGCCATCCTTCGCAACGAGGCGAACGGATGATCCGGCGGAGCGGGCCATCTTGGCGCCACCGCCCGGACGCAGTTCGACCGCGTGGATGATGGTACCGGTCGGGATGTTCTTCAGCGGCAGGTTGTTGCCGGGCTTGATGTCAGCACCGGCGCCCGACTCTACGATGTCGCCCTGGTTCAGCTTGTTCGGGGCGATGATGTAGCGCTTGGAGCCGTCCATGAAGTGCAGGAGCGCGATGCGCGCCGTGCGGTTGGGGTCGTACTCGATGTGAGCAACCTTGGCGTTGACGCCGTCCTTGTCGTTACGACGGAAGTCGATCAGACGGTACTGGCGCTTGTGTCCACCACCAATGTGACGGGTGGTGATGCGACCCTGGTTGTTACGGCCACCGGTCTTGGACAGGGGGCGAAGCAGGGACTTCTCCGGCGTGGAGCGGGTGATCTCTGCGAAGTCTGCAACAGATGATCCGCGACGACCGGGAGTCGTGGGCTTGAACTTACGAATAGCCATTTCTTATTCCTCTAGTCCGCGCCGCTTAGCCGACGGCCGTGAAGATGTCAATGGAACCGGACTTGAGCGTGACGATGGCACGCTTGGTGTCCTTGCGCTTGCCCTGACCGAACTTCGTGCGACGCGTCTTGCCGATGCGGTTCATGGTGTTGATCGAAGCGACCTCCACCTTGAAGATCTTTTCGATCGCGAGCTTGATTTCGGTCTTGTTCGAGCGCGGGTCCACGATGAAGGTGTACTTGCCTTCGTCGATCAGGCCATAGCTCTTCTCAGAGACGACCGGAGCGATGATGACGTCGCGGGGATCCTTGTTGATCGGGGTAGCCATTATGCGGACACCTCTTCCTTCTTGGTCTTGCTCGCCACGAACGCGTCGAACGCGCCCTTGGTGAAGACGATGTCGTCGCTGACGAGAACGTCATAGGCATTCAGCTGGTCCCACGGCAGAACGTGCACCGTCGGCAGGTTGCGGATGCTGCGCAGGGTCAGTTCGTCGGTGCGCTCCAGGACGACCAGCACGTGCTTGCTGCTGGCGATCTGGCTGAGCAGCTCGATGGCGCCCTTGGTGCTGGGCGTCTCGGCGCTGAAGAGTGCGGTCACGACGTGCAGGCGGTCACCACGGGCGCGGTCAGAAAGGGATCCACGCAGTGCTGCCGCAATCATCTTCTTGGGGGTGCGCTGTTCGTAGTTACGCGGGGTCGGTCCGTGGACGATTCCACCACCGGTCATCTGAGGGGCGCGGATCGAGCCCTGACGAGCGCGACCGGTTCCCTTCTGCTTGAACGGCTTGCGGCCGGAACCGGAAACTTCGCCACGACGCTTGGTCTTGTGAGTTCCCTGACGTGCGGCAGCGAGCTGCGCGACGACGACCTGGTGGATCAGCGGGACGTTGGTCTGAACGTCAAAGATTTCGGCGGGCAACTCAACGGAGCCGGCCTTCTTACCCTTGGCGTCGATGAGATCGAGTGAGGTAGTCATACGACTAGGCTCCCTTCACTGCATTGCGGACGAATACGAGGCGGCCCTTGGCGCCGGGAACGGCACCCTTGACCAGCAGGAGGCCCTTCTCCGCATCCACGGCGTGAACCTTGAGGTTCAGCACAGTGACGCGCTCGCCACCCATACGACCGGCCATGCGCATGCCCTTGAAGACACGGCTCGGGGTCGAGGAAGCACCGATGGAACCGGGCTTGCGGTGGTTGCGGTGCGAACCGTGAGAGGAGGAAACACCCTTGAAGTTGTGACGCTTCATAACACCGGCGAAACCCTTGCCCTTGCTGGTGCCCATGACATCGACCTTGGTACCGGCAGCGAACACACCGTCAACGGTGAGTTCCTGGCCCAGGGTGTAGTCAGCGGCATCCGCAGTGCGGAGCTCGGTGAGGTGGCGGCGAGGCGTGACGCCTGCCTTTTCGAAGTGTCCGGCGGAAGGCTTGTTGACCTTGCGCGGATCGATGGCCCCAGCAGCGATCTGGACGCCGGCGTAACCGTCGATATCCTTGCTGCGGATCTGGGTGACAACGTTGGGCGAGATTTCGATGACGGTGACGGGAACGAGCTTGTTGTTCTCGTCCCACACCTGCGTCATGCCGAGCTTCTTGCCGAGGAGACCCTTGGTGGTCTTGGTATCTGCGTAAGACATCGCGGGCCCTAGAGCTTGATCTCGATGTTGACGTCGGCCGGCAGGTCGAGACGCATAAGCGAGTCGACGGCCTTCGGGGTCGGGTCAATGATGTCGATCAGACGCTTGTGGGTGCGCATTTCAAAGTGCTCCCGGCTGTCCTTGTACTTGTGAGGGGAACGGATGACACACACCACGTTCTTCTCGGTCGGAAGCGGCACGGGGCCGACGACAGTCGCACCCGCGCGGGTCACTGTGTCGACGATCTTGCGCGCCGAGATGTCGATGACCTCGTGGTCATACGACTTAAGTCGAATGCGGATTTTCTGTCCCGCCATGTCGAACTCGCTTTCTTGTCAAGGCTTCGTACATCCCGAGGGGCTGCATTGGACGCCGTAGTAGCACTGCTGCTGTCGCACCACTGTTCATCTGTCAATTTCGGCAGGGCCGCGGAGCGGTCATGCCGAGCCAACCCGCTTCTCCACACTCGCGCGTGGGGGAAGGCATGGATTTACCCAGCTTTCCCGGCTGTTGGTTTGAGCTATGTTCTGCTGCCCGCGGCCTAACTGTGCACCTGGCGCCTTTCACGGCGAACGGCACAAGCTATGCACTGCCTGGCAGTGATCCCGACACCGCGTGCAGCGCGGCAGTCGAAAGTGTTGAACTAGAAGAGTCTGCCACAGGGTTGGGTCATTGTGCAACCCGGGCGTGTCGCGGGCGGCGTGTCGCCACATCCGCGTCGTTCCGCGGCTCGGCCGGCTCTCGCCCCGGGCGCGTCGCCGCCACCATTCACGCCGCGCGCGGGTGCTGCGCTGCTCCGCGCGGGGCACGCCACCAGCGCAGCGGCGCAGCACCCGCGCACCACCGGCACCTCACCGAAACTGGAGTCGCGGGCGCCCGATCGGCAGCCCCAACTGCAGCAGTCGAGCGCGCAGCCGGCTCTGACTCATCCCGACCGGGAAGTCCCACCGGGTGAACGCGTGCACCTGGCGCCGCACGCCATCCTCACGGCGTTTCTCGTCGTCGACCACCTCGGCGGTGGTGCGATCGCCTCGCATCGAGGGGTCGAAGTATTTGCCCTTGCCGTCGGCCTCCCCCACCGAGTCCTCGTCGATCCAGTAAAAGTCCGTGAAGACGGTCTTGCCTTCGACGACGAACGGATGCTGCAGCACCGGCTCCGGAAATCCGTTCAGTGCTATGTTGACGCGGCTTCCGGACTCGTTGGGGGAACCGGACAGCGTCGAAGAGAAGTCGATCACGGCCCGCGCCCGCACGGACCCGCGGAAGGGAAGCAACCCTGCCCAGGTCTCAAGCAGCCTGGCTCTGGTGGTCAGAGGCAGAATGCGCCCCCTACGATCCACCGCAATGGCGCGGTCGGCCATGGCGACCGCGGACTTCAGATCCAGAGTGGCGGCGAGGTCGACGACCGTGCGTTCGATGCTGGTGACCAGGAGTCCGTTCACCACGGCGATATCCCGCGTGTCGAGTCCCGATGCATGCTTGCGGATACCCGGCGTTGAGCGTCCGCCGCGGGTGCGTTCGGTGAGGGAGTGGACCTCGGGCGGCCAGCCGGCGAGCGTGGGGAGTCCCCACAGGACAGCCGCGGACCCGTTCGCAGGTGGCATGCCACGCGCGAAGCGGCGCACGACCCGCGCCACGGTGCGCTCGGTCACCGCAGTGAGCTCGACCAGCGGTTACCTGGCGTCGGGGCCAGTGCCTCGAGCGTCGCGGTCGGTCGGACCGTCACCGCGACCGAGGTGTTTGTCCGCCGCCGCTCGGGCATCCTTGATCTTGTCGGCGTGCTTGTTGCCGGTGACCTTGTTCGCGGCGGCGGCGCCCCCGTCAAGGATCTTGTCGGCGATCTTCTCGCCCTTCCCTGTTTTGAGGAACTCCTGCGCTTTGCGGCTGATGTCGTTGAAATTCACGGGGTGCTCCGATCGGGGGCGGTTGAGGTTCATAACGAGGCTAGTTCCTGGGCGATTCGGGATCAACCGGCCCCGCAAGTCGGGGACGAAAAAAGGGGCCGGCCCCGAAGGACCGACCCCTTTTTCTGAAGGGAACTACTTGATGATCTTGGTCACCGTTCCGGCGCCGACGGTGCGGCCACCTTCACGAATGGCGAAGCCGAGGCCCTCTTCCATGGCGATCGGCTGGATCAGCGCGACGTTCATGTCGGTGGTGTCGCCGGGCATGACCATCTCGGTGCCCTCAGGCAGCGTGATGACGCCGGTGACGTCCGTGGTGCGGAAGTAGAACTGCGGGCGGTAGTTCGCGTAGAACGGGTTGTGACGCCCACCCTCATCCTTGGACAGGATATACGCGGTGCCCTCGAAGTCGGTGTGCGGCGTGACCGAACCCGGCTTGACGACAACCTGGCCGCGCTCGACGTCTTCGCGCTTGGTGCCACGAAGAAGAAGGCCACAGTTCTCGCCGGCCCATGCCTCGTCGAGCTGCTTGTGGAACATCTCGATACCCGTGACCGTGGTCTTGATGGTCGGGCGGATGCCGACAACCTCGACCTCGGAGTTGATCTTGAGGGTTCCACGCTCGGCGCGGCCGGTGACGACAGTTCCACGACCGGTGATCGTGAAGACGTCCTCGATCGGCATCAGGAAGGGCTTGTCCTTGTCGCGGACGGGCTCCGGGAAGTAGTCGTCGACAGCCTTCATGAGCTCAAGGATGTTGCCGACCCACTTCTCGTCGCCTTCAAGCGCCTTGAGTGCGGAAACGCGCACGACGGGAGCGTTGTCGCCGTCGAAGCCCTGGGCGGAGAGGAGTTCGCGAACCTCGAGCTCAACGAGCTCAAGGATCTCTTCGTCGTCAACCATGTCGGACTTGTTCAGGGCGACGAGCAGGGACGGCACGCCGACCTGCTTCGCGAGCAGAACGTGCTCACGGGTCTGAGCCATCGGGCCGTCAGTCGCGGCAACCACGAGGATCGCCCCGTCCATCTGAGCAGCACCGGTGATCATGTTCTTGATGTAGTCAGCGTGGCCGGGTGCGTCGACGTGCGCATAGTGACGCTTTTCGGTCTCGTACTCAACGTGCGAGATGTTGATCGTGATGCCGCGCTGGCGTTCTTCCGGAGCAGAGTCGATCGACGCAAAGTCGCGCTGAACGTTCGTCTTGGACGGGTACGTGTCGGCAAGGACCTTGGAGATCGCTGCAGTCAGCGTGGTCTTTCCGTGGTCAACGTGACCGATCGTTCCGATGTTTACGTGCGGCTTGGTCCGCTCGAACTTGGCCTTGGCCACTGTGGGTCCTCCTCAGGACTCATGGCTCCATCGACCGCTGGTTTGCGGCCGGTGAAACTGCTGGATTTGTGTACTTATGCTACTCGGGCCGGGAGGCCGAAGCGATTTGGGCCCGAAGGCCCGGAGAGACCGGAAGGCCGCAGGCTATTCGCCCTTGTTCTTCTGGATGATCTCTTCGGCCACGGCCCGGGGGACCTCCGCGTAGCTCTCGAAGGTCATCGAGTACACCGCGCGGCCCGAGGTCTTCGACCTCAGGTCACCGATGTATCCGAACATCTCCGACAGCGGCACGTTGGCGCGAATTACCTTCACGCCCTGAGCGTCCTCCATGGTCTGGATCTGTCCACGACGCGAGTTGAGGTCGCCGATGACGTCGCCCATGTACTCCTCGGGCGTACGAACCTCGACGGCCATCAACGGCTCGAGCAGAACAGGGTCAGCCTTACGAACGGCTTCCTTGAAGCCCATCGAACCGGCAATCTTGAACGCCATCTCCGAGGAGTCGACGTCGTGCGCGGCGCCGTCGAGCAGGCTTGCCTTGACGCCCACCATCGGGTAGCCGGCCAGGACGCCAACGTGCAGCGCATCCTGGATTCCTGCGTCCACCGAGGGAATGTACTCTCGGGGGATGCGGCCACCCGTGACCTTGTTGACGAACTCGTAGCTCTTCTCGGCAGTGATCTCGAGCGGCTCGATCGCGATCTGAATCTTCGCGAACTGCCCGGATCCACCGGTCTGCTTCTTGTGCGTGTAGTCGTGACGCTCGACCGCCCTGCGGATGGTCTCGCGGTAGGCGACCTGAGGCTTGCCGACGTTGGCTTCGACGTTGAATTCACGTCGCATCCGGTCGACCAGGATGTCCAGGTGAAGTTCACCCATTCCCTTGATGACCGTCTGACCAGTTTCCTGGTTCTGCTCGGTGCGGAAGGTCGGGTCTTCTTCGGCCAGTTTCTGGATCGCAAGACCCAGCTTTTCCTGGTCCTGCTTCGTCTTCGGCTCGATCGCAACCTCGATGACCGGGTCAGGGAACGTCATCGACTCGAGCACGACCTGCGCGTTCGGGTCGCACAGGGTGTCGCCTGTGGTGGTGTCCTTGAGGCCGATGACCGCGTAGATGTGACCGGCGGTCACGAAGGCCACCGGGTTCTCCTTGTTGGCGTGCATCTGGAAGATCTTGCCGATGCGCTCCTTCTTGCCCTTGGTCGAGTTGACGACCTGGGCGCCGGAGTCAAGGTGACCGGAGTACACGCGAACGTAGGTCAGACGACCGAAGAACGGGTGGACGGCGACCTTGAACGCGAGGGCCGTGAACGGCTCCGTCGCGTCGGGGTGACGCATGACGACCTTTTCCTCGTCGCGCGCATCGTGGGCCTCGATGGCCGGCACGTCGAGCGGGGTGGGGAGGTAGTCGACGACTGCGTCAAGCATCGGCTGCACGCCGCGATTCTTGAACGCGGAACCGCAGAGGACCGGGTAGATCTCGCTGGAGACCGTCAGCTTGCGAATCGCGTGCTTGATCTCGGAGACAGTGAGCTCTTCGCCGGAGAAGTACTTCTCCATGAGGTCGTCGTCGGTCTCGGCGACGGTTTCGAGGAGAAGCTTGCGGTATTCCGCGGCCTGCTCGGCGAGGTCGGCCGGGATCTCCTCGATGGCGTACTTGGAGCCCATCTCGACGTCACCCTTGGAGTCGCCGCGCCAGGTCAGTGCACGCATTTCGACGAGGTCGACGACACCTTCGAAGGTGTTCTCGGCGCCGATGGGCAGCTGGATGACGAGCGGCTTCGCGCCGAGGCGCTTCACGATGGTGTCGACCGTGTAGAAGAAGTCGGCGCCGAGCTTGTCCATCTTGTTGACGAAGCAAATGCGGGGCACGTCGTACTTGTCGGCCTGACGCCAGACGGTCTCCGACTGGGGCTCAACGCCCTCCTTGCCGTCGAACACTGCGACGGCGCCGTCGAGGACGCGGAGCGAACGCTCCACCTCGACGGTGAAGTCGACGTGGCCGGGGGTGTCGATGATGTTGATCTGGTTTGAGGCCCAGAAACAGGTCGTCGCGGCAGACGTGATGGTGATGCCACGTTCCTGCTCCTGCGCCATCCAGTCCATGGTCGAGGCGCCGTCGTGCGTCTCGCCGATCTTGTGATTGACACCCGTGTAGTACAGGATGCGCTCAGTGACGGTGGTCTTGCCAGCATCAATGTGAGCCATGATGCCGATGTTGCGGACCTTACTCAGGTCGGTGAGCACGTCAAGTGCCACAGGGGTCCTCCGGAAGTTTGCTTATGGATCTTGGGGCGAAACAGGGCATCCGGTAACCGGGCCCATCGAGATCTGATCTCGACAAGCCCGGATTCCGGAACGCGACTACCAGCGGTAGTGAGCGAAGGCCTTGTTCGCCTCGGCCATCTTGTGCGTGTCCTCGCGGCGCTTCACAGCGGCGCCGAGGCCGTTGGATGCGTCGAGGATTTCGTTGGTGAGACGCTCGGTCATCGTCTTCTCGCGACGGGCCTTGGCGTAGCTGGTCAACCAGCGCAGAGCCAAGGTGTTGGCGCGGTGCGGCTTGACCTCGACGGGCACCTGGTAGGTGGAACCACCGACGCGGCGCGAACGCACCTCGAGGGTCGGGCGCACGTTGTCGAGTGCCTTCTTCAAGGTGACGACGGCATCCGCACCGTTCTTGGCAACGACGCCTTCGAGTGCATCGTAAACGATGCGCTCGGCGAGGCCCTTTTTTCCGTCGAGGAGGATCTTGTTGACGAGCTGGGAGACGATGGGGGCGCCGTATACCGGGTCAGCGATAACGGGACGCTTGGGCGCTGGGCCTTTACGAGGCATTACTTCTTCTCCATCTTGGCGCCGTAGCGGCTACGAGCCTGCTTGCGGTTCTTGACGGCCTGGGTGTCCAGTGCGCCGCGAACGATCTTGTATCGAACACCGGGGAGGTCCTTCACACGACCACCGCGGACGAGCACCATCGAGTGCTCCTGCAGGTTGTGACCCTCGCCGGGAATGTAGGCGGTGACCTCGGTACCGTTCGACAGCTTGACGCGGGCGACCTTGCGGAGGGCCGAGTTCGGCTTCTTCGGCGTGGTCGTGTAAACACGGGTGCACACGCCGCGCTGCTGGGGGTTGGACTTCAGGGCGGGCGCCTTGGTCTTGGTGACCTTGGGGCTGCGGCCCTTTCGTACCAACTGCTGAATGGTGGGCACTAATTACTCCTTGTTTTTGCTGCACGGTGACAGCTCATTGATGGTTAGCATTCGAATCGTTCCGTTTCCGGCCCGATCGAGTTCATCTGGACCCACCGAAACACGCGGAATGAGTTCCGCGGGCCGTAGTGGGTATGCCGTGGGGGCTGCTCGGAGAGCACACCCTGTGTGAGTGCCAGATCGAGGCGCCTAAGGTGCGGCACGACAAGATCGCGGTGGCATGACTCAAGCGCACGACAAAGCGCACACCTTGAAAGGATATCCCGGGGGTGACCGCTGGGTCAAATGGATCACGCGGCCCCGGGGGTTCGTTCAGGTGCTGTTCACGGGCCGCGCGGCCAGAGCGGGGAATCGAGCGCAGTGTCGAGGTCGGCGAGGAGAGCGAGCACCCAGGGTTCGACGAATTCGGTGACGGCGCTGCGCATCCGTTCACGGTGCCGGGACAGTTCGGCGCAGACCCGACCGCCGACCAGTGCCGCGTGTTCGTCGGCGCGTGTGACCTCGGCGCGGATGGCCGCCTTCTCCTCGACGGTCAAGGGAGGCGGGTCAACGGGCAGGGCCACGGATGCCTCGGGCCGGGCGAGTTCGGCGAAGGTGAAGAGGTAGGGGGCGTCGGGCATGGCCGGCGGGTCGAGGTCGAGGCCGGTGTAGGCCGGGTCCAGACCCTCAGCGGGGCGGTAGGTCAACGCGGCCTGCTTGCGCTCCTCGTTCAGGCGGATCTCCCGGAGCAGCAGGGGGAGGTGCGTCTCGGTGAACTCGTCGACCTCGGCGTCGATCAGGTGCTTCAGGCGCATGGCGAGGGCGTGCTGCACGGCGTGCGGGACATCCGTGGCGAGGCCGGCGGCGGCGATGACCGGCGACCCGAAGCAAGTGCGGCACAGCCGTGAACGGCCGCGATGCGTGCCCGGGCGCCAGCGAGGCAGCCAGTTGAGCCAGTCGTCAACCTGTTGGCTGACCCGCAACTCGATGGAACCGCCCATGAAAGACAAGGGTACCCGATCGGAGTGCTCCGCAGTCAGCGACTTTCAGGCCGGCGGTGTTTCAGTCTTCGCCTTGCTCCCACGGCCATTTCGGGGGGCCGCGTTCGGGCATCCGTGAGGCGAGGACCAGCGAGTAGAGCAGGGTGACGATGAAGGAGAGGATGCCGGTGGTCACCGCGAACGGGCCCAGCAGCACGGAGGCTGCGAACCCGACGCTATCGCCCGGGAGCCCGGCGGTGTCGGCCGGCACCCCGGTGCCGAGCGCGTAGAGCACCCCGCCCACCAGAACGAAGACGACAAGCGCGGCGACCCCGGTGCCGAGGGAGTACCCGACGGCGATCCGCTGGTTCTCCGGTCTGGTGCGCAGCCCGAGCAGCAGCATCAGGGTGAACACCAGCACCACGGCGGCGGCGGTCATGATCGGGCCGACGAGAGGTCCGGCGTTGGGGTCACTGATGACATCCGTGTCGGTCAACAGGCTGATCATTCCGAAGGCGGCGACGAGGAGCGCGGCAAGGAGCACTGCCGCGAAGACGGCGACGATCGTCGCGTACTTCTGGTAATTTCGCATCGCTTCCCCTTGATGGCGTACCTGCTGGGGCCCGGCACGCTGAGCGCCGGGCGTCGACCGACTAGTTGCTGCGGATGCCCTGCGGTCCGGCGGCGAGGACGCGGTCGTATTCGGCCTTCGCTGCAGTGTTGCGTTCGGTGACGGCACGGCCGTTGCGGGCGATCCAGGCGCCGGCCCAGATGGGCACCTCGCGGGCGACGACCGCAGCGGCGATGGCCCCCGGGTTCAGCCACTGCTGGCTGATGAAGCGCGCCGCCTGGTCGGGCGTGAAGTTCCAGGCCTGCACGCTCAACAGCGCCGCACCGATGTAGGAGAAGTAGACGGCCACGGCCACCAGGAAGCCGAAGAGTACGTAGGCCCACCAGCCGCCGCGGTTCACGATCAGCACCAGCAGGGCGAACGCGACGAAGAAGAAGATGACCGGCACGTAGAAGATCGGCAGCACGATGAAGTCGGTGAACTTCGAGGCCGTGTCCGCAATGGACAAGCTGCCGATGCCGGACAGCACGAACGCGACCACGGCGTAGAGGGCGCCGAAGATGACGGTGGAGAGCAGGGCGATCAGCACGCCGGGGCCGCGGTTGCTCTTGTAGCGGGGAGCGGTCGGCGCCTGGATGTAGACGGGGGGCTGCGCCGTGGTGTTCGGTGGGGCGTCGGCCGGGTTCGCTGTCTGGGTGACTGCCTGGGTGGCGACGGGGCGCTCGTCCACGTGCTCGACCGGCTCGAGGCGCTGGGTCTCGGCGGTGGTGTTCTCGGAGGAGCGGTTCACGGACGCGGCGGGCACGTAGGCAGGCGTCGCGGGCTCGCGGGATGCGTCGGGAGCGTCATAGGAGACAGGCTCGCCGACGGGCTCGGCCGGGTAGGACGCGGGTGACCCGGTGGTCGGCTCGTGCGCGTCACCGGAGGCGGCCGGAGCGGAGTGGGAGCCGGTGCCGGAGTAGTCGGGGGCATCCGTGCGCTCTTCGTGGCCGGCGTAGTCGACCGGTTCAGGCTCGTTGTCGTGGTTGCGATTGCGGTTGCCCTCAGGGGACGTTGTATCGCTCATGGTGCGCTCCTTGTGGTTGGCCGTGACGATCAGCCATAACTTTAGCAATGTGTGTCCCCCAGCTGAGGGAGGCTCGGCCTGGCGAGGCTCTGTGTTGGGTCGCGTTACTCGGTGGCGGTCGGTGCGGCGGAACTAGCCGGCGGTCGTATCGGGATCGAGAAGCACGTAGATAAGTGCTGAGATCGTGGTCGTCACCTGATCCGAACCCACGGGGGTGTCGACGGCGGTTTTACTGGTGGCTGCTGCCGCTGCAACGGAGGGAGACTCAACCATGGATGTTGCAAAGGTCGTCACCATGACCAGCCGGGTGCCCTTTTGAAGACCGTCAATAAAGTCGAGCACGTTCCCATAGCTGCCGGAAACGGTGAGGGAGACAGGCACGGACACGAAGTTCGAGGCAGTGATGAGCTCGTTTGGGACGGGAGCAAGGGCTGCGGCAACCTCAGCCGCCGTCGGTGCAGCTGTTTGGGTGGGGGTGGGTGTTGGTGACGCAGCGTCCTCTGCCGGTACCGCCTCAGCTGCCGGTGCGGGGGGAGCGACAACGAGGGGTACGTACGCCTGGGCATCGTTCACCGAAATGTCGGTCAGCGTCACTTGGTGCTGTTGCGCGATGGAGTCCAGCTGAGTGAGGAATGCAGGGATCTCGGCCGCATCTGGAACAGCTAGTCTGAGCGCCGCCAATTCGCCATTAAGCTCACCAATGCTGGCGAATTTCTTCTTTAGGGCAGCGACTTTGAGTTCAAATGCAGCATTCTCGGCCTCTACTACGACACGATCTGCGTCAGCGAGACTCGCTTCACTGAGTTTCGGGGAAATCCCGAGGACCCAGCCGAGGAGGGCGGTGGCCGCGATCAGTACAACGGTGCCAAAAACCCAGAGCCTGTTCAGGTCCATGCTTACTTTCCCTCCGTGGCGGCAAAGCGATTCGAATACGCTCCCCCGTTGATGTGCATGACGAGGTCGACGGTATACGCGCCGGTCTCAGATCGTTTGATCGAACCGGGGGTGGCATCCGCGTAGCCAGGCAGCCCCTTGATCGCGTCGAGCCATTGCGGGACGGACGGCAGGTTCGGACTGGTCACGGTGAGCGTGAGGGTCGCAACACGCGCAGCTTGCAGGGGTGCCGTCGGTTGGATATAAACGCCGAGTGGCGACGCGGCATCTACGCTGACCGTATCGATGGAAACGTCTGCTGGCAGCGCTGCCCTTACCTGCGACAGGTAAGCCTTCCAGTCGACCTCGGTGGACGCGCCGAATTGGCGTGCCGCGATAGTCATGTCGACCTCGTTCTGGACCTGATTCACTTCGGCATACTTAGCCTGACTGGCGAGTAGCTCTGCCGTGCGCGCTTGTGCAGAGACTAGTTCATCTTGGCTCTGCTGCGCATGCCACGTCGCAGCGCCCACCCCCGTGATAACCAAGACGACGACTGCGATGAGTGTTACGCCTAGACGCCGGCGGGTTGCCTTGACCTTCTTCCCGGCCTTGACCTCCGGGGGCAGCAAGTCGACCCGTGGCTCACCACCGAATACCAGCTCGTCACCAACCTTGGAACGGCTCATGAGTTGCTCCCAAGGGCAAGCCCTAGCGCGACAGAAAACGCGCCCCGAGTGTTCTGCAGAGCTTCAGCGGTGACGCCACGCCCGAGTGTTACCGCCGCAGCGGGATCGGCCTCAAAGACGGGAAGTCGCGTCAGTTCACCCAGCGCGGCAGCGAAGCCACGCAATTGCGCGCCGCCGCCAGTCAGGACAATCCGCGTAACCGCGATGTGGTTTCTCGTGTTGACGAAATAATTGACAGTGTTTCTCAGACTGTTGAGCAGTTCAGTCGTCACCTCGTGGATGATCGTGGCCGCCTGCGGATGCGCGGACGCTGGTTCTAGGCCGATCGTGCGTTTGAGCAGCTCTGCCTCATCGGCCGTCGAACCCAGGCGAAGGACCATCGCCTGGGTGAGGTCCCCGCCGCCCGCGGGAATGAGTCGCACAAATTGGGGAACTCCGTTCAGCGTGACGACAACGGTGGTGGTTGCCTGTCCGACGTCGATCTGCACGACCGCGCCATCGGATTTGGCGCCTCGGTGAATTACCCGTGTAAGTGCGAACGGGATCAAATCCACTTCCACTGGCGTGAGGCCAGCCAGTTGGACCGCCTTGACGTTCCCTACGACAGCGTCCTTCACGGCAGCAATCAAAAGTCCGTTCACCTCCAGCCCGGATTCACCTTCGCTCTCGGAAATAGGATAAAAGTCGAGCAGTGCGTCGGCCACCGGGACCGCGAGCAGATCCTGCACTTGGAAGGGAAGAGACTCCCTAATTCGGTTGATGGGCATTTTGGGCACCGTGAGATCACGGGCAAGTACACGATGGTTTCCCAAACCAAGTACAACTTTCTTGCTCTTGAAACCACCTGATGACCACAGGGTCTTGATCGCGGCCGCGACAGTATTGGGCTCAACAACCTCCCCACGATTGACCGCACCTTCGGGCAATTCCACCGAGTGGTAGCGAAGCAGGATTGGCTTCCCCTTGTCTGCGTCACTCACCTCAGCGGCACGCACCCCGGACGTTCCGATGTCGATTCCTACAACACTTGTCGTCATTGCTTCTCCCTCGCGACTGCCGCGGTCATGCCAAACCAAAAAGGGACAGGTAGCCACTGGCTATCTGTTCACCATAGAAGATGCCGAGCCATGCTCCGGCCAACATCCAAGGGCCAAACGGGATGCCGCTTTTTCGACTGGCCCGTCGGGCAACAAGGAGTACGAGCGCGAAGACTCCACCCAGCAGAAATGCGGAGAACGCTCCGACAGCGAGTTGCCCCCATCCGAGCCAGCCCAGATAGAGACCAAGTACGCCGGCCAGCTTCACGTCTCCCAAACCCATGCCCGCTGGATAGACCATGGCCATGAGGAAGTAGACCCCGAATAGAGCGCCGGCTCCGATGAAGGCTCCCGACATGCGAGTAGGTTCATCCACCAACACGCCAGCTACCGTCAGCAGGACGGCGCCTACGAAGTAAGCCGGCAACACAATTCGGTTAGGTAGGGTGTGTGTGTCAAGGTCAATTATTGCAAGGGCCACGCTCACTGCGGCCAGATAAAGAAATGGTGCCAGGGCCGCAAACCGGGTGATGGTGGATTCTAAGGTCACGATTCCCGTCGACGGAAATTCAGCCTGAGCCCACCACGCGACTACACCGAAAAAAATCGCGGTGCCCAGCTCGACGAGGGGGTACCGGGCCGATATTCGTGCATGGCAGTCTCGGCAGCGTCCTCGTAACACCAGCCAGGACAGAACAGGCACGTTGTCCCAGAGCCGGATCCGGGCCCCGCACCCCCCGCAAGCGCTCGGCGGCGACACGAGAGACCGTTTGAGGGGTAGTCGGTAGACGACGACGTTGAGGAAGGATCCGATCAATGACCCGAAAGCAGCGACGATTACAGCCACGCTAACCAACGGCTATGTTGCGAGTCGCCGTGCGGGCACCGAGAACGCCAGTGGTTGGGGCGCTCGGATTAATCAAGAGCCCGGTGTTGAAGTCGTAGCCCGGAATGCCGATCGGCACGTAGTTCAGCGTGAAGGCGTTGGCGGTCTGCGATCCGGCAGCATAGATCTGACCCTGCCACACGTCGGCAGAGTTGGTGATGTTGCACGGGGAGTAGATCAATGCGTTTACGTGGGAGCCGACAGTCACGTGATTCCTCATTTTGAATATACCGCCGGGGGGACAGTCCGTAGTGCGGTTGGGCGGTTCCAGAGGATTTCCACCGGGTCCCCGATCCGGAATAATGAGCCAGAGGCTTTTGTCCCTCCCGTCCGACGACTCAAGGTTGTTTCCACTGAAGTCGAACGCGTTCGCAACGATCACCAAGTTGCTCTTCAGAGTGCTAGTGGCACTGGTGAGCAGGCTAAAATCCACCCCTCCGGCTCCACAACCAAGCGCATTCAGCACGCGGGGAGTGGTCGAGGTCAGGACCGTGTTCATGGCGGCTCTAAACGGAGCGGCTCTGCAGTCGGTCAGGGACAATTCGGTATAGCCCAAGCTAGCCCAGCGCGTCTGGTCGGCCGGGGCGAATGGATAATCGAGCCATCCGGGCACAAACGGGATGGTCGGGGCGATCATGCCGTTCTGGCCCTCAACAATATTTCTCGGCGACCTCGGTGGGCCAGAATAGCTCACATTGCCGGACGCAATGACCGAACCACCGACCGATCCGGAGATGTTCGTCGTTCCCATCCCAGGGCCAGCGATGATGTCGCCACCGGTCGCGCCCTGCATTTTGACCGGACCGCCGGCATAAATGCTTCCCAGGATTGTGGCAGAGGGGGCGAGTGACACCGACGGGTAAGTTCCGCTGTCCGCAGTCACATTTCCGCGGACGGTGGAATTCTGCAGGTTCACCGACCCGGAGACAAAAAGATCGCCGTTAACTTCGCATCCGCTTGCAAGCGAAGCTCCGCCAAGCCCAAGAATCACACTGCCATCGATTACCGACCCGGACGTGCAGTTAAGGCTCCCCGACAGGTACTGGACCGTCGCCGGCGCCCCCGCTGTCGCGTGGATCGTCAGGTTGTTGACGGTGGCGTCGGTTTGGGCGAAGGAATAGATTGCCGCGCCGGTGCCGGGCTGTGTGGGCGCGTAGGGGTAAACGGCTTCAACTTTGCGCGTGTCGCCCGACGAATTCCCCGCAAGCCCGAGGACCGTGGCCGTTCCGAGAGAAACAAGCTTGACCCTCTTGGCGGCCAACGTCGGACATCCGGTTTGCCAGGACGTGTCGTTGTCACCTGTCGTGGAAACTGTTTGAAGCGAGTACGAGACGTTGACTGTGAATTTGGGTTCGGTTAAAGTCGGTCCGTACTGCGCTTGGCACACGGCGGTGGCCAGGCCCGCCGCCGCAAAATCAATTCCCGCCTCGGCAGCGGCCTGGGCCTGGACGCCAGATCGAATCGACGTGGTGTAGCCGACGGCGTAAAGAGAACTCGACGTGATCGTGATCGCGATGATGCCGGCTACCGCTGTCATACCGATGGCGACGAGCATCGCGCTACCGCGTTCGCCTCGGTGGACGTCCCGGACCCTTTTAGCTAGAAACATGGTGTGCTCACCGTCGCGACTTGTGGGGTGTATGTCGTGGTTTTGATCAGTACGTAGGGGTGTGTCCCCGCAGATACGTTGAAATTTAGATCGACCCGCGACCCACTCGGGGCGTTGAAGACCCGTGCAGTCACCGGGTCGTCGGGTCTGACCTCGGAGCCCAGTAGAGTCCAAGTCCCCTCGGGGCCACCGCTAGGCACTGTAATTACGGCCGCTGGGTTTGTCCTCTTTGTGTAAACCGAACCGCTACCACTCACCCCAGTGCCCGTGAAATACCAGGCCTGGCAAGACGGGGTAGTCGAGAGGGGGTCGGTTCCTATCGTGCGCGCGACCAAAAGTTGCGCGCCGGTCGGCCACACTGGGTTATCACTTGTCACCGTGACCGCCGATGCGTTCCGTACTCCCGCTTGCACGGAACGAGCGATCTGCTGCGCAGTGGTCGCCGCTGTAGTGACGGCCTGCGTTGTCTCCTGGGTTTTCAAGCCGGTAATCAGAAGACCGCCCGCAACAGAAATCACGAGGACAAGGAGACCCATGTAGATTAAGAGCTCCACGAGTGAGAATCCCAAGTCTCGACCTGATTGCAGGTGATCCCGCTGCGCCTGCATGGTTAGTTTCCACCCGCGGCGACGAAGATGAAAGTTGCTGCCGAAGCGGTCGAGGTGGCGTAACCCGCCTGGGAGACCGACACCCTAACTCGCACGTATCCGGGGATCGTACTCGCAGTGCAGGTCGCGAAGGGGTCCCACTGCGGCTGCAGGGTGATACCGCGGGGATCGACGACCGGTGGCAGGGTGACCAAAAGAAACTGCTTAATGTCGTTGCAGCTCGGAGGAGTGGAGGTCGCGGAGCGCACAGCGCGGGCTGCCTCAATCTGCTTGTTGGCCATTTGGGCCGCGGTGGCGATCGTCGTGTTTCTAGCGGTGAATTTGATTGTGTTCACGAGAACGGGTGCGAAGGAGATAATAAGCAGAGCTAGGAGGAACATCGAAACCACGATCTCGATGATGCCAAATCCGCTCACATCATCGCTGATAGATCGACGGCCACTGACCTGGGTGTTCATCCCTACCTCGTTTGAGTGTCGTGGGCCTTGCAGCCCTGGGTAATGTGATGCGTCACGTGGCCCCGTCGTGCGGCATCCCTGCGCCCGTCCTCAGCATCATCGTGCTAGCGAACCATTGCGCCTGATAGGCACCAGCCGTGGCGCTCGCTACCACGCGAGACAGGTCGCTGGCAGCGACCTGTCTGGTCGTCACGCTTTCCGCCTAGACACAAAATGCGGAGCCTGTAGTGCCCTTGGACACGGCGGGGAGGCCAGAAGCTGAATAGTAGTCGGCAGGCGGAATGGTGAAGCCGTACTTGGTCGGCAGGTCCGCATTCGAGAAAGAGTCAGGAAGCGCACCCTTGTTATCAATCGCATACGCGACGACCGCGGTCTTGGCATTGGAGACATCCAACTTCACGGCGCTGTCCCTGGCATTATTCTGAATTCCCAAATACAACGGGGTGGCGATAGCAGTGAGGACACCCATGATGATCACCACGACGAGGAGTTCGATCAAGCTGAAGCCCTGTGTGCCCCTCAGAAAGTGCTGACAACGTGTACTTCGTGAACGCGAGCCCAGAGAAATCATCATCTCCACCAATTTCCGATCAGTGAAACAGTGAGTGGAGGACGCCCACTGTTCGCGGAAACCTGGGGGTGAGTTTGGAGGCACCCCCAGGTCAACGCCGCAAGTTGTTAGCCGAGCACTCCTGCTGAGCATGTGGCAGCTACCTTGACACCGGTCAGGTCACTAGCGCCGATTATCGTGCCCGTCACTGCTGTCGCGATGATGCAGTAGCCGGTCGCTGGGGCGGTGGCCTTCGTGAATCCAGGAAGAGTGGTGTAGTTGCCGCCAGCCGCCGGCTGGGTGTAGCCGTACTTTGCGGGCAGGTCCGCAACTGCAAGCGAAGCCGGAAGCGCACCGTTATTGTCCGTCGCAAAAGCCGCGATAGCGGTCTTCGCGTTGGCCACGTCTGACTTCACGGCGCTGTCCTTGGCGTTGTTCTGGATGCCGAGGTACACCGGAATAGCAATGGCCGCCAGGATTCCGATGATGATGACGACGACGAGGAGCTCGATGAGTGTGAAGCCCTTCTCACTCTTCTGAAGGGAATTGCGGCGGCTGTTGAGCCCGCCCATGATGCGAGAAACCATGAGGATGTCCATTTCGGTCTATTGCTGCTGTGGGCGGGAATTCCGGATCATAAGATCCAGCTTTTACCAATGATATTGGGAGAAATTTCCCAGTAAATCCCGCAAAGGGGGGGGTGGACTGCCGTTTCTACCCCCAGTTAGAGGGGAATGGCCTCATTACCTCGCCCCCGCTTCAGGAACTACTCGATCAGGGTCGAAATGTTGAAGATCGGCAGGTAAAGGGCGACAATCATGCCCCCGACCACCACACCGAGGAAGGCGACCATCAACGGTTCGATCATGGCGGTCAGCTGCTCGGTGGCCGACTCGACCTCCTGGTCATAGAAATCCGCGATCTTGTTCAGCATCTGCTCAAGGGATCCGGAGTCCTCACCCACGGCGATCATCTGAACAACCATGTTCGGGAACACCGGTTCCAGCGCAAGAGGCCCGCTAATGGAATGACCTTGGCGCACTGAGTCGGCAACCTTAACCAGTGCCCGTTCAACCACCCAGTTGCCCGATGTCTCCCCGACGATGTGGAGGGCCTGGAGGATTGGCACGCCGGCCCCGATCATGTTGGCAAAGTTTCGGCTGAATCGGGCAACAGCGATCTTCTTGAGCAATGGGCCAAAGACAGGCAGCTTCAACTTGAGCGGGTCAAGGAACTTACGCACATGTTCCGAGTTCTTGTTGCGCGGCCACCAAATTGCAAACGCGATACCAACCACGGCGAGGATCGGAACGACATAGACCATTGACCGGGACAAGTACACGAGCAGCATGGTCGGCAGCGGAAGCTGTCCTCCCAAGTTCGTGAACATGTTTTCAAACACTGGAACAATGAAGATCAGCATCGCGACGACAGATACGAGTGACATGATCAAAACGATCACGGGATACGTCATCGCGGATTTGATGGTGCCGCGAAGTTTCACTTCTTTCTCGAAGTTTTCTGCGATGGATTCGAGCGCTCCTTCCAGGAAACCTCCTGTCTCTCCCGCCCGAACCATATTGACCATCAAAGGGGGAAATGCCTCGGCGTGATGGGCCATTGAATCCGAGATCGACACGCCGGTCTCGACGTCGTCCCTGACCGCGACCAATATCTTTGTGAGTGGTTTGCTCTCAGTTTGCTCTGCCAGAATATTCAGCGTTCTCAGGAGCGACAGGCCGGCGCCGATCATCGTGGCCATCTGACGGCTCATAATCGCCAGGTCCTTCAGACCCACTCCCTTCGTGAATCCGGGGATGTTGATCTCCATGTTGAGGCCTGCGCCTTGCGGAACCACGACCATCGACACGGGAGATAACCCCATAGTGCGCACCCGAGCCATAGCGGCACTTTCTGAGGCGGCATCCAGATGCCCCTTGACGGCCTTGCCAGCTGCATCACGGGCCTTGTACGCGTAGGCCGTTGTCGCGGCCATTTACCGCCCCCGTGGGGAGAAGGAGTCACCAAAGTCGATTCCGCCAGACATTGAGTTCACTGATGTCTCGGTCGGATCGACGCGCCGAATAAGTTGAGCAAGACCCTCCTGGTCCTGCGCCTTCTCCTCGGCCGACGCTCGGGTAATCAAGCCGGCATCCACGAGCTCGGCAAGGTGCTGATCCATGGTGTGCATGCCGAGGGCGCGGCCGGCCTGCATCGAAGATGCGATTTGGTAGGTCTTTCCCTCGCGGATCAGGTTCGCGACCGCGGAAGTCGTGACCAGGACCTCGGTGGCGACGACACGACCGCCACCGACCTTCTTCACGAGGGTTTGGCAGACCACGCCCTGCAGGGTGGCGGCCAGCTGTGCGCGCACCTGGCCCTGCTGGTGCGGCGGGAACACGTCGATCACGCGGTCGATGGTCTGGGCCGCCGACTGCGTGTGTAGGGTGGCGAAGACGAGGTGGCCGGTTTCGGCGGCGGTCAGGGCCACCGAGATGGTCTCTAGGTCACGCAGCTCGCCGATCAGAATCACGTCGGGGTCCTGGCGCAGCACGTGCTTGAGTGCGGAGGCGAAGCTCTTCGTGTCGTGGCCCACCTCGCGCTGGTTGACCAGCGACTTCTGGTGCTTATGTAGAAACTCGATCGGGTCTTCGACCGTGACGATGTGGTCGGCACGGGTGCGGTTGACCAGGTCAATCAGTGCCGCCAGGGTGGTGGACTTGCCCGAACCGGTGGGCCCGGTCACCAGCACCAGGCCGCGAGGAAGCTTGGCGAATTGACCGACGGTCTCGGGGATGCCGAGGTCTTTCAGCGGCTTGATCTCGCGCGGGATCAGACGGAACGCCCCGCCGATCGAGTTGCGCTGGTAGTAGTAGTTCACGCGAAAGCGCGCGCCGCCGGCCGTGTAGGCGAAGTCGAGTTCGAGCTCCTCCTCGAACTGCGTGCGCTGCTTCGCCGAGAGGATGCTGTAGAGCGCCGAGGTGACCTTGTCACCCATCCACTTGCTCGCGCCCTCAATCGGTCGCAGGCCGCCATCGACACGAATGCTCGGCGGCGCTCCGACGGTGATGTGCAGGTCGGAGGCGTTCAGGTCGAGAACCTCGGCCAGGGCGTTCAGCAGGTCAAGGTCGGAGACCTCGTTGTCGCCGGTGCGGTTGGCACGGGCGCGGCGCCCGGTCGTCTCGACCGCGCTGGTGTCCACCGGGAGGACCGTTGTCGGCGGCTGTGCGGCATCCGTCACATCGACGAAATCGAACTCCGCCGAGTCAGGAGCGGCCGGCGCGGCATCGTGCTCCGTCGGTTCGGCACCACGACGCTCGGGATCGCCGAGGCTCCAGCTGCCCTCGGCAGCCCCAGGAGGCGTGACCGGAATTTCATAGATGGGCTGGCTCATGCAGATATCCCCTTTTGCACTATGCGACCACTCGCAAGATTTCTTCGATCGATGTCAAACCCATTTGGGCCTTGGCCCAGCCATCCTCGCGGAGGGTGATCATGCCCTGTTCGCGCGCCACCCGGCCGATTTCGGCACTCGATGCTCGGGCCACGGCGAGCCGCTCGATCTCCTCGGTCACGGTCATCACCTCGTGCACGGCGATGCGCCCGCGGTAACCGGTCTTCGAACACTGCGTGCAGCCGACCGCCTCGAAGATCGTGGGCAGCGGGCGCTCCGGGTCGAACGCGAAGCGGAGGCGCGTCAGGTAGTCGACGGTCAGCACGGATGGCGTCTTGCACTTGTCGCAGAGGCGCCGCGCCAGGCGCTGGGCGACCACGCAGTCCAGGGCGGAACCCACCAGGAAGGGCTCGATACCCATTTCCGTCAGGCGGGTGATGGCGCTCGGCGCGTCGTTGGTGTGCAGGGTGGAGAGCACGAGGTGGCCCGTCAGCGAAGCCTCAATGGCGATCTGCGCGGTCTCGTGGTCGCGGATCTCACCCAGCAGAACGACATCCGGGTCGCTTCGCAGGATGGAACGCAGCGCACTCGCGAAGGTGAGGCCCGCCTTCGGGTTCACCTGCACCTGGTTGATGCCCGCCATGCGGTACTCCACCGGGTCTTCGACCGTGATCACGTTAATCTCGGGACGAGCGACCGCACCCAGGGTCGTATAGAGCGTGGTCGACTTGCCCGAACCGGTCGGACCGGTGATTAGGATCATGCCGTAGGGCTTGGAGTAGGAGGTCTTGTAGGCCTCGAAGTTGTGCTCGAGCAGGGCCAGCGCGCGCACGTCGAGAGTCGTGTTCGAGTTGTCGAGAATTCGCATGACAACCTTCTCGCCCCACACTGTGGGGAGAGTCGCAACGCGCAGGTCGATCTGACGGCCGGCATGGCGCACGGTCATGCGGCCGTCCTGCGGTTTGCGCCGCTCGGCGATGTCGATATCGCTCATGATTTTGAGCCTGGAGATAACACCGTTCTGGATGCTCTTGGGTGCGGTCTGCATCTCGTGCAGCACGCCGTCGATGCGGTAGCGCACCCGCAGGCTGTGCTCGCCGGGTTCGATGTGGATGTCCGAGGCCAGGTCCTGGATGGCCTGGCTGACCAACAGGTTCACGAACCGCACGATCGGGGCATCGTCGTCGATGGAGTCCGAGACTCCGAACGAGGAGCTCTCGGTGGCGGCGTTCTCTTCCTCGAGTGTGGAGGTGAGGTCGCTGAGCTCGTCGTCGGCCCGGTGGTAGCGGGTGATAGCCGCGAGGAGGTCGCTACGTTCGGCGACAACCTGGGTGACGCGCATCCGTGATGCTTCGCGCACGTCATCGACGGCGAAGACGTTGCCGGGGTCGACCATGGCGAGGATGAGGCGGCCGTCGTCGACGGCGATCGGGAGCACTTCGTGGCGTTTGCAGACGGCCACCGGAACGAGAGCCACGGCGAGGCGATCGACCGGGTAGTCGATCAGCTCGACGAAGGGCAGGTTGGCCTGCTGGGCCCGAGCCTTGGCGAACTGTACCTCGGTGATGACGCCCTTGGCGACGAGGGCGCGGACGGCGCTCTCATCGGCGGGGTCGCCGGCCATCAGGTGGTCGAGCTCCTCGATCGGCAGCAGACCGTGCAGGATCAAGATTTCGGTGAGGCTGGCCACGCGATCCTCTCGAACAGGCTCGGTAAGTAAGTAACGGATAACGCTATCTCGGGGGCACGGAATCCGGCCAGACCCACAATGAGGGGGGACACGGTTCAAAAAAATGCCTCTGTTCAGTGATCCTAACGGGGCGGGGCTTCGACCCGACATCGACACGGTATCGACCGGTGTCGACACGGCATCGACACGGTTGCTGCCCGCGGAGCGGCAGGCGGAATGCGGCCGCTGCTGGGCGATGCCCGGGGCGGTCTCGGCCTGCTTGAGACGGTCTAGACACCCATCCAAAGGTTGTCGATGATGTTCTGTGTGTATCCCAGCGGGCCGGCATTCGTGTACTTCGTGGCGAGCCAGATGCCGCCCCTCAGAAAGTGGGACTCACCGAAAGCGCCGTCTGCCGTGTTCGTCTGGATGACGCAGCGGCGGCCCTCCGACTGGGTGAAGCACTCCAGTCCGTTTGCGACGAGCCGGGCCTCCACCGCGGCGCTCTCTCCCCGGGTCACCCAGACCACGGTGGTGATGATCCCGGTGTCGGATCCCCCGTACGGGCTCGCCCAGACGCAGGTCAGGTGGTCGAGAGTGTCGATCTGGACGCGCAGCTCGGCGTCGTCGGTGCCGTGGGACACGCCGGCATCCGGGTCCCGGCTCCAGAAGGGCTTCAGGGTCAGGTCGCCGAGCGCCTCGACCATGGTCGGGCTGTAGAGCTACGTTCACGCGGTCGGACGTGGAACGCCCGGCGCCGCGGTCTGCCCGGGTTCGGATTGCGTCGGCTTGAGGGTTGCCGGGGGCGTGGTGGTGGTCGGAGAACCTGTAGCGGTGGGTGGGTTGGTCGGGGCGGGCGTCACGGTGCCGGATCCGGTGGTCTCGCCTGCGCCCGGGAAACCTTCGCCGTCCCGCCAGACCACTGCCACCACGAGGATCACGAGGAGTGCGGCTCCGAGGACGGCCAGCCCGATCCAGGCCCGGCGACCGGCGGCCGGCCGGCCCGACGTCGGGGGCTCAGGCCCGGTGCCGTTCTCGTTCTCGGCCGCATTCTCTGGACTCATCGGCGCATACTCCGAGGTTGTGCCCTCCACTATAGCCGGGGTCTCCATTGAGGCAACCGGCGACCTTGCACGGCTTCGGAGCGGCCGAAGTTGCTCAGAGATAAGTTCGATTATTCTCTATAATTATGTGAGTAACTCTCGACACTGGGTGCGAGTTGAGGTATTCTTTTAACATGTCCAACCTCGCGGATGACCTCAGGCAGGCGGCCGATGCCGTGGCCCTGCTGGGCTCGTCATGCGCTGACTTCTCGGCCCTTCCTGATGCCGAGGTGTTGGCCGGTCAGAAGCGAATCGCTTCGATCCGCCGTCTCGTCGATACCTATGCCGCCTGGATGGCGGCGACCATCGCCGAACGTTCCCGACCGGAGCTCGGGCACTCGGGTTTGGCGGCGCAGCAGGGGTACCTCTCCCCGGAGGCCCTGATCCAGAACTCGACCGGCTCGTCGAAGGGCGACGCGTACAAGCTGGTCGCGGTCGGCACGATGATAGCCGATGCCGAGGCGGCCGACAGGCTCGTCGAGGCGGCGCTCTCCTCGCCCCACACCGATGCCGCCGAGGTCGCCCAGCTCGCCCAGCTCGCCGCGAAGGTGCCGTGGCAGGCGCCGATCGCCCGGGCCGTCACCGCCGGCACCCTCTCCGTCGACGCGGCCGAGTCGATTCGCGCGGGGCTCGGCCAAATCGATACCTCGGTCACCGCCGAGAAGCTCGCGGTGGCGCTGGAAGCGCTCCTGGCGGAGGTGTCGTCGCTGAATGCCGATCAGGTGTTCAAGCAGGCGAGACGGATGCGCGACCGGCTCGATGAGGCCGGCATTGCCGCCCGCGAGAAGCAGTCCCACGACGACCGCTACCTGCGGGTCTACCGGCTGGGCAACGGCAACGTACGACTCAGCGGGCTGTTTGCCCCCGAAGACGGCGAGTTCGTGCTCTCCACCTTCGACTCCATCACCAGCCCCCGCCGCGGCGGGGTACGGTTCGTGGACCCGGACCGCGCAGCCTGGGCAAAGTAGATGCAAGGCGACCCCCGCACGACCGAACAGATCGCCGCGGACTCCCTCGTGCAGCTGCTCAAGATCGCCGGCGAGGCCGACCCGGGCCGGGTCTTCGGCGGCCGCCGCCCCTCGGTGCGCGTGATCGTGACCGAGAAGGCATTGAAAGGTGGCCAGGCCGGTCAGACCGGTCAGACCGGGCAGCAGGGCCAGACCGGGCCGGCGCCGACGACCGTCCAGACTGAAACGGGCGAATCTGGGCCCGTCGAACCCGCCGAAGGGGCCGCTCACGGGCAGATCGAGGGCAACCCGGTCCCCATCTCGCAGGAGACCATCGACCGACTCCTCTGCGACACCGGCACCCGCGGCATCAAGTTCGACGCGGACGGCCAGATCATCGATGTCGGCCGTGACGAACGGCTCTTCACCGAGGCACAGCGGGTCGCAATGGGGGTTCGTGACGGCGGATGCCTCTGGATCGACTGCGACCGGCCACCGGCGTGGACTGAGGCCCATCACGTCAACGAGTGGCTCAAAAACAACGGATGTACGGACCTTGCCGACGGGGTACTCCTCTGCCATCCCCACCACCTGCTGCTGCACAACCAGCACTGGACGATCAGCCGCACCGGAACGCAGTACTGGCTTAGGCCACCGGTCGAGGTAGATCCGGAGCAGACGCTGGTGGCACTGCCGAGCAAGCGGGCAGCGCTGTAGCTCTTGGGCTCGACCAGCGTCACGGGCAGGGGCGCGTCAGGGGGCGAGGAGGAGGGCGGGGGACGCGGTTGGGGCGGGCTTCGAGAAGAGGTAGCCCTGGCCGTAGCGGCACCCCATTTTCTGCAGCAGGTCCCGCTGGCTCGTCGTCTCGATGCCCTCGGCGACGACATCCAGGTTCAGGGAATCGGCCAGCCGCAGGATTCCCTCCACGATCGCGCGATCGTGATCGGAGCTCTCGACGTCGCGAATGAACGTCAGGTCGATCTTGAGCAGGTCAACCGTGAACGCGCGCAGGTGGGTGAAAGATGAATACCCCGTGCCGAAGTCGTCGATGGCCAGCCGCACGCCCAGGTTACGCAGCTCCTGGAAGGTCCGAGCCGCGGAATCGATGGCGTCGAGCACCGCACTCTCGGTCAGCTCCAGCCAGAGCTGTTCCGGCGGCAGACCCGACTCGGCGAGGGCCCGCTTGACGACGTCACCGAAGTCATCCTGCACGAATTGCCGCGCGGACACGTTGACGCTGACCGCCATTCCCTGAGCCAGCCCCGTGGCCGCCCGGCACGCCTGGCCGAGCACCGTCGATCCGATTCCCTTGATCAGACCCACTTCCTCGGCGAGAGCAATGAAGTCTCCCGGCATCACGAGCCCGCGCTCGGGCCGCCGCCAGCGTGCCAAAGCCTCGGTCGCCACCACCTTGTGGTCCTGCAGATCCACGATCGGCTGATACCAGGTTTCGATCTGGCCCAGTTCCACCGCGTCGCGCAGGGCCAACTCGCTGTCGAGCCGCTGATGTATGCGGTACCGCAGGTCGTCGTCGAAGACCTCGTAGCGGGCGCGCCCACGGTCCTTCGCCAGGTACATGGCCTGATCCGCATTGCGCAGGAGTAGTTCGGCATCGTCGTGCCCGAGGCCAAAAGCAATCCCGATGCTGGCATCGACGGATGCCGACTGGTCGCCGATCGTGATCGGCCGCGCGATGGCCGCCTGGATCGAATCGGCGATCCGGTGCACATCCTCGCTGCCACCGACATCCGGGCAGATCACGACGAACTCGTCGCCGCCGATCCGGGACACCGTGTCGCCGGCGCGGATGCTCTGCCGGAGGCGGATGGCAACCTCATTCAGCACTGTGTCACCGGCGTGGTGCCCAAGACTGTCATTGACGAACTTGAACCGGTCGAGGTCGATGAATAGCACCGCAACGCCGCGCCCCTGGCGCGACGCCTGCAGAAGCGCCTGCTTCAACCGGTCGAGCAGGAGCAGACGGTTGGGCAGGTTCGTCAGCGGGTCGTGGAATGCCAGGTGCTCAACCCGCGCCTCGGCCAGGCGTCGGGCGGTGATGTCCTCCAGCTGGTACAGCAGTCCCCCAGCCTGGTCTCCCTCGAAGATCTCGGCGATGCTGACCTTGACCCAGGTTTCCTGATTGCCTTCGTGGCGCATCCGTCGGTCGATGCGTTGTCGGGTCGACGGACCTTCCAGGCCAGCGCTCTCCGACTCCTCATCGTCACCGTCCTCAGTCGGCATGAAGATCGTCTCGATATGGGCGCTGACGAGCGGGTTCTGGTGACCCGCCAGTTCCAGAAGCCGCCTGTTGGCGGCCACTACCTGTCCGTCGAGCGTCACGATGGCCGTTCCCAATGGCGAGGAAGCGAAGGCAGCCTCGAACCGGGCCGCGGCGGCCGTAGCCGCGTTCTCGGCCTCACGCTGCGCGGTGACATCGGTGACGCTGGCCAGGTGCCCGATGATGCCCTTCTCATCACGCATCGGGGCGGTGTTCACCTGCACCCAGTTGATGTGGCCCTCAGGTGTGCGGAACCGCAGGGTGGTTTCGTAGGGCTCGCCGGCTGCGGCGCTCGCTTCCCAACCGAGGAGCACCCGTTCCGCGTCGTCCGGATGGAGCGCGGTGGCCCAGCCGTCGCGGCGCGACTGACTCTTCGTGAGGCCGCTGAGTGTCAGCCACTGGTCGTTGGCGGACACGAGCCCGCCCGCGGCATCCATCTGCACGATTCCAACGGGTGCGATCTTGATGAGGGTGTGCAGCGTGTCGGCCGTCTCCGCGAGCTGGCGGGTTCGGTTCTCGACCGTCGCCTCCAACGTGTGGTTGGCCTCAGCGAGAGCCTGCATCGCGGCATCACGCTGACGATCGAGGTCACGCAGCCGGCGGGCGGCGACCCACGCCAGCACGCAGCTGAGCACTGTCATGCCGAGGATCAGAATGGCGACGCCGAAGGCCGTGTCGTACCAGCCCTGGCGCTGTCCCCACAGCCGCAGCCAACCGAGGATGAACGGTCCCAGAACTAGGAATGGAATGACCTGGCGGAGGAGCCGACCCGCACTGCCACCGTCTCGGAAGAGGCCGATCAGACCGGCATCGGGGCGCTGAACCAACAGGGCCGTGGCGAGGATTCCGACGCCCAGGGCCGTCTGCCAGGCCATACTCGTGTAGCCGCCCAGCGAATACAGCGAGGAGACGCCGTAGGCATAACCCAGGATCGCGACCAGGCTGACGCCCAGAGCCGCGAATGCGAAGCCGAGCATCACGGCGGATCGAGCGGCCCGGCTGGCGATGACGGACGCACCGAGCAGAACCAGCGCCACCGACGTGGACGGCGCCATCCGCTCCGACCGCCCCCCGAAGTCGATTCCCGGCAGGAGCACATCGATGCCGAGTGATCGGCCGACGACGAACTCCGCGATCGTGAGAGCGCCGATCATCAGTGCCAGCAGACCCAGGGTCACGGTCAACCTGCGACGATCGACGGCCAGCACGGCAACCGCCACCAGCACGAGCCCCAGGGCTGCCGTCGGCTTCATCGCCAGCAAGTCGCGGAGCACGGGCGGCAGGGCGTCGACTCCAACGTACCAACTGACCAGCACCAGGAGACCCATGGCACCGACTAGCGCTCCACCGAGCTGCCCGACCAACCGCATACTGTTCCTCTGCTCCCGAAAAGCAGGTCTGCCGGTCGTTGCTTCTACCCTACTTTGTGCGCGGATTGCGGATCTCCCCGGCGACTACTCGTCGGCCCACACGTTGGCGATGATATCGTGCGTGTAGCCGTCCGGTCCGGTATTGACATATCTGGTGGCCAGCCAGATGTCGTCGCGAAGAAAGTGCGACTCACCGACGAGTTCACCGTCCTTCGTTGTCTCGATGAGGCAACGCATTCCGCCGAGTTCCTCGTAACAGTTCATACCTGCGGCGGTCAGCCGGCTTTGAATCTGAGTCGACTGTTCCGGGGTCACCCACACCAGCTCCGTGGTCAGTCCCAGGCCGGACCCGCCGTTGGCGTTCGCCCACACGCAGGTGAGACGCTCCCCGGCAGCGTCGATCAGGGCGATCAACTCCGGGTCCCCGGACCCCCGGTTGACGTCCGAGTTCTCCTCAGCGACCCAGGCCGGGTTGAGCACCAGGTCACCGAAAGCGGCCACGATCGCCGGGCTGTAGAGCTCATCACAGGTCGACGGATGCGGCCCATCCGTCGTGGCCGTCGGAGCAGGCACACTGGCGAGGGCCAGGGGTGCAGGGGACGAGTGCGGCTGCGGCCGCCCGACCGCCTCTCCCTCCGGCGCGCCCGCGCCGCCCCGCCAGACAATGAGCAGGACAATGAGGGCGATGACCAGCAGGGAGCCGACGGCGCCGAGGAGCACCCACATCCGACGACGCGTCATTGCCGAAGCGGACACCGGACCTGCACCCATGCGATACCCCCAGAAAGATTCTGGACCAGCCTATCGCGGGTCTCGGCAGGGTCGGGTCTCGACAGGCTCGGGCAGCGGGCGTAAAAGCGGAACGGCCCCCTGCCGAGGCAGGAGGCCGTCCGTGGAACCTATCGCTAGTGACTAGTTGTAGGTGCCGGGGGTGAAGTCATCCGACGAAAAGCTGTCGAAGTCGACGAAGCTCAGGTCACCTTCGTTGAACGCTGCATCATCGGTGAAGATGCGGTTCGGGTAACGCTCAGCCTTGGCTTCATCCGTTGCCTCGACGGTGACGTCGCGGTAGCGGGGAAGGCCGGTGCCGGCCGGGATCAACTTACCGATGATCACGTTCTCCTTGAGGCCCATCAGCGGGTCGCTCTTGCCTTCCATGGCCGCCTGGGTCAGAACCCGGGTGGTTTCCTGGAAGGAAGCGGCCGACAGCCAGGACTCGGTCGCCAACGAAGCCTTGGTGATACCCATGACTTCTTGACGAGCCGACGCCGTCTTCTTGCCCTCGGTGAGCGCGGTGCGGTTGAGATCGTTGTACTTCAACCGGTCAACGAGCTCGCCGGGGAGCAGGCCGGTGTCGCCGTGCTCGACGACGGTCACCTTGCGCAGCATCTGGCGAACGATGACCTCGATGTGCTTGTCGTGAATCGGCACACCCTGCGACCGGTAGACATCCTGCACGCCCCCGACGATGTGCTTCTGCACGGCGCGAACACCCTTGACGCGAAGAACTTCCTTCGGGTCGACGGCGCCGATGATGATCTGCGTGCCGAGCTCGACGTGCTGGCCATCCTCGACGAGGAGGGTGGAGCGCTTGAGCACCGGGTAGGCAATCGGCTCATCGCCGTTGTCGGGGGTCAGGATAACCTTCCGGCTGCGGTCGGTGTCCTCGATGGTGATGCGACCGGCGGTGTCGACGATCGGCGACGCACCCTTGGGGGTACGGGCCTCAAACAGTTCCTGCACACGAGGCAGACCCTGGGTGATGTCGTCGGCGGATGCCGATCCACCGGTGTGGAAGGTACGCATCGTGAGCTGGGTACCCGGTTCACCGATGGACTGTGCGGCGATGATACCGACGGCCTCACCGATGTCGACGAGCAGCCCGGTGGCGAGCGAGCGGCCGTAGCAGACCGCACACACCCCGACAGCCGACTCACAGGTCAGCACCGAGCGCACCTTGATGGTCTCGACACCGGCCTCGACCAGCTTGTCGATGAGCACGTCACCCACGTCGTCGCCGGCGTCAGCGACGATCTCACCCTTGGCGTTGACCGCCGGGGTGGCCAGGCTGCGAGCGTAGACCGCGTTTTCCACGTTGGGGTGGCGAACGAGCTCGCCCATCGGGTTGACCTCGGCGATCGGCAGTTCCAGACCCTTGGTCGTGCCACAGTCGTCTTCGCGGATGATGACATCCTGCGAGACGTCCACGAGACGACGCGTGAGGTACCCGGAGTCGGCGGTACGCAGAGCCGTGTCGGCCAGACCCTTACGAGCACCGTGAGTAGCAATGAAGTACTCGGCGACGGACAGGCCTTCGCGGTAGCTCGAGATGATCGGGCGAGGAATGATCTCACCCTTCGGGTTGTTGACCAGGCCTCGCATACCGGCGATGTTGCGCACCTGCAGCCAGTTACCACGGGCACCGGAGGTGACCATGCGGTTGATGGTGTTGTCGGCCGGGAAGTTCTCCTGCATGGCCGCGGCGACGTCTTCGGTTGCCTTGGTCCAGATCTGGATGAGCTCCTGGCGACGCTCGAGGTCGGTCGTGAGACCCTTCTCGAACTGCGACTGCACCTTGGCGGCCTGCTTCTCATAGCCGGCAACGATCTGCGGCTTGTTCGGCGGGGTCAGGATGTCGCTGAGCGCCACGGTCACACCGGACCGGGTGGCCCAGTAGAAACCGGCGTCCTTGACGCGGTCAAGCGTCGCGGCGACTTCCACCTTCGGGTACCGTTCGGCGAGGTCGTTGACGATCGCCGAGAGGCTGCCCTTGTCGGCGACCTTTTCGAAGTACGGGTAGTCAACCGGCATGGCCTCGTTGAAGATCGCGCGGCCGAGCGTGGTGGTCACCAGCACGGTTCCGACGGCCTGGCCGTTGACGAGTTCGACGCCTTCGGGCTGCGTGCCCTCTTCGAAGTACTTGTCGGCCAGACGGATGCGCACCTTGGCGTTCAGGTCGAGGCCCTGGTTCGCGTCCTTCTTCTGGTCGAAAGCGAGAATCGCTTCCGCGATCGAGGAGAACGCCCGGCCCTCGCCGATGACGCCTTCCTTGAGCGTGGTCAGGTGGTGCAGACCGATGATCATGTCCTGGGTGGGCAGGGTCACCGGGCGACCGTCAGACGGCTTCAGGATGTTGTTCGAGGCGAGCATCAGGATGCGCGCTTCGGCCTGGGCTTCCATCGACAGCGGCAGGTGAACTGCCATCTGGTCACCGTCGAAGTCGGCGTTGAACGCGGCACAGACGAGAGGGTGCAGCTGGATCGCCTTACCTTCCACGAGCTGAGGCTCGAACGCCTGGATGCCGAGGCGGTGAAGCGTCGGTGCCCGGTTCAGCAGCACGGGGCGCTCGCGGATGATCTCCTCGAGCACGTCCCAGACCTGCGGGCGCGAACGCTCGACCATGCGCTTGGCTGCCTTGATATTCTGAGCGTGACTCAGGTCGATCAGGCGCTTGATCACGAACGGCTTGAACAGCTCGAGTGCCATCTGCTTAGGCAGACCACACTGGTGCAGCTTGAGCTGCGGGCCGACGACGATGACCGAACGGCCGGAGTAGTCGACGCGCTTGCCGAGCAGGTTCTGACGGAAACGACCCTGCTTGCCCTTGAGCATGTCGCTCAGCGACTTGAGAGCGCGGTTACCGGTACCCGTGACGGGGCGGCCACGACGACCGTTGTCGAAGAGTGCGTCAACGGCCTCCTGCAGCATCCGCTTCTCGTTGTTCACAATGATCTCGGGGGCACCGAGGTCGAGCAGACGACGCAGGCGGTTGTTGCGGTTGATCACGCGACGGTAGAGGTCGTTGAGGTCGGAGGTCGCGAAGCGGCCACCGTCGAGCTGCACCATCGGGCGCAGTTCGGGCGGGATCACGGGGACGACGTCGAGCACCATCGCGGCCGGCGAGTTGCCGGTGATGATGAACGCATTGACCACACGGAGGCGCTTAATCGCACGGATCTTCTTCTGGCCCTTGCCCTCGGCGATCTGCAGGTGCAGGTTTTCGCTCTCGGTGACCAGGTCGAAGGCCAGCAGGCGCTTCTTGATGGCTTCGGCGCCCATGTAGGCCTCGAAGTACATGCCGAAACGGTCCTGCAGCTCGTGGAAGACGGAGTCTTCGGGCTTCAGGTCGCCGACCTTGAGGGTGCGGAAGTCTTCCCACACGCGCTCGAGGTGAGCGATCTGCTCGTCGAGAGACTTGCGGACCTGGCTCATCTCCTTTTCGGCGGCGTCCTTGGTGCGCTTCTTCTGGTCGCTCTTGGCGCCTTCGGCCTCCAGTGCTGCGAGGTCGGTTTCCAGGCGCTGCAGACGGTCGGCGATGCGGGAATCGCGCTGGCCCTCGATGGTCTTGATCTCGAGGCGGAGCTCGTTCTCAAGGCCGGGCATGTCCTGGTGACGGCCGTCTTCGTCAACCGTGATGACCATGTACGCGGCGAAGTAGATGACCTTTTCGAGGTCCTTCGGAGCCATGTCCAGCAGGTAACCGAGACGCGAGGGGACACCCTTGAAGTACCAGATGTGGGTGACCGGGGCGGCGAGCTCGATGTGGCCCATGCGCTCACGGCGCACCGACGACTTCGTGACCTCGACGCCACAGCGCTCACAGACGATGCCTTTGAAGCGCACTCGCTTGTACTTGCCGCATGAGCATTCCCAGTCCCTGGACGGGCCGAAGATCTGCTCGCCGAACAGGCCGTCTTTTTCCGGCTTGAGCGTGCGGTAGTTGATGGTTTCGGGCTTCTTGACCTCACCGTGAGACCAGCGACGGATGTCGTCGGCGGTCGCAAGGCCAATGCGAAGCTCGTCAAATGTGGTTACGTCGAGCAATTTCTCTCCTTGGAAAGTATTCGAAGTGTTCGTCATCGGCCGGGCCTAGATGTCGTCGATCGAAGACGACTCAAACCGGGTGGAAATGTTGATGCCGAGCTCTTCCGCAGCGCGGAACACCTCGTCATCCGTGTCGCGCAGGCTGACGGCGGTGCCGTCGCTCGACAGCACCTCGACGTTCAGGCACAGCGACTGCATTTCCTTGATCAGAACCTTGAAGCTCTCGGGGATACCCGGCTCCTGAATGTTCTCGCCCTTGACGATGGCCTCGTAGACCTTCACCCGGCCGAGGATGTCATCGCTCTTGATGGTCAGGAGTTCCTGCAGGGCATAAGCGGCTCCGTATGCTTCGAGCGCCCACACCTCCATCTCACCGAAACGCTGTCCGCCGAACTGCGCCTTACCACCCAGCGGCTGCTGCGTGATCATGGAGTAGGGGCCGGTGGAACGGGCGTGGATCTTGTCATCGACAAGGTGGTGCAGCTTCAGGATGTACATGTAGCCCACGGAAACCGGGTTGGGGAACGGCTCGCCGGAGCGGCCGTCGAACAACTGGGTCTTACCGGTGCGGTCGATCAGGCGGTCGCCGTCACGAGTCGGGGTCGTCGAGTCGAGGAGACCCTCGATCTCGACCTCGAGCGCGCCGTCGAACACCGGGGTCGCGACCTTGGTGTTCGGAGCTGCGCTGTGCGCGGCCTCGGGTAGACGGCCGGCCCACTTGGGCTTGCCTTCCACCTGCCAGCCCTGCTTGGCGATCCAGCCCAGGTGGGTCTCCAGGACCTGACCGAAGTTCATGCGGCCCGGGATGCCCAGCGGGTTGAGGATGATGTCGACCGGGGTTCCGTCGGCGAGGAACGGCATGTCCTCGATCGGCAGGATGCGGGAGATGACACCCTTGTTGCCGTGACGGCCGGCGAGCTTGTCACCCTCGGTGATCTTGCGCTTCTGCGCGATGAAGACCGCGACGCGCTGGTTGACGCCCGAGCCGAGCTCGTCGTCGCCGTCCTGCGAGTCGAAGACCTTGACACCGATGATGGTGCCGCGCTCACCGTGGGGAACCTTAAGGCTCGTGTCGCGAACTTCGCGACTCTTCTCGTTGAAGATGGCACGCAGCAGGCGCTCCTCGGCGGACAGCTCGGTCTCGCCCTTGGGCGTGACCTTGCCGACGAGGATGTCGCCGGGGCGAACCTCGGCACCGATCCGGATGATGCCGCGTTCGTCCAGGTCTGCAAGCAGATCAGGCGACACGTTGGGCAGGTCGCGAGTGATCTCTTCCTTGCCCAGCTTGGTGTCGCGAGCGTCGACCTCGTATTCCTCGATGTGAATCGACGAGAGGGTGTCGTCCTTGACCAGGTTCTGGCTCAGGATGATCGCGTCCTCGAAGTTGTAGCCTTCCCACGGCATGAACGCGACGAGCAGGTTCTTGCCGAGAGCGAGTTCTCCGTTTTCGGTGGCGGGGCCATCGGCGATGACTTCGCCGACTTCGATCCGCTCGCCGGCCTGCACGATGACGCGGTGGTTGTAGCTCGTGCCCTGGTTGGAGCGCGCGAACTTGCGCAGGTAGTACTCCTGCGTGCCCCCCTCGTCGAGCTGGATGGTGACGACGTCGGCCGAAACCTCCATCACCACGCCGGCCTTGTCGGCGGTAAGCACGTCACCGGCGTCGATGGCCGCAAAGACCTCCATGCCGGTGCCGACGAGCGGGCTCTCGCTCATCAGGAGCGGGACGGCCTGACGCTGCATGTTGGCACCCATGAGTGCGCGGTTCGCATCGTCGTGCTCGAGGAACGGGATGAGCGAGGTGGCGACAGACACCATCTGGCGAGGCGAAACATCCATGTAGCCGATGTCTTCCGCGGGGAAGAGGTCGACCTCTCCACCCTTCTTGCGGGCGAGAACACGGGCGTCGGCGAAGTGCCAGTCCTTGGTGAGGGGGGCGTTCGCCTGGGCGACGATGAACTCGTCTTCTTCGCTGGCGGTGAGGTAGTCGATCTGGTCGTTCATGACCTTGCCATCGACGACGCGACGGTACGGGGTCTCAATGAAACCGAAGGCGTTGATCCGCGCGAACGAGGCGAGCGAACCGATCAGGCCGATGTTCGGGCCTTCCGGGGTTTCGATGGGGCACATCCGGCCGTAGTGCGAGGGGTGAACGTCTCGCACCTCGACGCCGGCACGGTCACGGGACAGACCACCCGGGCCCAGCGCGGACAGGCGACGCTTGTGCGTCAGTCCGGCGAGCGGGTTGTTCTGGTCCATGAACTGCGACAGCTGGCTGGTACCGAAGAACTCCTTGATCGCGGCGACGACGGGGCGCACGTTGATCAGGGTCTGCGGGGTGATCGCTTCGATGTCCTGCGTGGTCATGCGCTCGCGAACGACGCGCTCCATGCGGGACAGGCCGGTGCGCACCTGGTTCTGGATGAGCTCGCCGACGGCACGGATGCGACGGTTGCCGAAGTGGTCGATGTCGTCGATGTCGATGCGGATGTCGGTCTGCTTGCCGTCGCGGACGCCGGCGATCGTGGTCTGGTTGTCGTGCAGCGCAACCAGGTACTTGATCGTGGCCAGGATGTCCTTGAGCGTCAGCACGGAGTCGCTGAGCGGCGCTTCGAGTCCGAGCTTGCGATTGATCTTGTAACGACCGACCTTGGCCAGGTCGTAGCGCTTGGAGTTGAAGAAGAAGTTGTCCAGGAGCGCACGCGCGGCCTCGGCGGCAACCTGCTCGCCCGGGCGCAGCTTGCGGTAGATGTCCTTGAGGGCTTCTTCCTTGGTGAGGATGTTGTCCTTCTCCAGGGTGAGCTCGATCGACGCGAAGCCCTTGAACTCCTCGAGGATCTCTTCGCTCGTAAGGCCCAGGGCCTTGAGGAAGACGGTGACGGACTGCTTGCGCTTGCGGTCGATGCGTACGCCGACCTGGTCGCGCTTGTCGATCTCGAATTCGAGCCAGGCACCGCGGCTCGGGATGACGCGAGCGGAGTAGATGTCTTTGTCGGACGTCTTCTCCTGCTGGCGGTCGAAGTAGACGCCCGGGGAGCGGACCAGCTGTGAGACGACGACACGCTCGGTGCCGTTGATCACGAAGGTGCCCTTGGGGGTCATCAGCGGGAAGTCACCCATGAACACGGTCTGGGTCTTGATCTCACCGGTGAGGTGGTTCATGAACTCAGCGTTCACATAGAGGGGTGCGGAGTAGGTCTTACCCTTTTCCTTACACTCGTCAATGGTGTACTTCTCCGGCTCGAGTTCCGGGTTGGTGAACGACAGCTGCATCGTTTCGCCGAGGTCCTCGATGGGTGAGATCTCTTCGAAGATCTCGTCGAGCCCGGTGCGAGTCGGCAGGTCCTGTCGACCGGCCGCCTGGCCTTCTGCGACACGCTGTTTCCAGTTGTCGTTACCGACGAGCCAATCGAAGCTCTCGGTCTGCAAAGCAAGCAGATCCGGAACAGTCAGATTGTCGGTGATCTTCGCGAACGAAAGACGGCCAGCGGCACGTCCGTTCTTGGGTGAGTTGGTGGTTGCGTTGCGCGCAGCAGCCAAGGAAATAACCTCCGTGGACCCCGTCAGGTCTAGTCACTGTTAGTAAGGAATACCGAGTACGAACTCCTCAGACCCTCGCGTTCTGAAATTCCGGTGTTCTGAAATCCTGGAACGAGGTATGCGTCAAGGTGGCTTGAGCACGCAAAGCCGACCGCAATATGAAGGCAGAGTTTAGTCTGGGAGCGCAAAGAACAACTATATGCCGGATAGCTCACCATGTCCACTCAATTCTTGACGTGCCATAAATTCTCAGGTATAACCCGGTTTCGGGCCGCTCCGGTTCAGACTGCGGAGGGCGCAGACTTGAGGGATGAGCAGGCCTGTAGCGCAACATCCGTCGATCACCTTGAAACTGAGCGGCCACCATGCCGTCATCGAGCCCGACCGATTCACCCCGGGCAGCTTCAACCTGATCGTGGACGGCACGCCGCAGTCGCACGTGAACCTGGACGACCCGGGCGAGCTGTTCTTTGAATACGTGCAGCGGATCGGCCACGTAATCGACCTGATCGGCGAGGTGGGCGAGCCAATCACCGCCGTGCACCTCGGCGCCGGCGCGCTGACTCTCCCCCGGTACGTGGAGGCGACCCGGCCGGGCTCCCGTCAGCAGGTCGTGGAGCTGGAGAGCGACCTTGTCGATTTCGTTCGCGGCGAGCTGCCCTGGGACAAGCGGGCGCAGCTGCGCGTGCGGCACGGTGATGCCCGCGAGGTGCTGGCCAAGTTGCCGGCCGGGCTGCACGGCGCGGTGGACCTCGTCGTCGTCGACATCTTCTCCGGGGCCCGCACCCCGGCCCACGTGACCAGCCGCGAGTTCTACGAGTTGGCCGCTCCCCTTCTGTCGCCGCGCGGGGTGCTCGTCGTGAACGTCGCCGACGGGCCCGGTCTGCCGTTCGCCCGTTCACAGGCCGCGACGCTGTCCGCCGTCTTCGGGCACGTGCTCGCGCTCGCGGAGACCCAGGTGCTCAAGGGGCGCCGGTTCGGCAACATCGTCTTCGTCGCCGCGCACACCCCCATCGACACGAGCTGGGTGTCGCGGCTGCTGGCGGGCGGGCCGCATCCGTCGAAAGTCGTCGAGGGTGCTGAGCTCGCGCACTTCATGGCGACCGCGATGGTGACGACGGATGCGACGGCCACCCCGTCGCCGCTGCCCGGCCGCACGGTGTTCCAACTCGGCAGCTGAGCCGCGGTTACGCCGGGGGTCGCGCGCCGGGTGATGTGTGGCCAACTCAGGAGATCCGGGGTCCAAGTGTTGCGGGCGTCCGTGTTCACGCGGCTTTATGTGCTCACGCGCTGGGATCTCCTGAGTTGGCCACGTGTGCTGCTCGCGGCGGGGCGACGAGGGCGACGGATGCCGGTGGGGCGGGCCGGATCGGGGCAGATGGCGGCGGATCGCGGCGGATCGGGGACCGGCCCGGCCCGGCTACGCTGAACGGGACCACGTTTACTCCGCGGCATGTGCCGCCTTCGCCTCAGGACCACACCCTGCCCATCATCATTGGCTACGACGCCGTCACCCTGCGTGAGAAAGTCGACCTCTCTGCTGCAGAGTTGCGCCTCGAAGAACTCGGCGAGCTTCGCAGCCTGTCCGCCCTCAACGAGAAGGTCGTACTGTTGCGGCTGACCGGACGCCTCGACGAGGCCTGGGACATGGCGAACACTGCGCTGCGCCAGTCCCGGTTCACCGGGTCGCGGGAAGAACTCGCGTTCAGTCGCATCCGTCGCGCCCAAGTGCAGCAGTACCGAGGCAAGCTCGACGAGGCGGTGACCGAGTTGACCCATTGTGTGCTCGAGTCCGAGACGCACGAGTGGGGTGCCGTCGCGGCGTTCGCCCGGGAAAGCCGCGGCAAGGTGCACTTCGAACAGGGCGACCTCGACGCCGCCCTGGCAGACTTCACGGCCTCGGTGACGCTGCGGGAGCAGGCCGGCGCCACGCCCGCCCTCCTTGAGAGCGCGCTCGTCGCCGTTGCGGTGGTCGAGTCCTTCATCGCCGAGCGGCGACAGTCCCGCCTGCAGCAGTAGCACTTCGGCGCCGCGGGGTGCCGGCCGGCGATTGACCGGCCCGCGCTTGACCGGCCCGCTGCCTCCGGACATCGATTTGCAGGAGTTATGCACGAAAGGGGCCACTCACCCCGAAGCAGGAATTCGGGGCATGCTGGACACAGCGCCGGCGAGCGTGCCGGTGCGAAGGAGGTGGAAGATGAGCGGGCGGATGCCACCACGCAGCGGCGCGACCGGGGTGCTGGCCCTGGGCGCGCTCCTGCTGCTCAGCGCGTGCACGGCGACCGCGCCCGGGCCCGCGGCAGAAACCTCGACCCCCGCCCGGCCGGTTCCGTCCGACACCGTTGCACCCGGGCCGACCGGCACCGCCGGGCCATCGGTGCGGCCGGTCGACGCCCCGGTCGTGATCGCCTCCGGGCTGGATGCTCCCTGGTCGATCCTGCGCCTGCCGGACGATGGCACCCTGATCAGCGAACGCGACACGACCCTCGTGCGCGAACTTCTGCCCGACGGCAGCCTGCGCGACGCCGGCCGGGTCGCCGAGGCGAGCCCGGGCGGTGAAGGCGGGCTGCTCGGCCTCGCCGCACTGGCCGACCCGGCCGCACCGGGCGGAACCGGGTGGGTCTACGCCTACTTCACGTCCGCCGACGACAACAAGATCGTACGGATGCCGCTGCTCGGCACGGTCGGAAGCCACACCCTCGGCGCATCCGAACCGGTGCAGGGCGGCATCCCGAAGGCCGGTAACCACAACGGCGGTCGGCTCGGTTTCGGCCCGGACGGCCTGCTCTACGCCACGGTCGGCGACGCCGGGAACCCCGAGAACGCTCAGGACCTGGGTTCCCTCGGCGGCAAGATCCTGCGGATGACGCCGACCGGCGCCGTGCCGGACGACAACCCGTTCGGCACGCTCGTCTACTCCTACGGCCACCGCAACCCGCAGGGGATCGCCTGGGACTCCAGCGGCCGGCTCTGGGCGAGCGAGTTCGGACAGAACACCTGGGACGAGCTCAACCTCATCACCCCGGGCGGCAACTACGGCTGGCCGATCGTCGAGGGCCGGGGACAGAGCGCGGACTCCGGCTACCTCAAACCGGAGCAGCAGTGGCCCACCAGCGAGGCCAGCCCGAGCGGTCTCGCCATCGTGAACGACACCATCTTCATGGCGGCCCTGCGCGGCGAGCGTCTCTGGCGCATCGATCCCTCCACAGGCGAGGTCGATGACTGGTTCGGGAACAGCTTCGGGCGGCTGCGCGATGTGGTGTCGGGGCCCGATGGCACACTGTGGTTCGTGAGCAATAATACGGATGGCCGCGGCACCCCTTCCGCCGGCGACGACCGGCTTTACCAGGTGGCGGTGGCACCCTGATGGCCGACCTCGACCGGGTGCGGCACTGGGCGGACTCGTTGATCACGCTGCACCTCGACCCCAGCTGGACCTTCGCCTTCGACAACGCGAAGAAGCGAGCGGGGCTCTGCAACTTCTCCGTGCGGCGCATCACCGTGTCCCGCTACCTGGCGGCGCGCTACGAAGACGATGACGTGCACCAGATCCTGCTGCACGAGGTCGCGCACGCCCTGGCCGGACCGCGCGCCGGCCACGGGCCGAAGTGGAAGGTGATCGCGCGGAACCTCGGCTATGACGGGAAGAGCACGCACGACGGCGAGATCGCCGACGAGCTCGCGCCGTGGGTCGGCACCTGCCCGGCCGGCCACGTGCACTACCGTTACCGACAACCCACCCGGGCGTTCGCCTGCGGGCTGTGCGTGCGTGGATTCGACAAGCGGTTCCTGATCCGGTGGACACGGCGCGAGATCACGGCCGCCGCCCGGCGACAGGCTGCGGCGGCGGCGGCCAAGCCCTAGCTGTGCCCTGTGGTCTTGACAGGCTCGACCACCGATTGCTCGGGCCGGCCGTACGGCCCGGAGCGGGCTACTCGGAGACCTGGACCTCTTTCCAGAAGGCGACGTAGTTGCTGTAGTCCTGGCCGACCCGGTCGAAGGAGGCCGAGGGCGGATTCGGGTAACTGAAGGCGCGATCCTGCAGCAGAGTCTCGCCGTCCTTGACGCTGAAGTACTGGCACGCGCCCTTCCAGGAGCAGGTGTACTGCGTGGGGCTCTCGACGAGGAACCCGGAGTTCACGCTCGCCGGTGGGAAGTACCAGTTGCCCTCGATCTTGAGGAGATCTGCCTGCGGTGCTTCGGCGATGACGGTGCCGTTGAGTACTGCCTTCATGGGAGTTGCTCCTTCAGTGAGATTCAAACAGTGAAATTCGAACAGTGAAATTCGAACAGTGAGGGTCAAACGAGGGGTTCGGCCTCAGCGGCCGTGCCAGGAGCAACCTCAGCCCGGAAAGGCGAATTCCCGCAGTCGGGAGATTCCCGGGGAGCGCGCCGGGGCATCCGTCGCCTGGGCATCCGTTGCCGGGGCCTGCGTCGCCGGGGCCTCGAGACGTACCGCAGCCTGAACCTCGGCCGACCGCCCCTCGGCGACGAGCGCCTGGGCGGTTTCGGACGCGGTGACCAGGTGCCGCACGGCCCGGGTGAGACCCGCGAATCCCGCGGCGGCCGCGGCCGCCTCCGGCGAGCAGTGGTCGATGCCGCGGGCGGCGAGGGCGTCGATCACGGCGCCGGCGGCGAGGAAGTCCTCCACCGCGAACCGGGGGGCGCCGCCCTGGCGTCGCTCGCCCACGGCGATCACGGCCACGGAGAACCGGTCTCCCTTCTCCGCCTGGCGGGCGAGCACCCAGTCGGCCACGCTCTCACGGTTGGCGAGGCTCGCGGCGATGACCTGGTGCTCGTGCAGGGCAGTCGGGAGAACGACCTCGGAGCCGGGCGACGGCAAAGCGTCGGCCAGGATGACCACGTCGGCCTCGGCGGCCAGAGCCTGGAACCCGGCCAGGCCGACATCGAAACGGACCTGGTACTTCTGTTGGGGCGCGTCTTTGTTCACGCCCCAAGGGTAGCGGCGGCGCTACCGGACGTCGAAGCGGGCGAGCGCGTCGGCATCCGTGGCATGGGCCATCGCGCTGCGCGCGGTGTCCAGTGCGGACACCGGGTCGGCCTCCGAAGCCGCCAGGCTCAGCTTGCGTTCGGCCTCCGCGAGGCGGGTGCGCGCCACAGCGCCCACGCGGCCGGGATGCGCGGTGATGAAGTCGCGGGTCACGGTGATCTGGCTCCGCGCGGCCAACAGAGCGCCGGTCAGCGCGCCGCGGGCGTTGTCGAGCCGCAACTGGCGGTTGCGGGCCTCGGAACGGATCAGGTCGAGACCGTCCATCGCCGTGCGCAGTCGGGCCTGGTCAGCGGCAGGGTCGCTCAAGCGCGACGGCTGCCGCAGCTCGCCGACCACCCGGTCGGCCTCCGCAATAACGCGGTTCAGTTCGCCGCGGGCCGTGGTCTCCTCGTGGGTGTCACGCAGCGCGCGCACCTCGGCCAGCTCGGCGTCCGCCGCGTCAAGCGCTCGGGCCAGGGATGCGAATCCGACGTGCAACTGGTCTTCGCCCTGTTCGATCGCGTCGAGCAGGGTGCCGGCGCGGTGCAGGGCCTGCTCGGCCGCGAGCAACTGGTCACCCACGGGGTCGGTGGCTTCGCGGGCGAGACGGGCGGCCGCGGCATCCGCTGCCCGGCGGGCGTCATCGACGGCCTCTTCGGCGCGGGAGACGTTGCCGCTGATCGGGGCCAGGGCGTGCGCGGCATACGCGCGGCTGAGCCGGGAGAGGCTGGCGGTGCCGGCCGCGACGCGGTCGGCGACCCGGTCGAGGCGGCGACGCAACTTGTCAAGTAGCAGCGGGGCATCCCGTTCGACGCCGCGCCGGGAGTCGAAAGTGCGGGTCTGCGCGCCGAGGCGCTTGACGGCCTCGTCGGCGAGCACGACGATCTCCTCGGTCCAGCGGCGACGCTCACCCTCGGAGTCGGGCACGCTGTCGTCGAGCCTCTGCTGCAGCAGGAACGCGTCACGCACCTGCCGCCGGGAGGCGTCGAGCGCGGCGGCGAAGTCGCTGGTGGCGTTCTCCCCGAACTGGGCGACCGCGAAACCGAGCTCGTCGGTGGCGACCTCGATCAGGTCATCCGCACGCACGAGGGCGATTGCGGCGGCTCGGGTGCGATCCGCGGCCAGAGTGCGGTCGACGCGCGCGCGCGCCCGGACCCGGCGCCGCATGATCATCACGATCACCACGACGACCGCTGCCGCCCCACCGAAAACGACGGCCGAGGGCACCCACCAGAACTCGCCAGTCATGCGTTCAGTGTACCGAACGGATGCGCCTCACCCCGGCGCCGTACCCGGCGGCACGTCCTCGAAAATCGCCGGTCCCACCCACAATCGCCGCGGGGACGGGTCGCCTCGGCATCATCGGCGAAGAACGGCTGGTTCCAGCGCTACTCCCGGCGCATCTGCCGCCGGATCACCTCGAAGTCGTGCCGGGAGATCTCGAGCAGCCCCCGGCGCAGCTGGTAGCCCCAGTCGGGGTTGCTGCGCGTGAACTCGAGCACCGACAGGAGCGGGCGGATGGAGGCGGCAACGACATCCGTTTCGTAATCGATGTGACGTCGCCACGGGCGGTACGAGCTCGGGGCGTCGGACTCGCCCTGATGCACGATTCCAGGGGCGATGCGACCGATCGCGGTGAACTCGCGCAGCGCGAGCCCGTCGATGTGCGTCTTCGGGGAATAGTAGACCACCCCGTCGGACTCGCCCATCTGCTCGAGCGCCACCCGGGCCCCGTGGCTGGCCTGCACGAGCCCCACAGCGACGGCGCGCAGCACGTGTTCGCGCGAGGCAACGCCCAGCCAGTATCGAATTGCCACCCTCTTAGTTGTACTGCATGCCCCAGCACCACAGACTGGGGTCATGCGTGTTCTTCTGAAAGAGATCCTCGACTGCTCCCCCGATGCCGCCTGGCGCGCCCTGCGGAGTCCGGCCGTGTTCCGCGAGGTGAGTTCGCCCGTGGTGAGCGTCGAATCGCTCGAGATGGATGGCTTCCCCACCATCTGGGAGCCGGGTGAGCATCCGGTCAGCCTGACCGCGCTCGGCCTGGTGCCGATGGGCGACCAGGTGATCCGCCTGACCATGGCGACCACCCGGAAGGATGGCGTGCGCATCCTGCGTGACACCGGCCGCGGGGTATCGGGGCCGCTCGCCTCGGTCACCCTCTGGGACCACCGGATGGCCGTGTCTCCCGACCCGGCCGGCACCGGCAAGACGCTTTTTCGAGATCAGCTGATCTTCCGCACCGGCGCGCTCACCCTGGCCAGCTGGCCCGTTTTCTGGGCGCTCTGGCAGTGGCGGCTGCACCAGCTCAAGCGCCTCGCGCCGAACTGGAGCCTCGACCTCGGCGTCGATGAGTCCGGCGCGACCTCGTGAGCACCACCCTCGGCGCCCTGCAGGTGGCCGACTGGCGTCGGCGCGTGTTCGGGCTGTACGGCGGCGTACGCCAGCTCAGCGCGCACGACCCGGCCGCCGGCCACGAACTGTGGCGGAGCGGCAGGGACGACCTGTTCGGAGGGCATTCGGCGTCGCCGTTGATGCCCGACGACCGGGCCGGCTTCACCGGGCTGCCGGTCGCCGCCTACGACCCCGACTGGCGGTTCGAGGCCGAGGTGCACCGCGCGGAACATCCGGTGCGCATCTCGGTTGACACCGGCACCGACGGGAAGGTGCAGTTCGACCTCGTCGGAACCGTGCGGTTGCCCTACCTCGGACCGATCGACCTGTGGCGGCTCTCCAGCTACGGCGGCGGGCTCTTTCTGCCTGTGCGCGACGGCCTGGCCGGCAAGCCCGGCGGAACCTACGGTGGCGGTCGCTACCTGCTCGACACGGTCAAGGGCGCCGACCTGGGCGCCGGGGCCGACGACGACAGCATCATCCTCGACTTCAACTTCGCCTACAACCCGTCCTGCGCGTACGACCCGATGTGGGCCTGTCCGCTGCCCCAGGCCGGCAATACCGTGGCCGCGGAGGTGCCCGTCGGCGAGCTGACCCCCGGTGCGGAGCGCCACCCCACGGCTTCCGTCGGGCGGGCGTTCGACCCGAAGGCTTGACAGCATCCGCTAAGATGGAAACTTGCGAGTGCGTAGTTGTGCTCGCTGCGTCGTAGAACGCCCTCTTCTTATTGCGGCAGCCCACCCGGGCCGGCCCGATTTTTCGAATCAAACCTTCTTACGGCGAACGGATGTGCCCATCGGCACCTTCGCCATGTGAAACCTCTGAGGCTCCGAGTTGCCGCCCGTGCGGAACGGATGCCTGGGGAATCTGATGCCCGAAAGGCACCACTTTGTCTGAAACTTCCTTTAGCGCGCTTGGCGTGCCAGCCCCTCTCGTTGCCATCCTGACCGAGCAGGGCATCGACAGCCCGTTCCCGATCCAGGTGGACACGCTGCCCGACACCCTCAACGGCCGCGACGTGCTCGGCCGCGGCAAAACCGGCTCCGGCAAGACCCTCGCGTTCGCACTGCCCATGGTGTCGCGCCTCGGCGGCAAGCTCGCCGGCGGCCGACGTCGTCCGGGCCGCCCGCTCGGCCTCATTCTCGCCCCGACCCGCGAACTGGCCACGCAGATCACCAACGCGCTCACGCCGCTGGCCGAGGCGTACGGTCTCAACACCACCACAATCTTCGGTGGCGTCTCGCAGGGCCGTCAGGTCTCCGCACTCAAGGCCGGCGTCGACATCGTCGTGGCCTGCCCGGGTCGCCTCGAGGACCTCATGAAGCAGGGCTTCATCAGCCTGGACGCCGTTGAGATCACCGTGCTCGACGAGGCAGACCACATGGCGGACCTGGGCTTCCTGCCCGTCGTCACGCGCATCATGGACAAGACGCCCAGCAGCGGCCAGCGCCTGCTGTTCTCGGCCACGCTCGACAACGGGGTGGACAAGATCGTGCGCCGTTTCCTGCACAACGAGGTCATGCACTCGGTCGACGAGGCCAACAGCCACGTCTCCGCGATGACGCACCACGTCTTCGAGATCGACGGCGTCGAATCGAAGAAGGCGCTTGTCGAGAAGCTCGCGAGCGGTTCCGGCCGGCGCATCCTCTTCATGCGCACCAAGCACCAGGCCAAGAAGCTCGCCAAATCGCTCACCGACGCCGGGATCCCTTCCGTCGATCTGCACGGCAACCTCTCACAGGTGGCCCGTGACCGTAACCTCGCCGCGTTCAGCGCCGGCGACGTGAAGGTTCTCGTCGCCACGGATGTCGCGGCCCGCGGCGTGCACGTCGACGACATCGAACTCGTCATCCACGTCGACCCGCCGGCCGAGCACAAGGCGTACCTGCACCGCTCGGGCCGGACGGCCCGCGCCGGCAGCGCCGGTGACGTCGTGACTCTGGTTCTCCCCGAACAGCGCCGCGACACCGACGCGCTGCTGCGCAAGGCCGCCATCAAGGTGACCCCGCAGCGCGTGACCGCGTCCTCCCCCGCCGTGGACGCCCTCGTCGGCGACGTCGCAGCGTACGTCAAGCCGCTCCCCCGCGTGGAGCAGCCGCACGGCCAGTCCCAGGGCGGCCGCTCACAGGGCGCCAACGCCCAGCGCAAGCGCGTCAACCGCGATGAGCGCGACTCCGGCGCCCGTGACTCCGGCGCCCGTGACTCCGGCGCCCGCGCCAGTGGAGCACGCGGCAACCGCGGACACCGCGGCAGCGACGCAGTGGCACCCGCCGGCGGAGCGCGCCAGGAGCGTTCGGGCCGCCCCGCGGCATCCGGTCGCGGCCAGGGATCGGGCAACGCCCAGAGCCGTCCGGCCCAGGGTGGTCGCTCCGGCGGCCTCCAGGTCGGGGGCCTCGTGCGCGGCGCCGGTGCCACCGGCGGCGCTCGTCGCTCGGCCCCGCGCCGCGCGCAGGGCTAGTCGCTCGGCAGCATCTGCACGTTAGTTCCCCGGTGAACGGGCCGGCCTCTCCCGAGGCCGGCCCGTTCTGCGTTGTGGCCAACTCAGGAGAAACATGCCCGTGACGGATGCTCGGCCCCGGAATCACGTGGCGCCGTGCCATGGCGCCACCAGATCTCAGGAGTTAACCACTTGTTATCCGACTCATCGGCGGGGTCTGGAGCAGCCATAGACCGGGAAGTCGCGGGTCGGACGGGAGCCGTCGGCGCAGCGACCACGGGCAGAACCCGGCAGCGTCAACCGGGTGCCTGCGGCTGAGCTAGTCTCGGGTCATGGCCACCACAGCAGTACTTCGTCCCGTCGCAGAAGCGGATGCCGACAGCCTCGGCCGCGTGCATGCCACCTGCTGGCACGAAACCTACGACCAGTTGCTCAGCGAGGCCGCCCTCGAGCAGCTGCAGCCCGCACGACTGGCCGCCATGTGGCGCCGGTTCAGCGCCCAGGGACCGAACCACCGCCAGGTTGCGGCCCTCGTCAACGGCGAGATCGTCGGATTCGCCGGCAGCGGGCCGTCCCGCGACGCCGACAAGCCGGCCCCGATGGAGCTCTACTTCATCTACCTGCTCGACGCCTACCACGGCACCGGCATCGGCCAGCAGCTCTTCGACGCGGTCGTCGACGAGGGCCCGTCCTACCTGTGGGTCGCCGAAAACAACCCCCGCGCGCACTCGTTCTACAAGCGCAACGGCTACGCCCCCGACGGCCACGAGCAGGATCAGGAAGTGCTCGGCGAACAGCTCCACGAAGTGCGCCTGGTGCGACCGCGCTCGCTCGCACGTCGGCTGTCACTCGTCACGACCGAGTAGCTCGCAGCGGCGGCCCGCAGGATCGGGCCGCCATCAGGCGGCTTAGCGCAGCTGGCCGACCGAGGCGAGCGCCATGCGCAGCAGCGCCCCGCGCCCACCCTCCATCTCGGCTGCCACCGCGTCGGAGGCAGCCTCCTTGGGGGTCATCCAGGTCAGTTCGAGGGCGTCCTGGCGCGGGTCGCAGGTGCCGGTGACGGGAACGACGTAGGCCATCGAGACGGCGTGCTGGCGGTCATCCGTGAACGCGGTGATGCCCGGCATCGGGAAGTATTCGGCCACCGTGAACGGCACCGGGCTCATCGGCAGCTGTGGGAAGGCCATCGGGCCGAGATCCTTCTCGAGATGCCGGAAGAGGGCGTCGCGCAGGGTCTCGCCGTAGAGAACGCGGCCGGACACGAGCATCCGGGTCATCTCGCCGGTCGACCGGGCGCGCAGGAGCACGCCGACCTCCACGACCTGACCGAGGCCGTCGACGCGCACGGGCACCGCCTCGATGTAAAGGATCGGAAGTCGGCGCCGGACTTCGGCCAGCTCGACGTCGCTCAGCCAGCCCGGGTTGGTGTGGGGCGGCCCCGCGCCCTCGGGGCCAGGCGTCCAGTCCGGATCGGGGTCAGGGGTGCGCACGCTCATGAGGCTATTCTGTCGTACCCTGCGCCCGGATACGCCATGGGCGCCCCGCTGCGGATCGGACGGAACGGGCGTGGCCCGGAGCGCGTGCGGCGACGGCCTGCGCGTGGTGGGGCAGAGAACTGCGGCGGCGGGCCACGTCCGCGCACTGGGCGCCGTCACCGGCTAGACCTCGGCGATGCACTCGGGATGCCGACGCAGGACCTGTCCCGGACCCAGATCGAGGCCGACTACGGTGCCACTGAGGGGTTTTCGGGACCCCGGACCGCACCCGCCGATCGCCGTCGGGTGGCCCGCCGGGTCGATCACGGATGACACGGAGCGGGCCAGTCTGCTGGCCCGCTCCTGATCGATTGTCACGGCCAGGGCGACCCCGTCGTCTTCGCGAAGCGGCTTCTCGACTAAGTGGTGCGGGCGCGGGCGCGCGGCTCACTCGATCTGCTCGGACCCTCGACGACGCTCGAGCGCCTGCGATCCGGTGAGTCATCCTTCGAGGCCGGGTGCTTCGGCACGACCGACGGCACGACCAACGGCGCGGCCATGCGCCTCACCCCCGCGGGGATCTCCTTCGGCCTCGCTCTCTTCGCCGGGTTCATCGACCGGGTGGCCCGGGCCGGCGCAGTCCCCCACAACATCGGACTGGGGTTCGCCGGCCGTCTCTGTCGGGCGACCAGCCACCTCGCGGGGCTCACTCCGGCGGCGCGGGGCGAGACGGCGGACCAGCCGACCGGGACATCCGCCGCCGGTCGAGCAGGGTGACGGATGCCCGGGCCGGCCGGGGCAGGCCAGGCGGTGCGAGTGCGGTGAGGCTAACTCAGGAGAAACGGGTGACTGGCGCGGCCGCCTCGCGGAACTACGCGGCACCACGCGGAAGTCTGCGGGGGGTGCGCCCGCCGCTCCCGGAATCTCCTGAGTTGGCCACGGGGGGGCCCGCGGATGCCGCCGCCACGGGGGAAGTACCAGCCGGTGGTGTGCATGACTCCTGCAACTCGGCGGAGCGGTGGCACGGTTCCCGGAAGTACGGGCATCCTTCCGGCTTCTCGCAGCGGATCGCCGGAGTTGTGCCGGGGTACGACGGATGCCGACCGATTTTGCCGCGTCCCCGGAAGTGGAAAGATTGACCCGTCGGCGTTTCCCGGTGTCGACCTCGAACAGGAGGACCACCATGGGCCCGAACGACACCAATCCCGGCGGCGACGCCTCCACCGGGAGCGACGACACCACCGAGAGCAGCATCGTCGGCGCCGCCGCGTGCGCCGAGCCCATCGACCCGGATGCCGTGCTGTGGAGCGCGTCTGGCGCTGACCGCGCCGGGCGACCGCTTCTGCTGATTCTGCACGGCTACGGTTCGCACGAGGGGGATCTCTTCTCGCTGGCGCCGCACCTGCCGCTGCATCCGGTGATCGCCGCGCTGCGGGCCCCGCTCCCGGCCGGTCCGGGCTGGGCCTGGTTCCCGATCGGGGCCGCCGGCGCCAAGGTCAACCCGGGCTCGCCGAGCGCCGACGCTCTGGATGCCGCCGCCGCCGGGGTGCTCGAATGGCTGGACGGCCTTCCCGAGCAGCCCGGGTCCGTCGGACTACTCGGCTTTTCGCAGGGCGGGGCGATGGCGCTGCAGCTGCTGCGGCAGGCACCCGACCGGTTCGCGTTCGCGGTGCAACTGTCCGGTTTTGTGGGGCGCAGCGAGCACACTGGTGACGAGCGCCTGCGGGAGCGGCGCCTGCCGGTCTTCTGGGGTCGCGGCACGGCCGACCCGGTCATCCCGCAGGATGCCGTCGACCGCACCCGGGCCTGGCTTCCCGAACACTCCACACTCACCGAGCGCATCTACGAAGGCATGGGCCATTCCATTTCGCAGGCCGAACTGGGCGAGATCGTCACGTTCCTGCGCGCGCAGTACGACGCCTAGGTACCCCGCACCCGACACCCGACACCCGACACAGCAGCGTCTCCCGCAGCCGGAATCGACGTCCTACGAGCAAAACCTCCGTCGAATTGGTGAGACGACGGGGAGGGAGCGACGTGCTTGCGGGCCGGCGGCGCTAGCGGCCGCGACCGGCCTTCTCGTTCTGGGCTGCCTGGCGGGCGACGTGAGCGATCTTGCGGGCGCGCTCGGCGTCGCGGTCTTTGACCCGGATCTGCTCCTCGCGCACCTCATACTGGGTGGCGCGCTCGGTCACGAGCCAGGCTGGCGGCTGCTGCAGCAGAGCCTGAATCTCGGCGGAGGTGAGCGGCTCCGTCACGGCGCCGCGCACGAGGCCGGAGATCGAGACGCCGAGCTTGGCGGCGACGACCTGCTTGGGATGCGGGCCGTTCGCCCGCAGTTCGACCAGCCAGGCCGGCGGTTTCGCTTCGAGCGCGGCCAGTTCGGTACGCGACACGGGCGCGCTCTGGAATTCTTCCGGGGCTGCTTCGAGCAGAATCCCGAGCTTCTGGGCCGCCGTGGCGGGCTTCATGGTCTGGGTCTTCTTCTCGCTCATCAGTCAAGCGTATAGCCTGAGAGCACCCGCATAGCCTGAGAGACAGCCGCTCCCCACGGATCTCCGTTCGCAGTGCCATCACGAGAAAGGATGCCGGTGACCTTTTCCCTTGCCTTCGTCGCCGGTGTGACCCCCACCAAGTGGACCCGCACCTGGGCCGATCGACGCCCCGACCAGCCACTCGAGGTCTTCCGCACCGACCCGTCCGAACAGGACGAGGTGCTGCGCGACGGCCGCGCCCAGGTCAGCCTGGTCCGCCTACCCGTCGATGAGACCGATCTCAGCCTGATCGCCCTCTACCGGGAGATCCCGGTGGTCGTCGCGGCCAAAGACCACTTCATCGCCGACGCCGACAGCGTGCTGGTCGCCGACCTGGCCGAAGAACACCTGCTGCAGGACCCCGACGATGTGCCCGAGTGGCGCCTCGTGGCCACCGAGATCAAGAACGGCACCCGCCGCCCGCTCCCGGCCATGCGCGACCTCGACGACGCGATGGCGCAGGTCGCGGCCGGGGTCGGCATCCTGATCGTCCCCCATTCGATCGCCCGACTATACGGCCGAAAGGATGTCGTCTCGCGCCCGGTCGAGGATGTCGCCGAAAGCCAGGTGTCCCTGGCCTGGCTCTCCCGTGAGACCACGGAAGACGTCGAGGAGTTCATCGGCATCGTGCGCGGCCGCACGAAGGACAGTTCGCGGGTCGACTCGCTGCCCGCCGGCACCGAAAAGGTCAAAAAGGAGAAGAAGACCGACAAGGCCAAAGCAGCGGCGAAGGCCGTGCGGGTCGCGGCGGCGAAATCCAAGCCGGCCGTGGCGAAGAAGGCGACGAGCGCCCCGGGCCGCACCCGCAACACCCCCAGCCCCCGGGCGGGCAAGCGCCGCGGCGGCCGGTAGCCCTCCGTGCCGCAACTCCTGCGGTGGGTGCTGGTACCCCTGATGCGAGCCTGGTCGGCCGCCGTGACGCGCGACTACGACGACATCCCGCGGCCCCGGGACACTCCTCAGTCGCATTCCCCGGGAACCGACAGCGACCGCGTGCTCCTCTTCGGCAGCGGACCGGCCGTCGGCTGGGGTGTGCTCAGCCACAACGTGGCCCTGCCCGGATCTCTGGCGCGGGCGTTGTCGTCTCGCACCGGGCGGGGCACGGATGTCGACGTCATCCCGAACCCGTTGGTCACCATCCGCACATCGCAGGCCGAACTCGACGGGCTGGGACTCTGGCGCTATGACGCGGTCGTCGTGAGTCTCGGTACGACCGACGCCGTCACCCTCCTGTCAGCCCTGGTCTGGCAGCGCGAGCTGTCCGCCCTGCTCGACCGGATCCGGCACGAGTCCTCGCTCAGCACCAGGATCTTCGTGCTCGGCATGCAGCCGATCCGGTCCATCGCAGCCTTCGACTCCGGGCTGGGCTCCGTGGCCGAGAAGCACGCCCGCAGCCTAAACGAGGCCAGCGCGGCGATCTGCGCGGGGCAGGAGCGGAGCTGCTTTGTGCCCATGGCCGCAACCCTCGCCTCAACGCCGGGGCGGGTGCGCACGGCCGCGCAGTACGTGCAGTGGGCCAATCTCCTCGCCGACAATATGGCGCCACCGCTCGATGCCGAGTACCTGGCTGCTGCCCGAGGAACTTCCCGAGGAACGGCCGAGGGCCCCGCGGAGGCGTGGGGTGCCGAGCCGCTCTCGCCTGCCCCCCGCCGGGCGGTCGCCAGGCTGGGCATCCTCACCGCCGACACCGAGATGCGCTGCGACCACATCGTCGCCCTGGCCAGAAGCGCCTACGGCACCCGGTCGGCCGCCCTGACGCTCATCGACGGCGACCGGCTCTGGGACCTGGTGAGCGTGGGCTTCACTCCACGCGTCTACTCGTTGGCCGGGTCGATCACGGCCCTCGCCGTGAGCGGGGCCGGAGCGTTCGTGGTTTCCGACGTGCTCCTGGACGACCGGCTCACCGCGCGTCCGCCCCGTCTGGGTCAGGAGCAGACCCGCTTCTACGCGGGTTTCCCGATCGAGGCCGACTCCGGCGAGCGGATCGGCGTCCTGTGCGTGTTCGACTCGGAACCCCGGCGCGCCGCCGAGGTCGACCCCGTGCTGTTGCGGGAGTTCGCCCTCCTGATCCAGGCCGACCTCGGCCAGCGTCAGGAGTAGGCGGCGCCGCCCGGCCGGCGCGGGTCAGACCGGCGCGACCGGCTGTCTCAACACCGTCTTCAGCTTCGCGGACGCGGCGCGGCGCGGGTCGCCGAGATAGATCTCGTGGTGCCGGCCATTCACCCGCAGCCCGTTGCTTGCCAGGAACTCCCCGTGCAGGCGGGCGAGCGCGGGTGCCTCGGCGGCGTAGGGCCCGACATGCAGCAGCTGCGCCGACAGCCCCTCGTCGAGCCTCTCCACCCGCGCCCGGGCGAGCGCGGACAGCTTCTTCTTCGCGAGCGCGCCGGTGGTGGCCTCGGCGATGAAGGCATCCGTCACCCAGTCCGGCTGGCTCATCAGCAGCGTCCATTTCCACTCCGCCTTCGCGCCGGCGGTGAAGACGGAGGCATCGTCGGCGTACCAGAGGCCTTCGAGCGGTGCGATGACCATCTCGCGACCGAGCGCACGCTTGGCCGCGAACTTGACCGCGTAGGCGATGGCGTAGAGGGCCTCGACGGCCTCGGTGTAGGCCGGCGCCGTGTCCGGGTCGCCGGCCCCGTCGAGGGCGACGAACCGCTGGGCCGGAACCTCGATCAGCTCCCAGTCCCCGTTGGCAGGCCCGTAGAGCGACGGATGAACGCGCTTCACGTCCCAGGGGCCGGCCCCGCCGGGCGCGGTGTTGCGGGGCGCGCGCAACTCTCCGGTGCGCCGATCGGTGCGGAACGGCACGGGGTCACTCATGGGCACTCTCCAGGGGATTCACTGACTCCTGCTAGCGGGAGCTGATGGACGCGAACTTGCGCACGCAAAGCGGAACGAACACGACCAGCATGACCGTGGTGCCGATCAGCACCGTGGCAATCGGGTTCTGCATGGTCCAGATGTCGGGCACCGGAGCTGTGCCCTCGTTGCCGAACAGCTCCCGTGCCGCCTGCACCAGCGACGAAACCGGGTTCCACTCCGCGAAGACGCGCAGCGGGGTCGGCAAGGTGTCGCTGGGCACGAAGGCGTTCGAGATGAAGGTCAGCGGGAAGAGGATCAGGAAGGAGGCGTTGTTGATGACCTCGGGAGTCTTCACGCTCATGCCGAGCAGCGCCATCACCCAGCTGAAAGAGTAGCTGAACAGCAGTAGCAGTCCCACGCCGGCGAGGAATTCCGGCACCGAAGAGTTCACCCGCCAGCCCACGAGCAGCCCGGTCAGCATCATGATCACCATGGAGATCGTGTTCAACACCAGGTCACTGTTGGTGCGTCCGATCAGCACGGCGGAGGAGGTCATGGGCAGGCTGCGGAAGCGGTCGATGATCCCTTCCTTGAGGTCCTGCGCCATCGCCGCGCCGGAGAAGGTCGACCCGAACACGACGGTTTGAGCGAAGATCCCCGCCATGAGGAACTGGACGTAGTCGGTGCCTTCCACGGAGATCGACCCGGCGTAAACCTGGCTGAACAGCAGCACGAACATGATCGGCTGGATCACCGCGAACACGAGCATGTCGGGTGAGCGCTTGATCTTGATCAGGTTGCGCTTGGTGACGGTCCAGCCGTCGGAGTACCAGAGCGAAAGCGGGTTCCAGGTGGGGAGGGTGGCAGCGGAGCTCATTTCGACTTCTCCAATTCCACGTCGTCCGCCTGGCCGGCGGCCTTGTCCGCCTTATGCCCGGTGAGTTTCAGGAACACGTCGTCGAGCGTGGGCCGGCGCATGCCGGCGTCGTGCAGACGGATGTCCGCGTCACCCAGCGCCGCCAGCACGTGCTGCAGCGCCCGCGGCCCGTCGACCACCGCGACCTCGAGGCCGCGGCCGTCGCTGGTGATCGCCGGTTCTCCCGAGCCGTAACGAGCGAGGATATCTCGGGCCGCCACGCCGTCGCCGGCCTCGACCAGGGCCACCTCGAGGCGGTGGCCGCCGATCTGCGCCTTGAGCTGGTCGGACGTGCCCTCTGCGATCACCCGGCCGTCGTCGATGACGACGATGTCGTCCGCGAGCTGGTCGGCCTCCTCGAGGTACTGGGTGGTGAGGAGCACGGTGGTGCCGTCGGCGACCAGGCGCTTGATGACGGCCCAGAGCGCGATCCGGCTGCGCGGGTCCAGCCCTGTGGTGGGCTCGTCGAGGAACAGCACCTTCGGGTTGATCACCAGCGCCCCGGCCAGGTCGATTCGGCGGCGCATCCCGCCGGAGAAGCCCTTGACCGGGCGGTTGCCGGCCGCGGTCAGCTCGAAGAGGTCGATCAGCTCCTTGGCCCGGCGCCGGGATTCGGCGCCGCCCAGGTGGTACAGCCGACCGACCATCTCGAGGTTCTCGAAACCGGTCAGGTTCTCGTCGACGGCCGCGTACTGTCCCGAAACGCCGATAATGCGCCGTACGCCCTTGGGGTCGGCGACGACGTCGATGCCGTCGACGAACGCGGTGCCGGAGTCCGGCCGGATCAGCGTGGTCAGCATCTTGACGACGGTCGTCTTACCGGCACCGTTCGGGCCGAGCAGCGCCTTGACGGTCCCGCGCGGCACGGACAGGTCCAGCCCGGCGAGCGCATGCACCGGTCCGGATTTGGAGCGGTACATCTTGGTCAGACCTCTGGCCTCAATGATGGTCATGGGACATCCCTGCCTGGTCGGGGGAAAAACGAGGGAAACGAGCGGCGCCACGAAATCAACATTTTATGGGCGTTGACCGGCTCGGACAAGCGCCACACCTGAACGCACGGATGCGCCCGGCACGACGGCCGTCCGTCCCAAATAACCGGCCGGTTCGAGCGCAGCCGAACGGCCTGCTAACCGGCGGCGAGGATGTCGACGACGAAGACGATCGTGTCGGTACCCGAGATGCCGGCGTCGGGCTGGCCCTCGGCACCGTAGCCGAGTTCCGGCGGAATCGCGATCATCACCTGGGAGCCGACCGTCTGGCCGACGAGACCCTGGGCGAAGCCGGGAACGACGGCGGCCAGGGAGATCGGGGTCGGACCGCTCTTGCCCCAGGTCTGGTCGAACACCTCACCAGTGGACCAGACGACGCCCGAGTAGTGCATGACCACGGTGTCCGCTTCGGCGACTGTGGCACCGTCACCCTTCTTGAGAACCGAGGTCTTCAACTCGGTCGGAGCGTCGGTTTCCGGGATCGTCACGGTCGGAGCGCCATCCTCGGCCAGCTTGACAGTCGGGAAGCCATCCTCCGGCTTCTGGTCCTCGCCGTTCGCGCGAGGGAGGATTTCGCTTTTAACGTCGATGACGAAGATGATGTTGTCTTCGGCCCCGACTTTAAGCTCCTCGTTGCCGGTCTCGCCGAACGCGTCAGCCGGCGGGGCCACGACCGCGACGCGCGATCCGTAGTTCGCGCACGCGACACCCTTCATCAGCGCCGGGAATACACTCGAGTCCTTGGCCAGGGTGATGGGAGCGCCGAGGTCGTCACCGAAGCCGCCGGCGTTCATCTTCTCGCCAGTGTTCGCGTTGTAGACGGAGAACCCCAGTTCGACGATGTCGTCGGTCTTGACGGCGTCACCCTTGCCCTCGGTCACGACGGAGACCTCGGTGGCCTTCGTGGTCAGCGGCGACTCGAATTTCACTTTGGGCTCGGCGCCGGCCTTGCCGGAGACCTTCACGGCCTCCGACGCCGTGCCGGAATCGACGCAGGCGATTCCCGCCGCTCCGGTGTTGTCGGAGGGAGACCCGCTGCACCCGGCGAGGGCGAGCACGGCAACCGTGGCTATGGAGATGAGGGCAGGAAGTTTACGCACGCTGATCTTTCTTCTCGACAGTGATCTATTCACAATGATCGTTTCGACCACTGATCTGTTCGGCAGGATTCGATGCACACACTGATTTGCGGGGCATCTGAGTCGATGGGCATTCGTTCGGGCCTTCGCCAGTATGCCCGACCGACATCAGTGCCGCCTGACTCCCGGCTGGCACACTGTCGGCCGGGCGGGCTCAACACCGGGACGCCGCCGGGTCAGAGACCTTCGGCGATCGCGGCCGTGGCAACGAGCCACGCTTCACGGGTGCGCGGTGCGAGCGCGTCGTAGTTCAGCGATCCCCCGGCCACGAGGGCGGAGTCATACGGCACGTCCACGACGGTGCGGGTCAGCTTGCTGAAGTGGTCGTGGAGCCGCACGGAGAGGTGACGATCGGCCGTCTTGGCCGGTGACGCCAGGATTGTGACCGCCTGCGCGACCTTGTCGGCGTGGCCCTTCTGACGCAGGCCGTCGAGCAGCGAGGCCGCGCCATACGCGGTGTCTTCGCGGATGGTGGAGACGACGACGAGCTGGTCGGCCGCGTCGACGGCCGCCTCCCAGTTGGACGCCCGCATATTGTTGCCGGTGTCGATGATCAGCACCCGGTAGAACCGGCTGAGCGCGGCATGCAGTTTGCCGAAGGCCACGTCGTCGATACTGGCGGCCCCGGCAGGGTCGAGGTCGGAGGCAAGCGCGTCGAACCGGGCGTCACCCTGGTTGCGCACGTAGTTGTCGAGGTCGCCGACCCGGGCGGAGCTTGAATAGGCGAAGTTGTCGAGGTCGCGCAGCAGGTCGACCGCGGTGTTGGTGTGGGCGGCGGTCTGCGCCCGCACGCCGAGGGTGCCCATGGTCTCGTTGTTGTCCCAGGCGAGGGTGTACCCGCCGCGATGGATGCCGAAGGTCGCGGCGATGAGCAGGGTCGCGGTGGTCTTGTGCGCGCCGCCCTTCGGGTTGAGCACGACGATGGTGCGCGGGCCGACCAGGCTGCGCTGCACGGACGCGACCGCCGCGCGGTGCGACATCTCGCCGGTTCCGGGGGCCGGGGAGACGAGTCCGCCGGTGAGGCGTCGCACCGTGCCCTGCCAGCCCAGAAGGGCAGGCCCTGCCACGAGCGGCGGACGGGAATTCATGAAGTCCGCGAGGTTCGGACCACCACCGGCGAGCGCTGCGGGGGCGATCGAGGGGTCGTCGGCGGGCACCTCGGCGAACGTGCCGCCCGGCACCGGTGCCGGGCCGACGAGGTTCGTGGCGGCCCGGGGAGCGGAGAAGGGCGAGGCCGCGAGGTCCTGCTCCTGGTCGTCCTCATCGTCGGTGTCGGCGTCGAGATCGAGGACGAGGCCATCGAACGCGGTGAGGGGCGGGACATGGGCCCGTGCCGACGGGGCCGGTTCGATCTGCTGGATGACATCGGCTTCGAGCATGTCGGCATCGCGCATGGCTTCCTTCAGCGTTGCCGTGTCAAGCGCAGCCGTGCCGAGCCCAGCGTCATCGAGCCCGGCGGCCTGGAGTTCGGCGGTGTCGAAAACCGATTTCTGCTGTTCGGCGGGCACGACCAGCGCGATCAGTTCGACGTCCTCGCTTGCGGAGACGGCGGCGGAGACGGCAGCAGGCGCGGTCGATACCGGCTCCGATGCCGGTCCTGGTTCCGAGGAGGTCGGGATGAAGGCCCCATCGTCTTCCACGTCCCCGTTCGGGTGAACGATCAACGGCGACTTGCCCTGCTCGTCTTCCGCGGTCAGGCGCACCGCGCGATCGATCGCGCGCGCGGCATCCGTGACCCGGTTGATGATTTCCTCGCGCACGCCGGCCTCGTCGGCGGCGGTGATGCGCGAGCTGACACCGTCGATGACGAGCTCTCCCGTTCCGTCGCTTCGGATCATCGCGCGGATGCGGGGAAGTTCGGAAATGTTCTGCGTCATATTCGGCCTTTTTTCGTCGAGCTCAGCTCAGCAAGCGTGAGCACGTCGAATTTCGGTTAAGCGTGCCCCGTTCAGCCTACGGGGTAGCGGCGTCCACCCCTCGTTTGGCCGGGTGACGCATATAAACGAACTTTTCGGAGTTTCTGGCATTGATTCGGGAATGATCTCCGTCGAATTCGTTCGGGGCACGGGCGTGTGACAGGGCGGGCCGGGGTCAGGCGTGCTCGGCTAGGCCGCGTGTGGCTCGGGCACGGCCCAGCGGATGGCGCGTAGGCCGGACCTGGTGGCGTGCGTGTCGTCGTGGCCGCTCTGCCGTCGGCATTCCACGAGGTCATTCGTCGGGGTGATGTGCGGGTCGCGGCACGAGCTCGCGTAGCTGGTGTAATCCGTTTCGAGCAACAGCTGATCGTCGGTGAGATGTTTGTCGGTCATCGATCTGCGTTCCTGGTTCAGGCGCACGGGCCGAGTCCCCCACGACGGTTGCGCGCAGTGCTGCCCGTGTTCTCTGGCTCGTTCCGGTGCAGCCGGGCTGAGTGATTGTGTCACAGCGTACGTTGGCAGACGCCGAATGTCTCCACACTGTCGAGTATTGGTCATTTTGCTCACCTGACCCACACCCGCCCGAGCCGCGACGGCGACATCCGTCGACCACAGGTCGACCAAGTCCTGAGCCGAGCAATCGGGTCAGCGGAAGGCGCTGATCCCGGTGAGGTCCCGCCCGATCAGGAGCGACTGCACGCTTTCGGTGCCCTCGTAGGTGTGCAGCGACTCGATGTCGGCGAGGTGCTGGATGATGTGGTTTTCGAGCAGGATGCCGTTGCCACCGAGCATGTCACGGGCCATCGACGCGATCTCCCGCGCCGCCCTGGTGTTGTGATACTTCGCCAGCGACGCCTGGATCGGGCGCAGCGTACCGGCGCCGTCGAGCTCAGCCAGGCGCACGCAGTGCAGCTGCATTGACGTGAGCCGGGACAGCATCATGGTCAGGCGCTCCTGCACGAGCTGGAAACCGGCGAGCGGCTTACCGAACTGGATGCGCTGGGTCGAGTAGTTCAGAGCCGCCTCGAACACCGCCGTGGCGTGGCCGAGGGCCGACCAGGCCACTCCGAGCCGGGTCGCGAAGAGCACCGTGGAGGCGTCCTTGAACGTGTGGGTGCCCGGCAGCACGGCGTCCAGCGGGATCCGCACATCCGTGAGGGTGATCCGGGCCTGGTGGATGGCGCGCAGGGACCCCTTCCCGGTGATCGTCACTCCGTGATATCCGGGGGTGTCCTGGTCCACCAGGAAGCCGCGCACATTGCCGTCGTCGTCACGAGCCCAGACCACCGTCACGTCGCCGACCGAGCCGTTGCCGATCCACTTCTTCTCGCCGTTGAGCACCCATTCGTCGCCGTCGCGCTGTGCGGTGGTCTCCAGGCCGACCGAGTCCGAGCCATGGTCGGGTTCGGTCAGGGCGAAGGCACCAAGTTTCTCGGCGCGGGCCAGCGGCACCAGCCAGCGTTCCTGCTGCTCCGGGCTGCCGAACAGGGCGATGCTGCGCAGGGCCAGCCCGCCCTGCACGGCGACCACGGTACCCATAGAGCCATCGCCGCGGGAGATCTCCATGTTGACGAGCCCGGCCGCGAGCGGCGACATGGGGCTCAGTCCGGGGCCGACGACACCGTCGGTGAGGAGGTCGAGCTCGCCGAGTCTTCGGGCCAGGTGCAGCGGGTAGTCGGCTTTGTCCCACGCGGTCGTCAACTCGTCCAGCGACTCGGTGGCGAAATTGCGGGCGCGGTCCCAGAAGGCCCGGTCAGCTTCAGGTACGTCGGCGAATACGCCGTAGTAATCGGTGTCGAGGGGCCTGGATACGTCGTAGTCGGGCACGGTTTCCCTTTCGTGGAGGACAGCGAAGTCGGGCAGGCCTGATCGGCTGATGTCGTCCGGCACCAGGGAATGAATTCCCTCGTGCGCCGGTCAGAAAAATGCCCAGGTACAAGTTCTATCTGACACTCAGTCCCAGGTCAAGTGATACTGAGTCTCAGCAGGAGTGCGTCTGGGCGCGCAGCCGCTCCTCGATGGCGCGGGCCAGTTCGGTGGGATCCGTGGCGGCCGGGAATACGGCGACGACCACGTCGCCCGCGGGTCGCGCCTCGGGACCTGGCGCCGCGGCATCCAGATGGAATAGCCGTCGCACCTCGGTGAGTTCGGCGGCCAGCGAATACGGGCCGACGCTGTCCGTCGCCCGGATCAAGCGCCGCAGCACGAAGTTGTGGGTGGCCGTCACGGCGGCCGCGAAGCGGATGGCAGTCAGGGGCGGCACACCCGGCACGGTGCTGCGCAGGTAGCTGGCGAACATCCGTTCATACCGGATCGCCATGATGGTCTCCCGGTCCCGGAGCACGGGGGTCTCCCGCAGGACCCGGTCCCGGATGCGCACGATCTCCAGACGCTCGCGGAACCGCTCGAAGACCATGGCGGCGGCCTCGCACACGGCCAGCCAGGGATCCGAATGCGTCGCAGCGAAGTGCTCGTCGATGCGGGCGACCAGCTCGTCGTGGTCGGCGAAGATCACGTCGTCCTTGGACCGGAACTGCCGGAAGAAGGTGCTGCGCGAGACCCCGGCCGCCTCGGCGATGTCCACGGTGCTCGTGGCCTCATAACCGTGCTCCTGGAACAGGCGAACCGCGATGTCGGCAACCTCGACCCGCGAGAGCGGTCGCTGGGGCCCGGGCGGCTCGGCAGGCCGGGAGGATTCGGCGGATGCGGCAGGCAGGTCTGACATGGTCAGGCGAAATTATCATGGAACACGCAGGACCGGATGCCCCGCGCGGGCCGGTCATTTCGTGTCCGGATCGGCAGCGCCTCCGTCATCTCGGTTCTGGTCGCGGCAACCAAATCGGAGTAATGTCGCCGTCACGGTCAATGAGGGCCTGTCGTCCCCACGAAAGAGAGCGCTCCATAGATGGACTTCAATCCCGAATGCCGCCAGCGCGCGTGCGCCGGACACATGCGAACTCGGGCCGTCACAACCGACACCCTGGCCGATGAAGAGATCTGGTTCCAGTGCGACGTGTGCGGCTGCGAGAAGCACTTGACTAACCTCAGGGACTGAGTGAGTCTCAATGGTCGTAGGCGATGAGGGGTCGTTTGTTGGGGCTTCCGAGGAGCCAGGTGTGCCAGTTTCTGTCTGCGTGGGCGATTGGTCGGCCGGCGACGCGGGAGTAAAGGCCCGGGATGGTGCGTGCGCCGTGGACTTCTAGGGCGAGTTGGCCTTTGCGGGTGTCGAAGTCCAACTCGACCCACTGGCGCATTCCGCCGAGTTTGCCGAAGCGTTTCTTCTCGTCCTTGCGGTCGGGTCGGATCAGGTGCGCGCCGAGTTCGTTGGTGGTGAACCCCTCGAACTCGCGGCCGGCGAACCCTTTATCGCCGATGATGACTTGGCCCTGCTGGATCAGGTGTCGGTCATGGCGGAGCATGGCGTGGGCAGGGACTTGCCGCAGGGCACCGGGGTGGTGTCGATTAGCCGCATGATCTCGCCCCAGGACGGGGTATCCCGGGCCAGTTCGGTGATCATTGCGGAGAGGTTAGGACTCACTCATCTCGGGCGCCCGCGACTCTGGAAGCGCCGAACAGGTCGGATTTGGTGGTATATACTTTCGAATTCTACTTCTCCACAACCTGATATAGTCTCATCTCTGTGTCTGATTCCTGATAAACTCGGTCTTGTGAACAACTTCACCAAAACCCTCGCACCGGATGCCGCGCCCGGCCCGTCCGGCGCGGCGCGGGCGGTCACACTGGTGCACGATTTCGCGGCGGAACTCGGGGAGTTCCTGCGGTGCTCGGCGGTGCGCGGCTTCGACGACGACGGCCTCCTGCAGGTGACCACGGCGGTCGAGGTCCTCGGCCGGCAGGTCGACTCGTTGCGGGTGGCGGCCGCGGGCGAGGTCACGGACCGGTGCCGGCCCGAGCTCGGCACCGGGCAGCTCTCGGCGAAGCGGGGCTGCCGCACCGCCGGAGAACTACTCGAGCGCCTGACGCTCGTCTCCGGGCCGGCCGCGGGGCGACGGATGCGGTTGGGCACGCAGCTGCGCACCGGCCGCTCCCTGGGTGGCGAAGCGCTGCCGCCCACCTTCCCCGCCACGGCCATCGGCCTGGCCACCGGGGCGATCGGCGTCGACACGGCCGACGCGATCCTCACCGCGTTGACGCCGACGCTGCGGTGCACCGACCTGGAATCGGTGCAGGCCGCGGAGAGCGAGCTGGTCGCCTCGGCCACCGGCACCAGCTCTGAAACCCCGGTGCCGGCGTCGGCGGATGAGATCCGGTTGCAGGGTGCGGTCTGGAGGGCCGTGCTCGCGCCCGACGGGTCCCGGCCCGACGACCACGCCCTGATGGTGCGCGGGATCCGGCTCGGCCGCGAACGCGACGGCATCGTGCCGGTCTCGGGGGCGTTGATGCCCGAGATCGCGGGCAGGCTACGCCGCCTCTTCGACGCGTACCTGTCGCCGAAGAGCGCCCCGGTCGCCTTCCACACCGCGGAAGAAGCCGACGCCGAGCGGGAGCAGGCGCCGCTCGAACGCGACGACCGTACGCCCGACCAGCGGCGCCACGACGTGCTCGCCGTGATCCTCGACGTTGCCTCCCGGGCCGGGGAGGCCCCGACCATCGGCGGCGCCCCGGCCACGGTCCTGGTCAGTGTGCGGGAACAGGACCTGAACGCAGACTTCAGTCAGGGCCGCGGCGTCGGCTGGATCGACGGCGTCGACACCCCGATCTCGATCAGCGCCGTCACAGACCTGATCAGCAACGGCGGACAACAGAAAGTCGTCATCACCGACGAGGGACGCATCATCGCCCTCGGCTCACCCGAACGGTGCTTCACCGCCGCGCAACGCCGGACGATCCAACTCCGCGACGGCACCTGCATCATCCCCGGCTGCAAAACCCCGGCCGGGATGACCGAGATCCACCACGCGATCCCGCACTCCGAGGGCGGACCGACGCACACCGACAACGGCGTCTGTCTCTGCTGGTGGCACCACCGCTACCTCGCCGCCTCCGGCTGGGTGATCCGGATGCTCCGCGGCGCCGTGCAGATCATGGCACCACCCTGGCTGGAGACCGGGGCCCGCAAATGGCGGAACGTGACCAAGTCCCGCCCCCGGATGACCGACGCGGTCGAACGGAAGACCGTCACTGCGGACGAGGAATGACCGCGTTCTCGACAGGCTCGACCACCGAAAGCTCGGCGGCCCCAGGACCGCCACCGGAATTGCTCTGGTCCACCGGGTGCCGTAACTTCTGAATCGGTGCTGTTCGTTGCCGCGCCGAGTCGAACCGGAGTTGAACATGACCACAATCGAGCTGCTCGTCTACGCCGACCGCCTGGGCGGCACCATCCACAATCTGCAGGCGCTCCTCGACGGCCCGCTGAGGGCCTTCGGCAGCGTGCACGTGCTGCCGTTCTACGTTCCCTTCGACGGCGCGGATGCCGGCTTCGACCCGATCGACCACGCCGCGGTCGATGCCCGCCTGGGCACCTGGGACGACATGCGCAGCCTCGCCGGCACGCGCGGGCTCACCGCGGACCTCATCGTCAACCACGTCTCCTCCTCGTCGGTCGAGTTCATCGACTGGCTGGCCCGCGGCACCGCCTCCACCTCCGAGGGCATGTTCCTCACCTTCGACACCGTGTTCCCGAACGGCGGCACCGAGAAGGACATCACGGCGTTCTACCGGCCGCGACCCGGACTCCCCTTCACCGCCTTCCAGGGCGCCGACGGTAGCCGTCACCTAGTCTGGACGACCTTCATGCCCACCCAGGTCGACCTGGACGTGAACCACCCCGCGGCCCTCGCCTATCTGCGTCGGGTGTTGCAGACGCTGGCCGCCGGCGGCGTCACAACGGTGCGCCTCGACGCCGTCGGCTACGCCGTGAAGACCCCCGGAACCGATAGCTTCATGACCGAGCAGACCCTCGAGTTCGCCCGCACGGTCGTGGCCATGGCCCACGAGGAGAGCCTCGAGGTGCTGGTCGAGGTGCACGCGCATTACAGTCAGCAGCTCGCGATCGCCCCGCTGGTCGACCGCGTCTACGACTTCGCGCTGGCGCCTCTGCTTCTTCATTCGCTCGGCACCGGAACCGTTGACCGCCTCGCCGACTGGTTCAAGATCCGCCCCGCGAACGCCATCACCGTGCTCGACACTCACGACGGTATCGGCATAATCGACGCGGGGCCGATCGGCGACAAGCCGGGCCTGCTGACCCAGGCCGAGATGATCGACATCTTCGCGCGGGCGGAGCGTGCCACACACGGCCACTCCTCCATCGCATCCGTCGTGCCCGAGTGGTTCACGCTGCCGCACCAGATCAACGCGACGTTCTACAGCGTCCTCGGCGGCGAGGAAGTGCCCTACCTTCTGGCCCGCGCCGTGCAGCACTTCCTGCCCGGCCGACCGCAGGTGTACTACGTGGGACTGCTCGGCGGCCTCGACGACACGGAACTCTTCGAGCGCACCGGCAACGGCCGCGACGTCAACCGCCACGTTTACACGGCGGAGGAGGTCGAACGGGCCCTCGCGACCGACGTGACCCGGGCCCAGCTCGGCCTGACCCGCATCCGCAGCACGCACCCGGCCTTCGACGGCGACTTCTCCTGGACGGCCATCGGTGACGACCGACTCGAACTCCTCTGGACCGGTGCGGACGCCGTCGCGCGACTCACCGTGGCGATGACGCTGGACTCACCGAGCCTCCGCATCGAGCTGACGGATGCCGGACGCACGCAGGTGCTCGACACCGTCACATCCATCGCCGCCTGGGAGCCCCCCGCGCGCTGACCTATTAGATCGGTCGAGATCGGGCTTGACTGGAGTGTGCCCACACCCCGTACCCGCTGCTACCGCGACGGCTCTCTCGTCGACGAGGATTTCCCGCTCAGCGAGGTGTCTGAGCACCTCGCCCTGTCCGGCGCCGTCGTCTGGGTGGACCTATCCGATCCCGGCGAAGAAGATCTCGCCCACCTCGCGGGCGAGCTGGGCCTGCACGAACTGGCGGTCGAAGACGCCCTGACGCTGCAACAGAGACCCAAGCTCGACCGCTACCCTGACCACCTGTTCCTGTCCGCGTACTCGGTCGAATTCGGTGTGGCGACCGCTCAGGTCACCACGCACGAAATCGCGGCGTTCATCACCGACCGGGCCCTGGTGACCGTGCACACTGGAGCCTTCGACCTGGAGGCCGTCGTGGCCCGCTGGGATTCGGCGTCCGATCTGGCCCGGAACGGAGTGGCCTTCCTCCTGCACGGCCTGCTCGACCACCTCGTCGACGGCTATTTCGACGCCGTCGAAGTACTGGACGACCAAATCGAAGAACTCGAGGACCAACTCTTCCTGCCGGGAACCAAGCAGGAAGCGGTGCAGCGGGCCTCCTTCGAACTGCGCAAGAGTCTCCTGACGTTACGCAGGGTCATCCTTCCCATGCGCGAGGTCGTGAACACGCTGCTGCGGCGCGATCTGCACCTGCTGCGGGACGAGATGGGTCCGTATTTCCAAGACGTGTACGACCATGTGCTGCGCGTCATGGAATGGACGGAGAGCCTGCGTGACCAGGCCACCGCCATCCTTGAGGCGAATCTGGCGATTCAGGGCAACCGGCTCAACGTGATCACGAAGAAGGTGACCGGTTATGCGGCCATCATCGCCGTGCCCACAGCCATCACGGGCTTCTACGGCCAGAACGTGCCCTACCCCGGCTTCGCCCAGCCGTTGGGCTATTACAGCTCTGCCGCGCTGATCGTGGGGCTATCGGCGCTGCTCTACGTGCTGTTCAAGCGCAACGACTGGATCTGACGCTCTTTGCATGAAGAACTCAGTGCTTGAACGCGTCCTTGACGTTTTCGCCAGCCTTCTTCACACTCGCCGAAGACTGCTCTGCCTTGCCGTCGGCAACCTTGGAATCATCCCTGGTGGCCTTGCCCACGGCCTCAGTGGCCTTGCCCTTGAGGTCTTGGGCGGCGTTCTCGATCTTGTCGGATGCACTCATAGCGTCTTCCCTTTCCAGTGGTGTTGCGTCGGTGGCAGCCAGGCGCGTGTGCCCCAGACGTATGCGGTCGCAGCCGTCGAGTCCCCGGCGTCACCATCATCATCGGCCGGACCGACGAGCAACGCATCGAACGTGGGCATAACGGCGCCGGCGGATATGCTGTCGTCGACGGCGGGTGAGTGGAACATCGGGAGTCCTTCCGGTCTGCGGCTGACAAAGGCTGTCAGTAATACGACGTGGGTTGTGGCATATTTGTCACACGGATTTGTCAAATAACTTTTGGACACGGCGGGTGAAAGGGTGGAGGAATGATGACAACGACCCCGACCCGGGCACCGCTCGCATCTCCGCTTGAGTCATTCACCGACCAGACCCTGGCCGATCGCGCCGCCGACGGGGACATTCGGGCGTTTGAGGTGCTCGTGCGTCGCTACGGCCCGCTGATGCGGGTGTATGCCAGCCGGGTCCTCGGATCAAGTGACGAGATGGACGACGTCGTTCAGGAGTCATTCATCACCGCCTGGCAGCAGCTGCCCACCCTCGACAACGGCGCCGCCGTCAGGAGCTGGTTGATGCGGATCGTGAGCCGGAAAAGCGTCGACCGGCTGCGTGCCCGGCGTCCGCACCTCAACATCGATCTCACCGACGCCCCGGCACCGGAGAGGCACTCCCCCCATAGACTGGCAGAGGCGGAGTCTCAAACTGAGGCTCTGACGCGTGTCCTCGGCGATCTGCCGGAGGACCAGCGCCGCTGCTGGATGCTGCGGGAACTCGCGGAATGCAGCTACGGCGAGATCGCGGAGGAACTGGACCTTCCCGTTTCAACGGTTCGTGGGCTTCTCGCCCGAGCTCGGAAGACTCTGCTCCAAGAGATGGAGGAATGGCGATGATGAACCTCTCCGACGAGCTCGCGGGCCACACCTTCGAGGAGCTGAGCGACTACCTCGACCGGGACCGCACCCCGGCTGACCCGAGCATCGACGGCTCCCCCGAGTGCAAGATCGCCCTTCGCGGCATGCAGCGGCTCCGGCGCACGCAGCGCGCCCTGTTCCGGAAGGACGTGGAGCGCGAAGCCGAACGCGAGGACAGCTGGGTCAACTCGATTCTGCAGCACATCAATCTGGAGGCGCGCGCGGGCCGGGACATCCCGATCAGCCACCCCTCCTCCACCGCTCGCCTGAGCGTGAGCGAAGGTGCAGTGCGCGGCATCCTGCGTGCCGCCGGTGACAGTGTGCCGAACATCATCGTCGGCCGGTGCCGCCTCGACGGCGAGGTCAGCGAGCCCGGCGCACCCGTCACCGTGCGCGTAGATGCCACGGTTCTGGAGGGCAGGAACATCCCACCGCTCGCCGAGCAGCTCCGGGAGGCGCTTTACACCGCACTTCGCCAGCACACGGAACTCGCCGTCGAGGCCGTCGACATCACCATCGGCGACCTGTACCAACCCGTACCCCCGCCGGCGAAAGCGAGCAGCGATGAGTGACGCCCGTGCACCTGAAGCGCCGGCGCCCGACCCCGGGACGCCGGCCCAGCTGACCGCTCAACTCGACGAGGCGGTACGGGCAGTCCCCGGCGTGGATGCGGTGTATTCGGCAGCCCCACTCGTGGCAACCGTGGTCGCCTCGGTGATCGCCACCACCGTCGAAGCCGTGACCGGCAAGCCGCAATCGACCAGCTCCGTCTCCGTCTCCGAGAAAAGGGGCGGCCTGAAGATCGCGGTCAAGATCGGCGTCGCCGCACCCTTCGCGGCCACCGACGTGAGCCGCCGCGTGCACAATGCGATCACGGATCAGCTCGACCAGAACGGCAACCCGGCCGTGACCGAGATCGCGGTCACCGTGGCCCGGATCGACTGACCTGTTTCGCGGTCACTGCGGTTGGCCACCGGTCCTCACGGGGGCGTCACACCCCGGGTGTGTAGCGTGAAGACCCACACGACCTAAGGAGTCACCAGTGAGTCAGATAATCGACATCGGTATCCCGGATCAGCAGCTCGAGAAGATCGTTCACGGCCTGTCCCGGGTGCTGGCGGACTCGTACACCCTGTACCTCAAGACTCACAGCTACCACTGGAACGTCGTGGGCCCCATGTTCCACTCTCTGCACACCATGTTCATGGACGAGTACACCGAGCTGGCCCTGGCCGTCGACGACATCGCCGAGCGCATCCGTGCACTGGGCACTCCGGCGCCGGGCACCTACCGCGAGTTCACCGAGCTCGCCGTCGTGCGCGAGGACACCGACCTGCCGGATGCCCCGGAGATGCTCCGTCGCCTAGTCGCCGCCCACGAGGCCACGGCCCGCACCATCCGGGAGGTGCTGCCCCTCGCCGAGGGCGCGCCCGACCAGGTCTCCACCGATCTGCTCGTGCGTCGCCTCGACGTTCACGAAAAGACGGCGTGGATGCTGCGCAGCATGCTGGCCTGAGCCTGTCCACTGCATTCAGCCGCCCAGAGCACGGCCGATCCGATCGATCACCTGGCCGACGAGCGGCTGCTGTTCGCCAGCGCCGAATTCGGCCCACCAGAGCGGGGCCGCGTCGGCCGCCCTGCTGCAGGCATCGAATTCGCGCTCTGGGAAGAGCGGCATCATCGAGGGTGCCAGGGTCATCGCGAGCGATGTGTCCCCGAACGACTGAACCAGTTGATCGTCCTGCCGGTCGACGGCGGCCAGGCTGCGGTCTGAGGCGAGCACGCCTCGATTCGTGCGCTATGCCCCGCGTCGGGCCGCCGCAACCGCGCTTCCAGCCATCGGGTCCCAGGTCGCGCTCGGGCGGCCCAACAGGTAGCCCTGGGCGAGAATGGCGCCGCTGGTGCGGAGACTATCGAGCTGTTCCGTGGTCTCCACCCCCTCGGCGATCACCTCCACGTCGAGCTTCGACGCCAGCGCCAGGATTCCCTGCACGAGGGAGACGGAAGAGGCGTCGGGAAGATCCTGAATGAAGCTGCGGTCGATCTTGATCTGGTCGACGGGAAGGGTGTTGAGCCAGGCCAGGGTCGAGAAGCCGGTACCGAAATCGTCCAGGGAAATGCGGATGCCCAGGCGGCGCAGTTCCACCAGGCGCTCGACGATGCCGGGGAGGTCGACCAGTGATCTGCTCTCCACCACCTCGAGGGTGAGTCTCTCCGGTGCGAGGTCGTTGCGGTTGAGAGCCGTGCGAACCGTCGACACGAGCCTACGATCCAGGAGCGTGGCGGCGTCGAGGTTGACCGCGACGCCCAGAGGACGAGCGCCCAGCTGCGGCCACTCGACGACGTCCCGGCAGGCGGTCGAGATCACCCACAGGTCCATCTCGGTGATGAGGCCGCGTTCCTGCGCCAGCGGCAGGAACGCGCCCGGGGCCAAAATGCCCAGTCGCGGGTGCGCCCAGCGGATGAGGGCTTCCGCGCCCACCACCGTCTCCTCGCCGAAACGGGAGATGTCCACAACAGGCTGGTAAAACAGTCTCATCTCGTTGGCCGCCACGGCGCGGGTCAACTCCACCAGCAGTGACGTGTCGGTGTCCCCCGGTGATTCCAGGTTCGATGATGCGCTGCCCGGCACCTCGGTGCGGGCGACGGCGATCTGATTTCGTCCCGTTCTCTTTGCGTCGTACATCCCGGCGTCGGCCGCGTCGAGGAGCTGCTCGCCGCGACCTCCCGTCCCTCTGTGCGAGGCCACACCCACGCTGGCGGAGATGCGCACGTGCTGGCCGGCCAGGTGGAAAGGCGGATTCAGGCAGCCGACGACGCGGTGGGCCAGCTCGATGGCCGAATCTTCCCCGTCGAGATCGGTGACCAGCACCGCGAACTCGTCGCCGCCGAGGCGGCCGACAATGTCATTGGTTCGAACCTCGGCGCGCAGGCGAGCCGCGACCTGCCGCAGCAGCTCGTCCCCGACGCGATGGCCCAGCCGGTCATTGACGCGTTTGAAGTTGTCGAGGTCGCAGAACAGCACCGCCGTTCGGCTGTGAGGCTGGCACTCTGCCAGCGCGGTGTCGAGCAGCAGCGCGAACAGCGCTCGGTTGGGCAAGCCCGTCAGGGCATCGTGCTGGGATTGGTGCCTCACAGTCTCAAGCAGCCGGGCCCTTTGCATGGCCGTTTCTCCCTGGTGGCTGACACCTTCGATCAGGGTGATGGCCTCCGCCAGGACCTCGGCCGCGACGGGGGCAACCCAGCTGGCCGTCGCGACGCCCATCAACATATCCCCGGCGAGAAGGGGGACGGCGACAACGTTGTGTGAACCGATGGCACGGAGCAGCTCCGCCAGGGCCGGGCTGGCGTCGTCAGCCGTGATCAGAACGCGTTCCTGCCGCCTGAGAAGGCCGAGAAGCTCCGGCGTCTGCTCCACAGTCAGCGTCGTACGCATGAAGAATTCGCGATCGGCAGGCTCGAAACCGACGGCTGAGGCAGGGCGAAGCTCACCAAGGTCGGCGTCCCAGAGGAGAACGGATGCCGCGTCACTGCCGACGATCGCCGCCAGTGCCGACGCGATGACTTCCGCGATCGCCTCGACGCTGTCGCTGATCGCCAGTTGGTGGGCGAGGTTGAGCAGTGCGGCCGTGCGAACTCCCTCCCGGCGGGATTCCTCGAGCGCCGTGAACAGGTCCAGGGCCGCGGCCGCGTGTCCGGCGTAGGCCTCGAGCAGGGCCCGATCTCCTAGCATCGCGGTGTGTCCTTCCGTGAACACGGCGGCCAGATGCCCGTGGATCCTGCGATTGGAGGCGATGTCGACGACCAGCGCGCGCTCGCCCAGTTGCTCGCCGCGCAGCATCCGTGCCACGAGATCGGCGCCACGTTCGTCGCCAAGCCCTCGGTGGCGGACCAGCGGCGCGCCGCCCCCGGCAGGTTCGACGATGAGGAGGTACGACGGCGCGAGCACGGCGGAGGCGGCGCGATCGACGATTCGGGCGAGCACCTCGTCGACATCGTCGCTGCTAACGAGGTCAGCCGCGGCCAGTTGCACCTCCCGCACCTTGTCGCGCAGTACGCCGAGGGATGCGTCGACCCAGCGACTCCGCGTGCGCCACGACCACCAACGCACCCGCGTTGACCAGGTCAGCACGTATTCGCACGCCGGGTAGCCGTCCGACTGGCACTGCGGGTGGCTGATGTGGGCGAGGGCGAGGCCGAAGATGACCGGAACGGACGAAAACAGTCCCTGGGCGTATTGGCAGTCGAGTCGGGATGGACGATAGCCGTCGTGGAGGCGATAGCGCACGGTCGCGCTGGTCTTTCCGACCCGCACTGCATCCATCGTCGACGTTGTGGTGAACTTCGGCACCATGCGTGGCAGCTGGCGAAAAATTGCTCCGGGTGAGGCGAACACACTTAGGAGCTGCACCAGCACCGGCTGGACGTCACCGCGGACCGCACCGGTGCCCACGGTGAACATGGTGTTCGGGTCACCGAGCACCGCGGTTGCGGCCTCGAACAGCCGGATGCGGGTGGCGTAGCTGACCCACGCGGACGTGTTCAGGAGAGTCTTTGCATCGTGCTGCACGCCCGCCCGGGCGAGCACCTCGGTGACGGCTCCCTCCCCACCGCGCTCACGGACATGGCGCAGAAGCAGTCCGATCGTCGTGCTCGCGGTCTCGCGCGGCTCTGCATCCATCGTGTCGCACCTCTCAGTTTTCTCTATCGACGGGTTTCGGTGCGGGGTTAGCGGGGAGATCGGTTCAGGACCGCCACCCGCTTGCCGAACACGTCCAGTCGTGTCACCGTGATTCCTGCCGTGACACGTGACCTGCGAATGGAGACGCGATGAGCGAACGCTACCCCATCATTTATGTGCGGGGCTTTGCCGGCGGCCAGAATGCCATGGACGATGCGGCGGATAGCCCGTTTTACGGTTTCAACGAGGGCTCGACTCATGTGCGGGTGGGGGCCAGCGGGCAGCCCCGATTCTATCGATACGAGGGTCCGCTGCTGCGACTTGTCAAGGACCAGCAGTACCGGATCGAAGTGGCCGGCAGCCAGCAGAACGTCCTGATCAATGCCGATCCCGGCACGCTGGAACCGGACTCCGTCTGGATCCACCGGTTCTACGACACCGCATCGGGCACATTCGGGGTCGAGCCGCAATCGTTTGACATCGGCCGCGCGGCCAGGGGTCTCGTCGATTTCATCGATCTGGTGCGTGCCAAGACGCGCGGCGAACCACCTGTCTACCTCGTGGCCCACTTCATGAGCGGGCTGATCTGCCGCACCGTCCTGCAGCGCGAACTGGCCGACCCCGCCGAAGCGGTGTCGAAACTCTGCACGATCGGGACCCCGCATGGAGGAATCTCCCCCGAGCTCGGCGGCCCGATCGGGGCTGGCTCATGGACCGGTTCGTGCCGCTGGGGAGCGATATCTTCTCCCCCGGCAGATGCAGGAGTACATGCTGCCGGCCACCCACGACCCTGCCCGGGAAACCGACCCGAAAACGGGCCGGTGGGACCCCCGGCGCATGGTGGGCTCCTTCCCTCCCTCCCGCATCCTCAGCATCGTCGGCACGAATTCGCGGGACTATTCCGTGGCCGCCGGGCTGTCGTCCGCGGTCATGGGCGTGCAGAACGATGGTCTCGTCGCGATCCGCAACGCCTACGTTTACGGGGGCGCGCGGGCCTACATCCATCGCTCCCACTCGGGTCGATACGGCTTGGTCAACTCCGGGGAAACGTACCAGAACCTTTCCCGCTTCCTATTCGGCGGGTTGCGGGTGGAGGTCGCCCTGCACGGGGTGGAGCTCGATCGCAAGGACCGCATCTGGCAGGGCGAGGCGAGGCTGGACATCCGTGGCGTGCCTGCGCTTATTCATGAGCAGACGGCCGATCATTATTGCCCGATCGATCTGAACGCCACGAAGAAGGGCATCGCCGGGCCGCTGTCACCGGTCCCGCTGATGACAATCTTCCTGCAGCCGAAGAACGTGCGTAAGTGCCGCTACGCCCTCGACCTCAAGGTCATCTCACTCAAGGAGACGGGCGGCATCCACGGTTTCGGGGCACACCTTGAGCCGATCGCGGACTGGCAGGACACGCTCATCGTCGACGTCGAGGTGAACGACAAGGGCGCGGCCAGAAGCGTGACCTGGGAGTGGAATAGCACCCTCGCCGGTCGAATCGCCGAACAGGCAGAGCTGCCCCACCAGCTCGACTGGGCACCGGGCAAGTCCAGCGAGGGGCAATGGCAACTGCCGGTTCCCATCGCCCCGATGGGGCAGGCGGTGCTCGGCAGCGACGCGCACCTCCAGCTCAGCATCGGCCTCTGGGCCTGAGCGGCCGCCTCGCGCGATCGAGCCGATCCTGATCACGCATCACCACGCGGACCTCAGCGCGGCGAGTGAACGGTTCGCTCGGCTCACGCCGGAGCACGCCGCGGATTCCGTGTGGTTGCCGCTGCCCACTGACGGACCGTACGGGTCGGTGCTCACCGGCGACACAATTCCCGGGCGCGGGACGCGCGATCATCGTTCACCGTGACGACGACTGAATTTGGGCGTTCAGCGACGCGTACCTCGCGCACCGACACCCCGGGGCCCGGGACATAGGCGCCCCTGTGCGCCATCCACCCTGGCCCCTTCTCGACCGCGGCGGGCAGTCGGGGCGGCTCCGCCCCGAGGCAGGCAGCACCGGCACACGTCAGGCCGCGGGCCGGTAGCGCCGCGGGGCATACGCCTGGGCGACCAGGGCGCGCAGGCTGTCGAGGCTTCCGGTCACAAGACCCTGGGCACGGGCCTGCACGAGCACGTTCCCGATCGCGGTGGCCTCGACGGGGCCGGCCAGCACGGTCAGCCCCGTTCGGTTCGCGGTGAGCTGGCAGAGCAGGTCGTTCTGCGACCCACCGCCGACGATATGCACCGCACGGATACTCATTCCCGACAGCTCGCTCGCGGCCCGGAGGGTCTCGGCATAGGCAGCCGCGAGGCTCTCGACGATGCTGCGCACGAGTTCGACCGGGGTGCCCGGCACCGGCAAGCCGTGCTCGGCGCAGTAGGAACGGATGCGCGCCGGCATGTCTCCGGGTGCCAGGAAACGGGGGTCGTCCACGGCGAAGACCGTGACCGGGCCGGTCACCTGCGCGGCCTGGGCCAGCAGGAACGGCAGCTCGAACGTGCTGCCCTGCGCCTCCCAGGTGCGCAGCGACTCGCTGAGCAGCCACAAACCCATGACATTGCGCAGGTAGCGCACCCGGCCGTCGACGCCGCCCTCGTTGGTGAAGTTGGCGGCGCGGCTCGCCTCGGTCAGCACCGGCGAGGCCAGTTCGACTCCGACGAGCGACCAGGTGCCCGAGGAGATGAAGGCGTCAGTGTCGCCGGTCATGGGCACGGCCACGATGGCGGATGCTGTGTCGTGCGACCCGACGGCGAGGAGATCCAGGCGCGTGGCCGATCCGATCTCGGCAGCGACATCGGGCAGCAGGGACCCGATCCGCTCCCCCGCGCTGACCAGTCGGGGGAAGATCGACCGGGGCAGGCCCAGCCGCTCGATGAGAGCATCGTCCCAGTCCGCGGCGGCCGAGGCGGCCGTTACCGTGGCCGCCGAGATGGCAGCTGCCGCGACGGTTCGCCCGGCCGCTGCGCGCGACCCGCCCCCGATCCGCAGCAGCCCGGTCGTCGACGCGTTCGTGCGCTCGGCGACCTGCTCCCCCGTCAGCCAGAAGCCGAGCAGGTCCGGGATCAGCAGCATCGTGTCGACGTCGTCGAGGCTGCCGGCCAGACGGTCGGCGGCGAGCTGGTAGAGCGTGTTGAACGGCAGGAATTGGAGGCCGTTGCCGGCGTAGAGGTCGGCCGGAGCGACGAGGTCGTGGGTAGCGTGCACTCCTCCCCCGGTGCGTTCGTCGCGGTAATGGTAAGGGTTGCCAAGCATCCGCCGGCCGCGCAGGAGCGCGTAATCAACCGCCCAGGAATCGATCCCCGCGCTGGTCAGCCTCGGCTCCTCCCGAACGGCGGCGTGGAGGCCGACGAGCACGTTGCGGTAGAGCTCGAGAATGTTCCAGTGCAGCCCGTCGATGGTGCGGACCGGGTTGTTCGGAAAGCGTGCCACCGGCCGCAGGCGCAGCTCGTTGTGGCCGACACGGCCGAGCATGACCCGGCCGCTCGATGCGCCGAGGTCGATCGCGGCGACCGTGCCCGCGCTGTACCGTGATCTCACCACGAGTTGAGCCCTGCTCTCAGCAGGCCGGCGCCGGCCCGGCCGAGTTCGACGAGTTCGCCGAGTTCGACGGATGCGGTCGAGTTGGCCAGACGCAACGGTAGGGCTCGACCGGAAGGGTCGGGCTCGGCGGTGCTCATCGCAGGAAGGCGGCGGCGACGCCGGCGTCGACCGGGATGTGCAGTCCGGTTGTGTGGCTGAGGTCGCTCGTGCAGAGCACGAAAACCGCGTTGGCGACGTTCTCGGGCAGCACCTCGCGCTTGAGCAGCGTGCGCTGCGCGTAGTACGTGCCGAGCTCCTCCTCCGGTACGCCGTAGACGGCGGCGCGCTTGGCGCCCCAGCCGCCGGCGAAGATGCCCGAGCCGCGGACGACCCCGTCGGGGTTGATGCCGTTGACCTTCACGCCGTACTCGCCGAGCTCGGCCGCCAGCAGCCGCACCTGGTGCGCCTGGTCGGCCTTGGTCGCGGAGTAGGCGATGTTGTTCGGGCCGGCAAAGACCGAGTTCTTCGAGGAGATATAAACGATGTCGCCGCCGAGCTTCTGGTCGATCAGCACGCGGGCCGCCGCCCGGGAAACGAGGAAGGACCCCTTGGCCATCACGTTGTGCTGCAGGTCCCAGTCGGCGACGGTGGTCTCCAACAGCGACTTCGAGAGCGAGAGGCCCGCGTTGTTGACCACGAGGTCGAGCCCGCCGAACCCGAGCAGGGCAGCGTCGACGGATGCCTGCACCTGGCCCTCGTCGGTGACGTCGGCCTGCACCCCGATCGCGACATCCGTCCCACCGATTTCGGCTGCCGCGCCTTGCGCCTTCGTAAGGTCGAGGTCGGCGATCACGACGCAGGCGCCCTCCGCCGCGAGGCGGGTGGCGATGGCCTTGCCGATGCCGGATGCCGCCCCGGTCACCAGGGCGACCCGGCCGGTGAGCGGCTTGGACGCGGGCATCCGCGCCAGCTTGGCCTCTTCGAGCGCCCAGTACTCGATCCTGAACTTCTCGGCCTCGTCGATCGGCGCGTAGCTGGAGAGCCCTTCGGCGCCGCGCATCACGTTGATGGCATTGAGGTAGAACTCGCCGGCGACCCGAGCGGTCTGCTTGTTCGCGCCGTAGCTGAACATGCCGACGCCCGGGATGAGCACGATCAGCGGGTCCACGCCGCGGATCGCGGGCGACTCGGCCGCCGCGTTCCGGTCGTAATACGCCTGGTAGTCGGTCCGGTACTGCTCGTGCAACTCCAGAAGGCGAGCGAGGGAGTCGGCGGCGGATGCCGTGGCCGGCAGGTCGAGCAGCAGCGGCTTGACCTTCGTGCGGAGAAAGTGGTCGGGGCAGCTCGTGCCGAGGGCCGCCAGTCGGGGGTGCTCGGCACGGGACAGGAAGTCGAGCACCTCGGGGGCATCCGTGAAGTGGCCGACCTTGGCGGCATCCGTGGACACCAGACCGCGAATCGTCGGGGCGAGGGCCGCCGCCCTGGCGCGGCGCTCTTCGGGCGCGAGCGGGGTGAAGCCGGCCAGTTCCGGGCCGAAAGGCTCGGCCGTGGAGTGATCGGCGATGTACGCGGCGGCGGTCTGGATGATCCAGAGCGAGTTGGCCTCGGCCTCATCGCTGGTCTCTCCCCAGGCGGTGATGCCGTGGCCGCCGAGGATGCAGCCGACGGCCTGCGGGTTGGCATCCTTGATCGCCGCGATGTCGAGGCCGAGCTGGAAGCCCGGCCGGCGCCATGGCACCCACGCCACCCGGTCGCCGAAGATCGTAGACGTGAGAGCCTCGCCGTCGGAAGCGGTCGCGATCGCGATGCCGGAGTCGGGGTGCAGGTGGTCGACGTGCGCCGCATCGACGAGCCCATGCATGGGCGTGTCGATGGAGGGGGCCGCGCCGCCCTTGCCGTGCAGGGTGTAGTCGAGGGCCGCGACCATCTCGTCCTCCCGGTCGAGCCCGGGATAGACACCGGCGAGGGCGCGCATCCGGTCGAGGCGCAGCACGGCCAGGCCCGACTCGGTCAGCGTGCCCAGGTCTCCCCCTGACCCCTTCACCCAGAGCAGCTCGATCCTCTCGCCCGTGACGGGGTCGATCTCGGTGCCCTTGGCGGAGGTGTTACCGCCGGCATAATTCGTGTTGCGAGGGTCGGAGCCGAGCCGGTTGGACCGGGCGATGAGTTCGGCAGCGGTGGGGTTTGTCATTGCGACACTTTCTTTCGAAAATCGGTTCGGTGAGACTCTGGGAGCAACGACTGTCGCCGTTTCGGACAACTGATGCCGGCGTGGCGGCCACAGTTGTCCGCTGCGGCAACAGTTGCTTGCGGGACGAGGCTAGGCACCCCAGCCGGCCTGGATGCCGCCGACGCGGTCGGCCGCGATCGTTTGCTGGTAACCGGATGCCGCGTAGGCGACCATGGGGTCGGCCGCGAGTCCGCGAGACTCACGCCAGGCTGCCAGGTCGGGGCGGACATCCGTGTAGAAGGCGTCCATCAGCAGGCCGTTGGCGACGAGCACGTCCCCGGACTCCTGCGCCGCGGTGAGCGCCTCGCGGTCGACGAGTAGCGCGCGCGCCGTCATCTCCTGCACGTTCAGCACCGAGCGGATCTGGCCGGGGATCTTGTCCTCCACGTTGTGGCACTGGTCGAGCATGAACGCCACGGTCGAGTTCGAGCCGAGGCCGCCACCGCGGATCACCTCGTAGAGGATGCGGAACAGCTGGAACGGGTCGGCCGCGCCCACGATCAGGTCGTCGTCGGCGTAGAAGCGGGAGTTGAAGTCGAAGGAGCCGAGCTTTCCGAGGCGGAGCAGCTGCGCGACGATGAACTCGATGTTGGTGCCGGGGGCGTGGTGGCCGGTGTCGAGGCAGACCAGTGCCCGGTCGCCGAGGGCCGCGACCTGGGCGTAGCTGGTTCCCCAGTCGGGGACATCCGTGTGGTAGAAAGCGGGCTCGAAGAACTTGTACTCCAACACGAGTCGCTGGCTCTTCCCGAGGCGGGCGTAGATCGTGGCAAGGGAGTCCGCGAGGCGGTCCTGACGGCCGCGGATATCGCCCTGGCCGGGATAGTTGGTGCCGTCGGCGAGCCAGATCTTGAGGTCGACGGACCCGGTTGAGTGCATGATGTCGATGCACTCGAAGTGGTGATCGATGGCCTTCTGGCGCACCGCGGCATCCGTGTGGGTAAGGCTGCCGAATTTGTAGGCGTCATCCTGGAACGTGTTCGAGTTGACCGTTCCGAGCGTCAGCCCGCGCTCGCCGGCGTAGTCGCACAGTGCCGGGTAATCGTCGACCTTGTCCCAGGGGATGTGCAGCGCGACCGTCGGCGCCAGCCCGGTGTATTCGTTCACCTGGGCGGCGTCGGCGATCTTCTCCTGGATGGTACGCGGCGTGCCGGGGGTGGAGAACACCTTGAACCGGGTGCCGGAGTTGCCGAAGGCCCAGGAGGGCAGCTCGATGGCCTGCGCCGCGAGCTGGGCGGTGATGGAGTCGAATGTCGTCATCGTCGTTTCACTTCTCTGTGGGGGTCGGTTTGAATTCTAGATGAATCGTTTCAACTGCATCAATCGAGTCAAGCCGGTCCTCGAGGTGGAACACCTCGGCAAGCCGAAGGAAGTCCTCGTCCGGAGCGCCCTCGAGGTTCTCGAAGAACTCAGCCATCTCGGCCTGCCAGCGGGCGTTCACCTCGGTGGCCGCCATTCCCGCCTGCGCCGCCGCGAGGGACTCCGTCTCGAAGTACCCGATCAAGAGGCCGTCGGGCCGGAGGAACAGGGAGTAGTTCTGCCAACCGGTTTCGTGCAGGGCCCGCAACATCTCCGGCCAGACGGCGGCGTGCCGCCGGGTATATTCCTCGATCCGGTCGGGCTTGACCTGAAGTTGGAAGCACACGCGCTGCACGGACTACCGCCCCCCGAGCGTGACGTGCCGGTGTTCCAGGCCGAGCAGGCTCGCGGCGGCCTTGATGTCGACGGCGCGGTGCCCGAGGCAGAGAGCCCAGTGGTGGCCGATGCCGGTCTGGCTCCATTCGTCCACCCAGACTCCGGGGTCGCCGCCGAAATCGACGCGGGAAGTCGTGTTGCCGATGGCGAGCAGCGGCCCGGGAACGACCTCGCCCTCGGCGGTGATGAACACGTAGCGGCCGTCGGGATCCTGCCCGATGCCGAAGGTGGTGACCGGCCCGGCCGTGACGTCGAACTCCACGGAGACCCCCCAGCCGCGTTTGCCGTGGTAGACGCCGAGACCGCGCAGCAGTGGGTCCCGGGCGCTGACCGCCAGGTGAGCGGGGCCGTCGTGGCCCATCTCGACCACGCCGTCGAAGAAGTTGAGCGCCTGGATCTCGGTGAACGAGCCGCCGGCGCCGATCGCGTGGCTGGCGAGCATCGCGATCGAGGTGCGAAGCTCGTATTCCCCGGCCATCGGGATGCCCCGGGCGGTCAGGATCGAGGCGCCGAGGATCATGCCGGCGCCCAGCCGTTCGTGCTGCTCACCGGCGAGGCCGCGGTGGTAGTAGGCGAGCGAGTCGAGGTCGAAGTCCGCCACGAGCCGGTCCAGGCCCACGGAGACCTTCGCGCCCCAGGCGAAGTCCTCGTCATTGACGGAGGCGTCGACCTGGAACAGCTGCTCGGCGAGGAGCATGCGGTCGGCGATCTGGGTATCCGTCACCTGGTTCACGCGCTCGCGGAGGTCGTCGAATTCGAGCACCTCGACATGCGAGCCGAAGGTGGTCGAGACGCTGCTGAGGTCGGTGGACACGTCGAGCATGCCCGGGTAGAGGTGGCCCATCAGGCCGTGCCGCGCGGTCCGGAGCGTGGCGCGCACGCCGGCCGCGTGCACCCACGAGATGATGCGGTCCCAGGCGCTCTCCTGGCGGAGGTAACCGGACACCGAGCGAAACGGGATGCCGGCCCGCCGGAACACGTTGGCGACCTCCGGCACCGGGCACTGGCCGCAGTAGGCGAGCCACTGTCCGGTGTCGAAGGTGGCATGGTCCATGGCCTCGGTCGGCTGCAGGTCGATCACCAGCACGGGCGTCTTAGCCCGCTGCGCGATCGGCAGCACCATCGACGAGGTCAGGTAGGTGGCGAGGAACACCACGATCAGGTCGCAGTCGGCCAGCCGCAGCTTCTCGGCGGCAATGCCGGCTTCCTGCGCGTCGGAGATGAACCCGACGTCGACCACCTCGGAATCGAGCTGGTCGAAGCGTTCGGTGAAATAGCGGGAGGATGCCTGCAGCTGCGGCAGCAGGTCGGGGAACTGTGGCCAGTAGGCGCCAAGTCCCCCGGAGACCAACCCGATCCGGGTGGGTCTGCGTTTCTTCGGCTCCAGCAGTTCGCTGGCCGAGCGGCGAAGATTCTCGTTCATGGCTGGCTCCTGTCGGAGAGCACCGCGGCGCTCGCCGCGGGACTGCATGAGTAGGGACGGTGGGGCGGATGCCTGGGCATCCGCCCCACCGGGTGCCGCGATTCAGTGCGGCGCGCGTGCGATTTAGAAGTCGTACTCGTCGATGTTGTCGGCATCGAAGACCGTCGGCGGGCCGACGATGACGATGCCGTCGGCGCCGACCTCGCGCTCGCCCAATTCGCCGGCCTCGAAGGTGTCACCCTCGGCGCCGGTGATGTCGCCGTCGGCGAGCGCCTTGCCGGCGAACGCGGCGACGTAGCCGAGCTGGGCCGGGTCCCAGAGGGCGAACGCGGTGACGGTTTCGTCCTTGACGAACGGTCGCATCTCGTTCGGCAGGCCGAGCCCGGTCAGCGCGACCTTGCCCTTGTACTCCGAGGTCGAGAGGTAGCGGGCCGTGGCGGCGATGCCGACCGTCGTGGGCGAGACGATTCCCTTGAGGTTCGGGTAGGCCTGCATCAGACCCTGGGCCTCCTGGAACGACTTCGTGTCGTCGTCGTCGCCGTAGACCTTCGCCACCAGGGTGATGTCCTTGTACGCGGGGTTGGAGGCGAGCTCCTCCTCCATGAACTTGATCCACTCGTTCTGGTTGGTGGCGTTCGCGGTGGCCGACAGGATCGCGATTTCACCGGAGCCGCCGATCTGTTCTGCGATCAGCTCGACCTGGATCAGGGCGACGTCCTTGGCGACGACCTGGCTGATGAACACGTCGCGGTACTTTGGGTTGGTGTCCGAGTCGAAGGCGACGATCTTGGCGCCCGCGGCCCGGGCTTCCTCGAGGGCCGGACCCACGGCATCCGGGTCGTTGGCGGCGATCACGATGACTTTCGTGCCGGCCTGGGTCTCCGCATTGATGAAGGACACCTGGCTGGACGCGCTGGCCTCGAGCGGGCCGACGACCTCGGTCGCGGCGAACCCGGCCTCTTCGGCGCCGGCCTCCCCGCCGCCGAGCACCACGTCGGTGTACGGGTTGTTGAGCTGCTTGGGGATGAAGGTGATGCTGAGGTCGCCGTCGGTTCCGCCGCCGCCGCCGGCGGAGTCGGTGCCGGTGTCGGAGGCGCAGCCGGCAAGCAGTGCGACGGCGGCGACGACCGCGGTCACCGTCGCGAGCCGCCGGGCTGCCGCCCCTTTCCGGGTGTGATTGCGAATGAACTCCATTGTCATTTCCTTTCCTGGACGCCAGGTGCGGTGGCGCTGATTGATCCCGAGGCAGGTACCTGGGGAAGTGTTTTGTGCATCCGGCGGCCGTGCCGCCAGCGTTGGAGCGCCTCGAAAACACTCGGTGCGACAACGGATGCGATCAAAAGGGATCCGGTGACGATGATGAGCACCACGTCGGAGATCCGCTCGAGCCGAAGGGAGAAGTTGATGGTGCCGATCAGGAGCACGCCCGCGATGACCCCGGGGATCGACCCCTTGCCGCCGAAGATCGAGACCCCGCCGAGCAGAACGGCCGCGATCACCGTGAGCTCGAGGCCGCTGGCGTTGTCACTGCGGGCGCTGGAGTAACGCAGGGTCCAGTAGATCCCGGCGAGCGCCGACACCGACCCGGTGCCCACGTAGAGCCAGAACTTGGCCCGTGCCACCCGGATGCCGACGAAGGTGGCGGCCTCCGCGCTGAAGCCGAGGGCGTAAAGGCCGCGACCGAACGGGGTCAGGTGCAGCAACACCCCGAAGAACAGGGCCACGGCGGCGACGCCGATCATCACGGTCGGGATGCCCGTGCCGCCGATCTTCGAGGTGAAGAAGGACGTGAGCTCGGGCGGGAAGTTGGCGACGGCATTGTCGCCGATCACCACGAGCGCCAGCCCCCGGTAGAGCGCAAGGGTACCGATGGTGACCGCCAGCGACGGCAACCCGACCACCGCGATCAGAAACCCGTTGAAGGCTCCGGCCACCACCCCGGCGAAGAGGCTGATCGCCAGGACCAGCTCGATGTCGAGGCCGGAGGCCCAGAGCACGCCCATCAGCGCGCTGGTCAGCCCGGCGATGCTTGCCACGGACAGGTCGATCTCGCCGGTGATGATGACCAGGGTCATCGGCATGGCGATCAGGAGCACCGGGATCACGTCGAGCAGCAGGAAGCCGACCGTGACCGGGGAGGCGAAGCGAGGAATCGCGATGCTCGCGTAGAGCACGAAGGCGAGCAGCAGGTAGATCATGATCGCGTCGCGGCCGAGCAGGATGCGGGCGGCCCCGGTGCGGCCCTTCGGCTCGGTCGGCAGGGTCTTGGTGGTGTCGATGAGCCGGGTGTCGAGGGAGGAGATCTTGTCCGCCGGCGGCACCGGCGCGCTGCGGATGGCGGAAGAGCTGGGCTCAGACATTGCGGGCCTCACTGGTTCGGAGCTTGCGGGCCGTTCGCACGCTGGCGATCCGGTCGATGATGATGGCGCTGAGGATCAGCACGCCGACGATGGCCTCTTGCCAGAACTTGTCGACCCGCAGGGCCGTGAGAGCGCTGGTGATGGTGGTGAGGAGCAAGGCCCCCATGGCCGCGCCGACGACCGAGCCACTGCCGCCGAAGATGGCCACACCGCCGACGACCGCCGCGGCGACGACGGCAAGCTCGAGTCCGCTGCCGGTGGTGGCTCCGACCGAGTTGAAGCGGCTGGCGTAGAGCACCCCGGCGAGGCCGGCGAGCACCCCGTTGGTCAGGAAGGCCAGGAACACGCGGCGGCTGACCGGGATGCCGAACAGTGTCGCGGCATCCGGGTCCGAGCCGATCGCGTAGAGGTCGCGGCCGGGGCGTGTGCCCGCCAGGTAGACGGCCACGATCACGACGACGACGATGGCGATCAGGGTGATCAGCGGAAAGCCGAGCACGGTGTCGACCGAGAGTGAACCGAAGGCGTCGGGCCGGTCCCCGGCGAAGTACTGCGTGCCGCCGGCCCAGGCGTTGTTGAGCCCGCGATAGATATAGAGCGTGCCGAGGGTGATCACGAGCGCGGGAACCTTGGCGACCGTCACCAGGAGGCCGTTGATCGCGCCGAGGACGGCGCCCAGCAGCATCCCGGCCAGGAACACGACGATGATCGGGAGGCCCGGAACGGTCGCGAAGAGGGTGCCGGTGCCGAACGCGACCAGGCCGAGGATGGAGCCGACCGAGAGGTCGACGTTGCGGGTGATGATCACGAGGGCCTGGCCGACGGCGAGGATGATCACGATGGTCGCGTTCAGCAGCAGGTCCTTGACCCCCTGGGGACTGAGGAATAGCGGGTTCACCACGGTGGTGATGATCACCAGGGCGATCAGCGCCACGGTGACGGGCAGTTCCCGAAGGCGGAGGAGGGCTCCCAGTCGGGACGGCAGGGCGGCGGGGGTGTGCTCACCCGTGCCGGGCGGCCGGGTCGGGGCAGTGGTCATTGTGTACGCTCCAGTGACGCGGTGGCCGCGTGCATGATCGATTCGGGAGTGGCTTCGGCGCGGCTCAGCTCGGCGGTGATGCGCCCCTCGTGCATGACGAGCACCCGGTCGGCCATGCCGAGCACCTCGGGCAGTTCGCTCGAGATCATCAGGATGGCGATTCCCCGATTGGCGAGGTCGGAGATGAGCCGGTGCACCTCGCTCTTGGTACCTACATCGATGCCGCGAGTGGGTTCGTCGACGATCAGAAACTTCGGGTCGGTGGCCAACCACTTGGCGAGCACGACCTTCTGCTGGTTTCCGCCGGAGAGGGTGGATGCGGCGTATTCCTGCGAGGAGGTCTTGACCTGCAGCCGCCGGCTCCACTCGACGGCGGCGGCGCGTTCGGCGCGGCCGTTGATGATGCCGAAGCGGGCGACCCGGTCGCGCAGGGTCAGCGCGGTGTTGCGGCCCACGGACAGGTCCATCACGAGTCCCTGCTTGCGGCGGTCCTCGGGCACGAAACCCATGCCGGCGTCGATCGCGGCCTTGGGGCTGTGCGCTTTGAGGCGCTGTCCGAGGAACTCGACCGTGCCGCGGTCGTAGGGGTCGATGCCGAAGACGGCCCGGGCGACCTCCGTGCGCCCGGCCCCGACGAGTCCGGCGAGGGCCACGACCTCGCCGGCCTTGACGTCGAAGGTCACGTCTGCGAAGAGGCCGGCGCGGCCGAGCCCCTTCACGGAGAGCACGGTGTCGCCCACCGGGGCGACCTCCTTGGGGAACAGCGCCCCGACATCGCGTCCCACCATCTCGTGCACGATGGCGTCGACGGTCACCGTGCTGGTGACGTGAGTCGCGATGTAGCGGCCGTCCCGCATCACGGTGATGCGGTCGCAGAGGGCGAACACCTCGTCGAACCGGTGCGAGATGAAGAGGATGCCCGCGCCCTGGCCCCGCAGGTTGCGGGCAACTTGGAACAGGCGCTCCACCTCGATGCCCGACAGCGCGGCGGTCGGCTCGTCCATGACGAGCACCGTGGCGCCCTGGGAGATGGCCTTGGCGATCTCGATGATCTGCTGGTCGGCAATCGACAGGCCCTCGGCCACCCGGTTGGGGTCGATGCGCACGCCGAGCTGGTCGAACAGGTCGCGGGAGGCGGTGCGCATGGCGGCCCGACTGATCAGGCCCAGCCTGCCTTTCGGCTGGCGCCCGATGAAGATATTCTCGGCCACCGTGAGGTCGGGGAACAGGGTGGGTTCCTGATAGATCACGGAGATGCCGGCGCCCTTGCTGTCGGCCACGGTGCGGAACGACACCGGCTGCCCTTCAACCTGGAACTCACCGGCGTCGAGGCGGTAGAGCCCGGCCAGGATTTTCACGAGGGTGGACTTGCCGGCCCCATTCTCCCCGACCAGGGCGTGGATCTCACCCGGGAGGATTTCGATGTTCCCGTCTGCGAGGGCGACGACCGGTCCGAATGCCTTGACGGCACCGGAGAGGGTCAAGCGAGGTTCGGGTGGCCGATCGCCTGCGGGCAGGGATTCAGTTTGCATGGCGTCGAGTGCCTCCACATTGAGGGTGAATCGTTTCAGAGATCGTGTATCAGCGAATATAGGGTGAGGTTGGGGCATCCGTCAACAGCAGAAAAAGTGCAATTCCCGCAATGAGATTCAACCGAGACCTCGAATGGGTCTCGCGTATTGATTCGTTTCAATCTGCGGTGCGGTGATCTACACTTCACCTAGAGGCAGCAACGCGCGAGGCGAAAGGGTGACGATGGCAACGGTGAGTGTGCGCGAAGTCGCGGCTCGCGCCGGGGTGTCGGTCGGCACCGTCTCCAATGTGCTCAACCGGCCGGACAAGGTTTCCCCGGCAACCGTGGAACGGGTGCAGACGGCAATCTCCGACCTCGGCTTCGTGCGCAACGACGCTGCCCGGCAACTGCGGGCCGGCCGCAGCCGCAGCATCGGGCTCGTCGTGCTCGACGTCGCCAACCCGTTCTTCACGGATGTCGCGCGGGGCGCCGAGGACCGGGCCGCCGAAGAGGGTCTCACCCTGCTTCTCGGCAACAGCGACGAGAACATCGACCGGGAGAGTGCCTACCTCGACCTGTTCGAAGAGCAGCGTGTGCACGGAGTCTTGATCTCCCCGCTCGGCGAGGTCGGGGACCGGCTCGTGCGGCTGCGCGCCCGCGGCACTCCCACCGTTCTCGTCGACCGGCAGACGGCCGACCACAGCTTCTCCTCCGTGGCCGTCGACGACGTGGCCGGCGGGCACCTCGCCGCGGAGCACCTGGCCTCGATTGGGCGCACCCGGATCGCGTTCGTGGGTGGGCCGCAGAGCATCCGTCAGGTTGCCGACCGGCTGGAGGGCGCGCGCCAGGCCGTGCGGGAGCATCCGAACGTGTCGCTCGAGGTGATCAGCACGGAGTCCCTCTCGGTGCTGCAGGGGCGTTTCGTGGGCGAGCAGTTGCGCGCCCGCGACCCGGTCGACCGGCCGGACGCCGTGTTCGCGGCGAACGACCTGCTCGCCATCGGCGTGCTGCAGGCCCTGAGCATGCTGGGCGATGTGCGGGTCCCCGAAGACGTGGCGCTCATCGGCTACGACGACATCGCTTTCGCGGCGGCAGCCATCGTGCCGCTCTCCTCGATCCGCCAGCCGAGCGCCCTGATCGGCCACACGGCCGTCGACCTGCTGCTGCGCGAAGCCGCCGGCGGCGACGATTTCGTGCACGAGCAGATCGAGTTCCAACCGGAGCTGATCGTGCGGGAGTCCACCGCCGGCTGACTGGGTCCCGCTCCTCCCGCCCGGGCTTGCGCCGGCGCTTCCGCTCCTAAACTTGACCGCATGACACTGCAGCCCCTGCTCACCAAAGACACCCGCCTGTGCATCTCCCTGGCCACCCGGCCCAGCAATTTCGGCACGCGTTTCCACAATTACCTGTACGCCGAGCTGGGGCTCGATTTCATCTACAAGGCGTTCACCACGACGAATCTTGCCGCCGCGATCGGCGGCGTGCGGGCGTTGGGCATCCGTGGCTGCTCCGTGTCGATGCCCTTCAAGGAGGACGTCATCGCCCTGGTCGACGAGTTGGATGACTCGGCGAGCGCCATCGCGTCGATCAATACGATCGTCAACGACAACGGCTGCCTGCGGGCCTCGAACACGGACTACATCGCCGCCGCCGATCTGATCCGCGCGAGCGCCATCGACCCGACCACCCCGTTCCTGCTCCGCGGCAGCGGCGGAATGGCGAAGGCCGTCGCAGCGGCCTTCCGCGATTCCGGGTTCGAGCACGGCACCCTGATCGCCCGGAACGAGGCTCGAGGCCGGACTCTCGCCACCGAGCTCGGCTACCGCTGGACGGCCGAGCCGACCGGCCTCACCGCACCGCTGCTCGTGAACGTTACCCCAATCGGCATGACCGGCGGTGCCGAGGCGAACGACCTGTCCTATTCCGCCGAGGTGGTCGCCGACGCGACCTGCGTGTTCGACGTGGTGGCGTTGCCCGCGGAGACTCCGCTCATCCGGGCCGCGCGCGCGGCAGGCAAGACCGTGATCACGGGGGCCGAGGTCATCGCGCTGCAGGCAGCGGAGCAGTTCGAGCGCTACACCGGGGTGCGGCCGGCACCGGAGCAGGTCGCCGCGGCATCCGCCTTCGCCCGCACTCACGCACGGTAGCGCGCGCCTGAACCAAGTCGACGCCGAAGCAGGTTGCTTCAGTCGGCGTTCACGTGACGTGACCGGGGCCCTCGTCGCCTCCAGGGGATCCTCGTCAGGAAACGCCTCCCCACGAGGACAATCCACCCCGGTAACGACGAATGGCCTCCGAAATCTCGGAGGCCATTCGTTTTAAGACTTGTTCTAAGACCAGAATCAACCAGTTCTGAGCACGACCCTGTGGCGGGCTGTTCCTATAACTCGGAGGCCGCTGAATCAGTGGACAATTTTTCGGCACTTTCGCGCACATCCTCTGCGCTCTGCCAAATAATCCTCGACCGGCCGAGCAACGTGGCCAACTCGTCGAGCGACTCTCCCGTATTCGTGAACTACTGGGTGACACCCTCGAGTAAGATCGCAAGCTCGTCGAGTTCGACGTCCCAGCCCTCTCGGTTCTGCTCAAGACGTTCGCGACGGTAGCGGGTGCCGCCGGGGAGTGTGTCGAAGCCCGATTCGATCACCGTGACATCCGTCCCGGTACCAGCATCGCCGATGGTAAATCGCACGTGCGTCGAGTACTCGTCGAGCTCTTCAGCGGGGATTCCCGACCAACGGAAGCCGAACGAGCCGTCGGGCACCACCTCGGTGATTTCGATCGGGAAGCTGCCGTAATCATCCCAGTCGATTCTCCCGTTAGCACCGGGCTCGAGCGCGGCGAACTCCACACCGTCGCCGAACCACTTGACCATCACCTCGGGGTCGGTCAGCGCCTTCCAGACGCTCGCGCGCGAGGCCTCGATGTGCACGGTGCGGGTCACGGTGTGGCCCTTGATTCTTGCGTGATCAGACACGGTTTTTCCTTCACGTTCGAGCTGAACGCGACGGGACATTGCCCGCCGAGCGGCACGTCAACTAGTTCCGCAAACGCACTCCATCGAGCGTACCCATGATTGCGTATCTGTTCACGGGCGGGAGAACTCCGTGAACGCGAGTGGCAACGCATTAGATGTCGGTCTAAGTTCCTCACTGACCGTGCCACGCAGGCAACGCAAGGCAAACCGACTGCCCCAACGGGCATGGGGCCGTTACGTTCAACGACTCGACGTCGGGACCGCGATGGCCACTCCAACTACAAGGCCAACTGGCCACTCAAGGTGCTACCCGGCGCCGCAGACGGCGCAGAACTCGACCCGCCGCTCCGAACATAACCTCGCGCACCCACCCGCCACTCATCGCTCCACCGCACGACCAGGACAATTCGCAGCGCCAAAAAGCGGCCGTTCGAGCATCCCTGGCCGTGCATCGTCATTTAATCCGCAGCCGCCAGCCCGCCTGAGTTTCCTCTGCCCTCTGCCTCGCTCCCACTGGAGGTGTTGACCCGTTTTTGCTGGATAAGAGACATTTGTGTCAGAAGTGCCCGCCAGAATGAGCTTGTCTACGTCACATCACGAAAAGATGGCATCATGCCCAAACCGCTTTAAATCATGCTGCTCATTGCGGCGCCCCTCGTCCTTGGCGGAACCACCGGAAGCGGAGTTGCCGCCTTGGCCGCGCTTGCACTGGTTCTGATCGCCAGCCCGATCATCTGGAAGGTCCGCAAGGATCGCTATTTCAGTTCCGACCAGTTCCGACCAGTTCCAAACATTGCGATCCGAGATCGCCGTCGTTGTCGCCGAGCACAACGAGGTCGTGAACTACGTGGCCGAGATCCGCTCGCAGGGCTCATTTGAGCTGGGAGTGTCCTCAGCGGGTCAGTATGCGCACCTGGCCACGTTTGAGAACAACTCGGCGTGGAACAATCGGCGCGACCGCAACGTCTCCGACTACGCGCCGCAAGTGCACAACACATCACTCCAGGTCGTCCGCAATGCCAGCGTCGAGCCGATCAAGTACGTCAAAGCTGTCCTGTCGTAACCGTGGGTTAAACCCTGCTCGGGAGTACCGGTTTATGGCCGCCGAGGCTGAGCATGGTGAGGGCGATCAGGGCGTCGGGGATGTGAAGCCGAAAGCGATGCGGGTGATGAGTCGGATCTTGGTCTTCATGGATTCGACCCGGCCGTTGGCTGTTCCGACTAAGCCGTGGCGTGCGCGGCGAGCAGTTCCCGGGTGAACGGATGCTGCGGCGCAAGAAATAGCGCCGCAGCCGGTCCCTGCTCCACGACAACGCCATCCTTCATCACGAGGATGTCGTGGCTGAGCGCGCGTACCACTGCGAGGTCGTGCGAGATGAACACCATCGCCAGCCCCGTCGTTTCCTGCAAGGATGCCAGCAGCTTGAGCACCTGGGCCTGAATAGACGCGTCCAGCGCCGACACCGGCTCGTCACAGACCAAGATACTCGGCTGCCGGGCCAGCGCTCTGGCGATCGCCACGCGCTGGCGCTGCCCGCCGGAGAGCTGGTGCGCCCGCCGCCCCAGCAGGGAATCGTTCAGTGCCACCAGCTCGAGTAGCTCGATCGCCCGCGCCCGGCGTTCGCGCCGTCGACGCCGCCCGAGCCGGGTGCCATCCAGAGCGATTGCCTCCGACAGGATCTGCAGTACTGTCGCCCGCGGGTCGAAGGCACTCAGGGAGTCCTGGTGGATGATCTGGATGCCGCCGCGTCGGGCCCGCCGCGTCGATTCCGGCACTCGGCTCCAGGGCTCACCGTGCAACAGAACATCGCCGCGGTCCGGGGTTTCCGTGCCCAGCAGCATCCGTGCCACCGTGCTCTTGCCCGACCCCGACTCGCCCACGATGCCCACGGTGTGGCCGGCGCGCAGCTCGAACGAGACCCCGTTCACAGCGTGTAGCTGCGCGGCCGCCAGGCCGTAGGTCTTGGCGAGGTCCCGCGCGGCGAGCACCACGGGGCCGGTGTTCGGCGGGGCCGGCGGTCGGCTCTGCGACGCCGCCGCCAAAAGCTCGCGAGTATACGGATGCTGCGGCGCGGCGAACAGGTCGGCCGCAGGCTGCAACTCGACGAACCGCCCGTCTTTCATCACGGCGATGTCGTCGGCGAGCCGGCGGATAATCGTAAGGTCGTGGCTGATCAGCAGCAGCGCGAGGCCCGACTCCTTCAGCTGGCGCAGCAGGACCACAATCTGGGCCTGAACGGTCACGTCGAGGGCTGTAGTGGGTTCGTCAGCGATCAGCACGGCCGGCGAAGCCGCGAGGGCCGAGGCGATGAGTGCGCGCTGGCGCAGGCCACCGGAAAGTTCGTGCGGGTATTGACGCACGCGCATGGCGGGCTCTGGCATGGCCACCTGATCGAGCAGCTGCAGCACCCGGCCGGCACGGTCGGCGCGGCCGAGTGTGGGTTCGTGCACCTCGAGGGGTTCGGCCACCTCGGCGCCCACCCGGCGCAGAGGGTCAAGGGAGACGAGGGCGTCCTGGCTCACGAGGCCAACGCGGGCACCGCGCAGGCGTCGCCAAGCCGGCTCGGTCAGGTCTCGAGCGTCAACTCCGGCCACGGTCAGTTCCTCGGCGGTGACCCGTGCGCCCTCCGGGGTGAGTCCGATCAGGCTGCGGCCGGTCACCGTCTTACCGGCACCGGACTCCCCCACTATGCCGAGGCATTGCCCGGCGGCAATGCTGAACGAGACGCCGTCGACCACGGCGGTCGACGAGCCCGGCAGAACCACGCGCAGGTTGCGCACCGTGATGACGCTCATCGCTGCCGCCGCGCGCATCGGGCCTGCAGGTGTCGGCCTAGAATGCTTGTCGACACCACGGTGGCGGTGATCACGAGCCCGGGGAACACGGCGATCCACCAGGCGCTGGCGAGAAAATTGCGGCCTTCCGAGAGGATGAGTCCCCACTCCGGCGTTGGCGGCTTCGGCCCGAGGCCGAGAAAGCTCAGGCCGGCTGCGGCAGTGATAGCGGTGCCGACTCCCATGGTGGCCATGACCAGCAGCGGGCCGAGGGTGTTGGGTAGCACGTGGCGCAGCACGGTCACCGCGGGCGACACACCAAGCGTGCGCGCGGCCTCCACGTAGCCGGCGCGCTTGACCACGAGGGTTTGCACCCGGGCGACGCGCGCGTATGAGGGGATCACCGCGAGGGCCACGGCCACGAGCAGGCTCGCCTCCCCCGGGCCGATGATTGCGATCACGATCAAGGCCAGCAGAAACTCCGGGAAGGCCATCACGATCTCGATGGCGCGGCTCAGCACACCGTCACCGAGGCTGCGCATGAGCCCAGCAAATGAGCCGATCATGAGCCCCACGACCAGAGCGATCAGCGTGGCACCGAAGCCAATGGCGAGCGAGTACCGCGAACCGTAGATCACCCGGGCGAACACGTCGCGGCCAGTCTGGTCCGTTCCAAACGGATGCCCGGGGCCGGGCGCCAGCAGCGCCTCACCGATGTCGGTGCGCAGGGGGTCAGCGGCGGTGAACACCCCGGGCAGAAGGGCCGAAACCACGAGGAGCACGAGGAACCCGGCGGCGGCCCAGAGTGCCGGGGCGGGCATCCGCTTGACTCGACGTGACCGGACGGCGACGAGGACGCTCATGCGTAGGCCTGCTCAGTCTCCAGGCGCGGGTCGATGCGGTCGGCGACAAGGTCGACGAGCAGGTTGATCACGGAGAAGGCCACCGCGGCGAGCACGATAATGCCGAGCACCACGGGTACGTCCCGGTCAACGATGGCGTTGAGGGCTACGCGGCCAAGCCCTGGGCGGGCAAAGACGGTCTCGACCAGCACCGACCCGCCGAGCAGCGAGCCGACCATATACCCAGTGAGCGTGATGCTGCTGGCGGCGGCGTGGCGCAGGGTGTGGCGCACGACGAGCCGGGTGTGGCTGGCACCACGGGCACGCACGGTGTCGACGAAGGGCAGCGCTGCTGCGTCATCGAGGCCCTGCCGCAGCACCTGGCTGATGATGCCGGCCACCGGGATGGCGGGGGTCGCTGCTGGCAGGAGGAGAGCGCCGAACCCCACCGTGGCGACGACCGGAAACCAGCCAAGCCCGAAGCCGAAGACGCTAATCAGCACGAGACCGATCCAAAACGTGGGCGACGACACGGCAACGAGTTCGAGCAGGCCGGCCAGCGGTGCTGTGCGCCGGCCGCGCCCAAGCAATGCCGACCCGAGCGCGAGCAGGAGGGCGAACACAACGGCGAGGGCCATCAGCCATCGCGGCCATGGCCAGGCGGACCTTCGCTGGAGTCATCTTAAACGGCCGCCCACCGGTCCTCCCCCGCGCTCGAGCAGAGGCGAGCCCGGCGACAGTGCGCTCAGAGATGAGCGCCCGCTTGAACTCTGCGAGGGCGGCGAAGATTCCAAAAAAGAGCTTGCCGGATGCGGTCGTGGTGTCGATCGCTGCGCCCTCACCCATGAGAATTTTGAGGCCGATGCCCCGATCGGTGAGGTCATGCACCGTATTGACCAGGTGGCGCAGGTCTCGGCCGAGCCGATCAAGCTTCCAGACCAAGAGAGTGTCGCCCGGCCGCAGCGCCTTTAGACAGGCCGCCAGGTGCGGGCGGTCATCTTTCTTGCCGGATGCCTGGTCCTCGTAAAGGTTGGCTTGGTCGACGCTGGCAACGAGGAGCGCGTCTCGTTGGAGATTGGTGCTTTGCGACCCGTCGGCCTTCGATACCCGCATGTATCCGACGAGCATGCTCCACCCCTGTCATTTATACGTTCGTTTTCGGGTGCCAGTCGAAAAGCTTCGAACCTGTCCAACCCCGCGCGCCGTTCGCTCGAAATCTATGTTTAATGGGGACCCAAGTACTCCTCAAGCGTTCAAGGCGAGAGGGCTCCGGCCGAGCCGTGGCCTCATTACACCGCGCAGAACGCCGGTGATGAGGCCGCTCCAGTGCCGACTACCGACGGCTGGCGGGCCGCCCTCGATCATCTGATCGAGGCGACCGAGGCCAGCTGGGCTGACCCGGCCTATTCACTCGCTTAGTCGCGTCCCATGCCGTCGTGGAGTTGCTCTGGCTCGCGATCTGCAACATCGAAGACAAACGAGCCAGAGAGCGAGCCAAGGTACGCGGCGGCACCCGCACAACCCACCGCAAAGCCGAGGGACGCCTCGTCGAAGGCCAAATCACCACCAACTGGAAACAGGCCCTCGCCCAACTCGCCCTCGCCTACCCCGAACGAATCAACCCCAACCTATAAACGAGTCCCACTCTCTTACACAAACAACTTGACAGGCTCACTCAGGCTGCCCCATCTCGGACCCCCGGCACCGGCAAACAAGGGTGATCAACGGCCGCCTCGAGCACCTTCGTAGCTCTGCCCTCGGCTTCCTCACCAACTACATTGCCAGATCCTGGCTCCAGGCCGGCGGGTTCAAACCCCGACTACACCCCAGATTGCGATGAGCCTCTGATCTGTCCGTCGCAAGACACACCATTGAAGGTCAGAGGCACGTTTTACGTCACGGCACGCCACCGCGATGAGATCTCCGTAGAAGGACATTGAGCGTCTCAACGTGCAGCTCTTGTGGGCGGCTTATTCGAACGCTGGGGCGAGGGGCTGACGACGAGTCGAGTTGAGGGGGCCGCCGCCCGGGGTAGACGGCGCGCTGTTGTCCACCACGTTCAGCACCCCGAAGATGCGGTCCATATCCCGCGACCAGGCGTTGTCTCGGCTCTGCGGAGCCAGCTCAAACCCCCACGTCTGATTGAATTCCACCGCCACATCTCCCGCCGGGCCACGCTCGGTCATCAGCGCATATACATTCCAGCCCGTGTCGTCCACCACGTACGCCCCGTAATCGCGCAGCGCACTTGCCACGATCCTGGCAGGCTCGGTTTCCAGTGTGCCAGCGTCGAAGTCGGGTCGCAGCGCGAGCAGCGACCCTTGCTGCAACGCCGGGTTGGTGCCCCCGTACACCCCACTGCACGCCCCGGAGTCCGACGCCAGCGCCGGCCAACGGTAGCCATCTTTGCCGTCACTCTCACCGGACGCGCAGAACAGGTTGAGTTTGCCGAAGAGGTTGATTTTCAGGGCGTGACGAATCACGCCCCCCGGCGCCAGTTCACCCATGCGAACTGAGCCGCCGATAGAGCTCATCCGGCTGCCACCGTGTGAGCCTTCTATGCCGTCACCAGTTTTGATGTTCATTTCGTTGAAAACGTAGTGCGAGGTGGCGTAGCCACCAGCGGTGCAGCGGTGGAGGGGCTGGGTCTGGAATAGGGTGAGGCCGTCTTGCTTGAGGACGGCGGCCGAGGCGTTGGGGGTGGTGCCGGCGGGTTGGTCGTTAGTCCACTCGGCGGGGATGGGCAATTGGGTGAGCAGGGGACCTTCGGCAGCGCAGCGGAGGTTGCCGTCTGGGTTGGGGGACCAGTCCTTATAGTTCGTAAAGACGTCGGTTAGCGGCGCATCCGGCGTCAGGATGATCAGGTCTTCGTCGGTGGTCATTCCCCACTCCGTGGCCTTCCCTATATCGGCAGGGAGGTAGACGGCGCTGTCCGAGAGGGGGAGGTTCCAGATGCTGTCTTGACGAAATGGCCACTTCAGGGGGTCGCGGTTGGAAGGAAAGCTGAGCAAATCCTGCTGCGCGTCGATTAACTTGATCTCGACGCCGTCCCCGCCGCCCGCGTCCGTCGTTGCCTCACCCGCGGCGGTCGTGGTCCCGCCGCATGCAGCGAGCGCGAGCACGGCGACGCCTAGCAGTGCTCCCCCGACAGCGTTTTTCATGCTGCACGTGCTTTTCATACTTCTCCCTAGTTGTTCTAGTAATGTCCTCGGGCCAATCTACTCGAGTAACAAGCTCGGTCGACGGAAAAGATTCAACAGGGTTTCCGGCGCCTGCCGTCGACCGGGCGTGGAAGGTTCTGTCCGGGTTCGGCAGTTTCGGGTTCGCCAAAGCACACGGGGCCGCATTCGCCCGGACCACCTATGAGAGCGCCTGGCTGAAAACGCACCACCCAGCCACGTTCTTCGCTGGGCTCCTCACCCACGACCCCGGCATTTGGCCCAAGGACCTGATCGTCGCCGAAGCCCGCAACCTCGGCGTCCCCGTCCTCGGCCTCGACGTCCAAAAATCCGCACTGGACTACCGGGTCGAGCAGCTGGGCGACGGGCAGCTCGCCATCCGCCTCGCCCTGCCCGAACTCGCCGGGTCCAGTGCGGTGGAGCGGCAGCGGATCGCGGAGCATCAACCGTTCTCATCCCTGCAGGACTTCCGGGACCGGGTGCGGCCGCGCCGGCGCACGTTCGAAGCGTTGGCCCGGGTCGGCGCCCTCGACTCGTTCATCGGCTACGACCGCGCCCGCCGCGGCGACCTCCTCGCCCACATCCAAGGCCTCGGCGGCAAGGCCCTGCCCGTCGGCCCCGACCAGCTCGCCTTCGACATCGAACTCCCCCTGCCCGACTTCTACCGGGCAGTCACCGCCCTCGACCTCCGCGGCCGCACCCAAACAGACGTCGAACTCCGCGACCTCGGCCTCCCCGTCAGCCAGCACCAAATGACCCGCTTCTACCCACTCTTCAAAGAACTCGGAGTCACCCCCGCGTCGGAGCTCGTCAACCTGCCGGGCGGCACCGAGGTACTCGTCGCCGGGGTCCGACGCGCCACCCACACACCCCCAATGCGCAGCGGCAAACGCGTAGTCTTCCTCTCCCTCGACGACGGCAGTGGGCCGGTATCCAACGTGGTGTTCTTCCACGACGCCCAAGCTGCGATCGGGGCACCCGTGTTCCGCACCCACTACGCCCTCATCCGTGGCCGCACCCGGCGCACCGGCGCCCGCGGCGTGTCAGTAACCGGCGAGCAAATGTGGGACCTACTCGACGTGGCAGGGAAAGTCCGAGCACGCCAGGCCGCAGAGCAAGAACGGGAGCGGGTTGTGGTCGAGACGGAGGCCGCGGACAATGTCATCCAGATGTGGAGACGGAGAGCCTGAAGTTCCCGACGCTATTCACGGGACCGGCGTTCCTTTAGACGCGCCTGACTGCGAATTCTCCCGGGCGGAGCAAACGGGACGGCCCCTTCAGCAGAAGCTCCCTGGCCGTTTCGTGTCGATTTCCATACTCGGCAGCACAAATTCCACACTCGCATGCACCGCTCATTTACGCCACCACGGACCTTGGCTCTGTGCCCATGAGGGTCCGGCTTACGGGCACCCCAGCACACGTTGTTGCCTGAATCGCCGGTGCTCACTTGCCGATAGCAAGATTGTCCGCCACCTGGGTCCAGTTATCTGACGAGGGAAGGTTGGACTCGGAGATCAACTGCGCAGATCCAACCCCGGCCAAGTAGAGCTCAATCGGCAACTCAGTCGAGCACGCACTTGTCCATGCAGAGAGTGACGCGAACACGATGAAACAGACCTCCTTGCCTGACGCGGAGCGCGCTGCGAAGTAGTCCACTCCTGTTTGCTCCGAAAGCAGACGAGAGGAGTCGGGTGCCACTCCCAATTCTTCGTCGGCGTCGAGGCCGGCCGGCAACTCATCCGTTGAAGTCTGAGCGCGTCCAAGCGCAGTGACCTCAGTACCTGGCTGCTGACTGCACGCCGAAAGCAACGCTGCTGATGTAACGACCAGCAGCGTTGCGAGAGCCCTGATGGAGCGACTTTGCTTGTCCATTTCCACATCATTGCAGCCACTGTTCCGAAAACGTTTCATTGAGACCGCGTCGGCCGGCCGCGGTCCAACCACGCGATGCCGGCCGCGCGGCCGCCCCCGGTGAGAGTCTCGATCGTCTTGGGATGACCACTCGCAACGGGTTTCCCTGAGACCGAATGGGCCAGCGAGTGAGCCGCGCACGTCGATTTCGCAAGCGCCTCCGCCTTGGCGGGGAGGGCAGGCCTATGAGCCTGTGCGCGTGCCTTCGTTCGAAACGAGCATCCTGATGATGGATGCAACGGCTAGGACTGTTCCGACTAGCAAGCCGCCCCAGCCAAGGAATTGCTCACCCAGCGTCGGGGAAGTGCCCAGCTCATCGACGCGGATTCCCGTGTTCGTAAGGAAGATGGCCGCACCCAACGCGATCAGAACTCCGACGACCAACCCAATAATGCTGCCTCTTCTGCTGCGCATGTGATGATCCAATCAGTTTTCGCGACTCTATCGTCTCGAACGTGCGAGTCGCGTTGTCCTCGTCAAGGTTCCCGTCAGCGTCTCACTCCTGAGGTGTCGGTGGCCCAACGCTCCCGGAGTTCCGGAGAGCATCTTCGATTTCCGAGTCCTTGAATCCAGCCACCTGAAGCGAATCGCGAATCCCCGCATCGGAAAGCTCGTGCCTTCTCCGCTCTCGCTCCGCAGAGCGAGCCAGTCGCCAATATCTGAACAGCTTGGTTGCCAGGGTCACCGCATAGAGCGCGATTCCAAGGACGACCAGTGAGAGCACGGCCCCAGCGAATGCGGTCACAATCTCCACTGCGAGGATCCTTTCTTGAGCTCCGTCCCGGCCACATCACGTAACTGTTTTGAACAGGTGGGATGCGAGCGGAGGACCCAAAGCGATTCCCCGATGTCCCCCTCGGTTAGCCACAGCCTATTGCCGCGGCCCTGCATACCCAACCCAAGGCTCCGGCTCCGATGCATCTCGACAAGACTGCCAAGCTCGCAGGCCACTTACCAACAAACGCCCGCAGAAGGTTCCTCAATGGACAGCAAATCCCTACGTGCCAGGTGAGTTGAGGGCGGATCACCTGTGACGATTGATACCTGGCGCGCGTCGGGTCAGAGCCTATACGCCCACCTCGATCCACCTCTGCGGTTCTGATGCCGTCCGCTGAAGCTGCACAAGAAGGCGATATTCCGAGCCGAGCTCCGCGGAGACTCGTAGTGCGACAGCACGCCCCGTCTCGTTGTAGCGCATCGAGTTCTCGTTGCTGTCCCACTCGTCGTCATAGTGCTCGTGGTAGAACCTGGTCCATTCCAGAAGCTCCAGCTCAAGAGCACCAGAGATCGGCTGCCGGCTTCGATCATCAGCAATCGCGTTGCCAAACCACAGTGGCCACTTCATCGGTCCATCGTTGAGAAGGCGAACGGTCGTGCGGCCGGACGATCGGTTCAAGAGGGACCTCTGTTCAACAGCCTGGATTGGTCGACAGGCTCACGGGATGCACGCCACCGTGCGTACGTTCGGACATGGCACAAATCGAAGATCATGGTCTCCCGGCATGGAGCATAGGCCTGCAAGAACACACCACCCAGCAAAGTCTTCTTTGGCCCCCGGGGCATCGGCGCCGTGGTCCCTCTGCGCCAAACGCGAGTTCCATGTGCCTGGCCACCTCGCCTCGCAGGCCGTGCACAGCAACGTCTCCGAGGGGCTGGCCTGCGTAGCCCGTCGTTGAGGCACTCTCTAGATTGTCAGCATCATGACACTGCTCCGAAGGCCACCTGTGGATGCAAGGCTGTGTCGGCCGGCCAGTCGTGGTGATCCACGAGTATCCGGCGCGCTGCTTCGGGATCAGCAGCGGACCACTCGTCGACCTTGCTGATTCTGAGCCCGTCGGCAGTCTTGGCGGCCGTGACCACGAACGCCAACCGCATGGTGCGTACGGTGATTGGCAGGAGCGGGAGGCGGCCCTCGACTCGGACGAAGATGCCCAGTGCGTCACCATCCGGATGGATGGCCAGCTGCATGTCGCGACGGGTGACACGCGCCCATTTCAGGAGGCGGGCGAGTTGCTGGCGGACGTCTTGGATCGGAATCGCCCGTTCCGCGCCCTCCTTGGTGCCCCACAGCGGGGCGTGGGCGGTGACGGTGCAATCGGATGTCGCGAACGCACTGAAATCATGAATTCCTAAGTCGATCTTGCCGTCGAACCAACCGAAGTGGGCACCCCAACGATCGACGAGACCTACCATTTCACTGTCGCGCGGTGTTTGCATGCAGGGTCCTCTACCTGGGCGTGCCGAACTGATGTTGAGGATTACTTTACAAGTCACATTGCGGTCCGAGAAGAGCGAAGCGGGCCATCGCGTCGACACCGTGCGTGCTGCACGGCGTGATGCCCGATCTCGACGCGGTGGGCCTTCCCTTCTGACAGTGACCAGGTGGGGCCACTACTTCTTCGATAGGAGCTTCGCACCGTCCGACCGCAGCTCCCCCGTAGGTGAGACATGGCGGTACAGCGTCTGCCGGGTGATCCCGAGCTCCTTGCAGAGGTCGCCAACCTTCGTTTCCTTCTGACCCATCGCGGCCATGGCCAGGCGGACCTTGGCCGGCGTCATCTTGAACGGCCGCCCACCCGTCCTCCCCCGTGCTCGAGCTGCGGCAAGCCCGGCGACAGTGCGCTCAGAAATGAGCGCCCGCTCGAACTCGGAGAGAGCAGCAAAGATTCCGAAGACGAGCTTCCCAGGTGCCGTCGTGGTGTCGATCGCTGCCCCCTCTCCGGTGAGCACCTTGAGGCCGATGCCACGGTCGGTGAGGTCATGCACCGTATTGACCAGATGACGCAGGTCTCGGCCGAGCCGGTCCAGCTTCCAAACCAGGAGCGTGTCACCATGACGCAGCGCCTTCAGGCAGGCCGCCAGGTGTGGCCGGTCGTCCTTCTTGCCGGATGTCTTGTCCTCGTAGAGATCCTCTGCCGCGACGCCGGCGGCCAGGAGTGCGTCTCGCTGTAGATCAGTGCTCTGCGAACCATCAGCTTTTGACACGCGCATGTATCCGACGAGCATGCTCAACCCCTGTCATTTAAACGTCCGATTACGTGACAACGTGATCGTCATCTCAACGCACTCAAAAATTGTCACACAACCAGTCATCTATTCTGCGTGCTGCAAACGACGACCAAATCGTCCAATGTGACTGTTTGTGCTTTGTGGCGGCGTTCTGTGATCGCTATTTGGCGCATCGAATCTAAGGCCCTCGGCGATCCCGAGCGAGCTTCAGCGTCTTGTATCCCATGGCATGTGAGGCACTTCAGTTGTGAGACTCTGGCCGCTTGCCAGCACGTGGTATCCCGCAAAGTCGCGGCGCATAGCCGTTACGACCCCTCATCGGCCGTTGGAACTTCTGGATCGAGCGAGACGATCTCTCCGTTATCCGCAACGAACAGCCGCTCATCAGCGAAAATGCTCAGTGTGCGTCGGAACAGCTGGGAGGACTGCGACCCCGTAAGGAGACCCTCATCGTCTGTTACTAGCTTGAGAGCATTGAGCCGAACAATCCCTGACGAAATATCGCTGAGAAGCCGTGTATGAAGGGGATCGGGGAACGAGCCCTTGCTTGGATGCTTGAGGGTGTTGTAGTTGTTCGCTACCGCCCGTGCCAAGCCAATCTCTGACGCGGCGATCTGTGTCCAGTTGAGACCGAGGGGCTTGATGCCACGGTAGATGTCTGTAGCCACCGTTTTCCAGCGAGAAGACACCTTCTTTGGCGTCGTCGGATCTTTCATCTTCGTCGCGAATTCGACCGTCCGCTTGCCCTCTTGATAGGTGGCCTCCTCGCCCTCGACGTAGCCGACGAGGACAGAGCCGAGCGCCTCGAGGCTCATTGCGGAGTTGAGGGCGATGTTCTCCACGAATGACATAGACGTTGGCACCCGGTAGACCCCTGAGATAGGCAGAATGAACCTCTCCCATTGGTCGTAGTTGTCAGACCATCGAGAAAGAGACTCGGACTGAAGCTGAGGCATCCGAACAAGTGGGTAGTCCAGTTCCTTCTTGGGCGGCAAAGGTTTGGAGTATTCGCGGATAGTTTGCCGACTGATGAGCTCAACGGAGGGATAGTCCATTATCTGACCCCCCGTGGTTTTGGTCGTGTAGCGGTCATCCCTCACGCGATGTCCTCGAAACGAGAGGGAAGTCCCGAACATCAGCGACAGGAATGTGACGAATTTCCGCTGTTCAACCAAGTGTTCATGGAAGGTGACGGCGCTCAGCGAAATTCCCCAGTCCTGCTCATCGAAGCTCCCCAGGTCGCGGGGTTAGGTTATCGGAAGTTTGTGCCCGTTGTCACGCGGCGG